>NZ_JBFBNR010000019.1:0-163423 GCF_040687675.1 Kitasatospora sp. NPDC056731
TGACCACCGATACCGCGGGGACGCCGACCGCGAAAACCCGGCCGCAGCCGCCCGCCGGACCACCGGACACCGCCCCGCCCGGAACCGGCGGGAGCCCGGACGGTCCTCGACCGTCCGGGGCTCCGGCGTATCCCGGTCCCACCGGGGTACGGCTGTCGGTGGTGCGTGCAAGGATGCTCGCGCGCACAGGGGCGAGGCGAAGGGGGCCAAAGGTTATGGAGACCAGCCGGTTCACGGGCGAGGACCCGCACGGGCACCAGCACGCGGTGAAGGTCGTCTCGGGGCGGAACAACACCCGGCGCGTGGTCTGCGAGAGCTGCGGCTACCGCAGGTCGGCGGCGTTCGGCGCGCAGGCGAAGGCCTCCCAGCACCTGTCGCAGACGCACGAAGCCGGGTACGTCCGGCAGGAGTTCGCGCCGGGCCCGTGGATCGCCGCGGCCGTCGGGCTGGTCGCCTTCATCATCTTCCTCTGCCTGTACGGGATATAGCGCCGCACACGACACCGCCCCGCCCGGCGGGGTGCCGGACGGGGCGGGGCGGTTCGCCGAACGAAGGGGTCAGGCGGCCGGCTTGGCGGCGACGGGCTTCGCCTTGCCGCTGAACAGGCCGAAGAACACGGCGAGGGTCGGCACCAGGTAGAGCAGCCAGACCACGAGCTGCAGCACCGTCGGGTCCGGCTGGAAGTTGAACACGCCCTTGAGCAGGGTGCCGTACCAGCTGTCCTTGGGGATGGTGCTGCTGATGTCGAAGGCCACGCTGTGCAGGCCGGGCAGCCAGCCGGCCTCCTGGAGGTCGTGCACGCCGTAGGCGAGCACGCCGGCCGCGACGACCACCAGCATCGCGCCGGTCCAGGTGAAGAACTTGGCCAGGTTGATCTTCAGCGCGCCGCGGTAGAACAGCCAGCCGAGCACCACCGAGGTGAGCAGGCCGAGCGCGGCGCCGATCAGCGGGTTGTAGCCGTCGTTGGTGGCCTGCACCGCCGACCAGATGAACAGCGCGGTCTCCAGGCCCTCGCGGCCGACCGCCAGGAAGCAGGTGACCACCAGGGCCGTGGTGCCCATGGCGATGGCCGCGTCCAGCTTGCCGTGCAGTTCGGTCTTCAGGTGCCGGGCGGTGCGGCGCATCCAGAACACCATCCAGGTGACCAGCCCGACCGAGATGATCGACAGCGAGCCGCCCAGCGCCTCCTGGGCCTCGAAGGTGAGCTGCGACGAGCCGAACTGCAGCACGGCGCCGAAGACCATGCTGAGCACCACGGCGGAGGCGACGCCGATCCACACCGGCGGCAGCTTGTCCCTGCGGCCGGTCTTGACCAGGTAGGCGATCAGGATGCAGACGACCAGGCTGGCTTCGAGGCCTTCGCGCAGGCCGATCAGGTAGTTGCCGAACACGGCACTCTCCTCGGGGGGTTGAACGGGGCGGGGGATCAGCCGAAGAGCGCTTGGCCCCACCACTCCCCGGGCTTGCGGACGCCCGCGGGGCAGGCGAAGTGGGCGGAGCCGACGTGCTGGATGTACTCGTTGAGCTTGTCGCCGGCCGCGAGCCGCTGCTGGAGCGGCACGAAGGCCTTGCGGGTGTCGCGCTGGTAGGCGAGGAAGAACAGGCCGGCGTCCAGGCGGCCGAGGCCGTCGGTGCCGTCGGTGAAGGAGAAGCCGCGGCGCAGGATCATCAGGCCGTTGTTGGCGTCCGGGTGGGCCAGCGCGACGTGCGAGCCGGCGGGCATCGCCTTGAGGTCCGGCGCGTCGTGCTCCTTGACCTTGCCGTAGGGGGCGCCCTCGCCCTTGGTGCGGCCGAAGGTGTCCTCCTGGTCCTTGAGCGAGGCGCGGTCCCAGGTCTCGATGTGCATCCGGATCCGCCGGGCGACCAGGTAGGAGCCGCCGGTCATCCACTCGGGGCCGTCGCCGGGGGCGGCCCAGACGTGCTCGGCCAGCCCGGCGCCGTCGGTGCCCGCGATGTTGTGGGTGCCGTCCTTGAAGCCGAGCAGGTTGCGCGGGGTCTGGGCGTCCGGGGTGGTGGAGGAGGTCTTGCCGAAGCCGAGCTGGGACCAGCGGATGTTGACGGTGCCCATGCCGATCCGGGCCAGGTTGCGGATCGCGTGCACGGCGACCTGCGGGTCGTCGGCGCAGGCCTGGACGCAGAGGTCGCCGCCGCTGCGCAGCGGGTCGAGCTTGTCGCCCTTGAAGTTCGGCAGGTCGATCAGGGCCTCGGGGCGCTTGGCGCGGAGGCCGAAGCGGTCGACGCCGTCCTGGTCGAACAGGGTGGGGCCGAAGCCGATGGTGAGGGTGAGCCGGGAGGCGGGCAGGCCGAGGGCCTCGCCGGTGTCGTCCGGCGGTGCCTCGGGCAGGCCGCCGGCGGCGCCGGTGCCGACCTCGCGGCCGCCGGTCATCGCGGCGGCGGCCTTGGTCCACTCCTTGAGCATCTTGACCAGCGACTCGCGGGTCGCCTTCTCGGAGACGTCGAAGGCGGCGAAGTGCAGGCGGTCCTGGACCGGGGTGGCGATGCCGGACTGGTTCTCGCCGTAGAAGGGCACGTCGGCGCCGGTCTGGGCGGCCGGGGCCGGGGCCTGGTCGTCCTGCCGGGTGGCGGCGGCGACCGAGCCGACGGCGGCGGCGCCGAGCGCGACGCCCGCGCCGGCCCAGCCGATCACGGCCCGTCGGCTGACGGCGCCACCGGCGGCAGCGGCCGGGGCGTTCGCGGTGCCCTCGGGGTTCGCGGTGCCCTCAGGGTTCTCGGGGTTCTTGGTGCCCTTGGCGTTCTCGGCGTCCATCGGCGGGCGGATCCTTCTCTGTGCTGACTCGCCGATGCCGTGGCGGCCGCTTCGGGCCGCCACGGCGTCGGTGGGGTGGGGACGGTGCTCGGGTGGGACCGCGGTCGTTACTTGACGACCACGGCGGCGGCCAGCTTCGACAGCGGCTCGCCCAGCGAGTTGACCGCGTCGGAGAAGGTCTTGCGCTCGGCCTCGGTGACCTTGTCGTAGGAGGTGAAGGTGCCGTCGGCCTGCTTGTACTTGGCGAGCAGGGCCTGGATCGCGGTGAACTCGGAGTCCAGGGTCTTGGACAGCTCCGGGTCCTTCTCGGCGGCGACCGGCTTCAGCAGCTCGTAGGCCTTCTGCGCGCCCTCGACGTTGGCCTGGAAGTCGGCCAGGTCGGTGTGGCTGTAGCGGTCCTCCTCGCCGGTGATCTTGTTGGTGGCGACCTCGTCCAGCAGCTCCTTGGCGCCGTTGGCCATGCTGGTCGCGGTGATCTCGGCCTCGGGGATCTTCTTCTGCCAGTCCTTGAGGTCGTTGACCAGCTGGTCGGCGAGCTTCTTCTCGTCGTCGCCGATCTTGGCGTCGGCCCAGAGTGACTTCTCCAGCTTGTGCCAGCCGGTCCACTCCTGGCCGGCCTCCAGCTTGTCCTCGCGGGTGTCGGTCTTGGGGTCGACGTCGCCGAAGCTCTCGGCGACCGGCTCGGTGCGCTCCCAGCCGGTGCGCGACGGCGCGTACAGCGACTTGGCCTTCTCCACGTCGCCGGCCTTGATCGCGGCGGCGAAGGCCTCGACGGCCGGGATGGTGGCGTCGGCCTGCTGCTGGGCGTACGTGCGGTACGCGTCGACGGCGGCGGTCAGGCGCGGGTCGGCGGCGGCGGCGGCGGTGGCGCCCTCGCCGGTCACGGTGATCTTCTGGCGGATGCCGTCGCCGACCATGCCGGGCTTGCAGGCGATCTCGTAGGAGCCGGCCTTGATCTCGGCGTTGATGGTGGCCTTGGTGCCGGGGCCGATGTTCTCGCGCTCGGTGACGATCTTGTCGCCGGCGCCGTAGACGTAGACCTCGGTGGTCTTGCCGCCCTTGTTGCTGATGTCCAGGACGACGTGGCCGGCCGGGAAGCTGGTCTTGGAGACCTCGCAGGCGGTGTCGGTCGCGTTGATCTTGACCGCGTCCGCGCCGCCCGCCTTGTCGTCCTTCTTCGCCGCACAGCCCGCCAGGGTGGCGGTCGCCACGGCGAGGGTGAGCAGCGCGGCTGCGGTGGAACGGCGACGGGCGGACATGCGGGCTCCAACGGAAAAAGGGCATGGGTGTGCCAGGGCGGGGCAGGGTTGAGCACCGGTGGGGCGTCGGACCAGCGACAACCCCGCCTTAGCTAAGGCATACCTTACGTAAAAACTTTTTTACGTCTACACCCGCCCCCGTCGGAAGCGGAGCGACCGCCCTGCCCGCCCTGCCCCGTCCCCGCCCCGGACCCGTCAGCGCCCCGGCGTACGGCGCGCGGCCGCCCGGGCCGTCCACCGGCCCTCGTGCCGGCTGATCCGGATCGGGTGGCCGAAGGTCACGCTGATCAGCTCGGTGGTCATCACCTCATCCACCGGCCCGGCCGCCACGCACTCCCCGTCCCGCAGCAGCAGGGCGTGGGTGGTGCTCTCCGGCAGCTCCTCCAGGTGGTGGGTGACCAGCACGCTGGCCAGCTCCGGGTGCTGGTGGCGCAGCAGGTCCAGGCTGTCCAGCAGCAGCTCGCGGGCGGTCAGGTCCAGCCCGGTGGCGGGCTCGTCGAGCAGCAGCAGGCGGGGGCTCGGCATCAGCGCGCGGGCGATCAGGGCCCGGCCGCGCTCGCCCTGGGACAGGGTGGTCCACGCCGACTCGGCGATCGCGCCCATGCCGAGCGTCTCGATCAGCTGCTCGGCCCGCTCCAGCACCTCGGGGCCGGGCTTGCGGTGCCACTCCGGCTCGATGGTGTTGGTGTGCCCGGTGAGCACCACCTCGCGCACGCTCAGCGGGGAGCGCAGCGGGTGCCGGGGGTTGACGTGCCCGAGGTGGGCGCGCAGCTCGCGGATGTCCACCCGGCCGAGCCGGCGGCCGAGCACGTCCACCTCGCCCCGGGTGGGGTGGGAGACCGCACCGAGCAGGGCGAGCAGGGTCGACTTGCCGGCGCCGTTGGGGCCGAGCAGCGCCCAGTGCTCGCCCGGCTCGATGGCGAGGGTGATCCCGCGCAGCAGGTGGCGGCCGTCGCGTACGACGTCCACGTCCTGGGTGCGCAGCAGCGGGCCGTCGAAGGGCGGGACGGACGAGCTCATGGGGGCGGACCTCCGAGGTGCGGCGCCGGACAGGGTGCGGGCGGGGCGCCGTACCGGACGGGCCGGCGCCGACCGTCTGCGTGCAGAGTACAACCGTCGCCGCGTGCGGAGCCGGGCCGTCCGAGGAGTGGACGCTCCAGAACCCTGTCGCCCAGCGGGAGTTGGGAGGATGATCGGGGGATTCGGAGGGGATGAGGGGAGCGCCGATGCCGACCGACGGGGAAGCGGCCGAGGACCGGGCGGCCGACACGCTGCACGGACTGGTCGAACTGCGGGCCGGGCAGGCACCGCAGGCGGTGGCCGTCCGCTGCGGCGATGCCGAGCTGACGTACGGGGAACTGGACAAGCGGGCCGACGCCCTGGCCCGCCACCTGGCGGCGCGCGGTCTGGCCCCGGGCGGCCGGGCGGCGGTGGCGCTGGGCCGCGGCACGCAGGTGTACGTCGCGCTGCTCGCGGTGCTGAAGGCGGGCGCCGCGTACGTGCCGCTGGAGCCGAGCGCGCCGGACGCGCTGCTGCGGCACGTCCTGGCCGACGCCGCCCCGGACCTGGTGGTGACCGAGGAGAGCCACCGGGTGCGGCTCGCCGACGCGGGCCCGGCGCAGATCGTCTGCCTGGACACGGCCGACCTCACCGAGGAGCCGTCCGACCCACCGGGGGCGCCCACCGGCCCGACGGACCTCGCCTGCGTCCTCTACACCTCGGGCTCCACCGGCCTGCCCACCGGGGCCCTGGTCGAGCACCGCAACCTGCTGTCCGCGTACCGGGGTTGGCGCGAGGTGTACGGCCTGTCCCCGGCGGACCGGATCCTGCAGACGTCGAGCCTGGAGTTCGACGTCTTCACCGCCGACTGGGTCCGCGCTCTGGGCACCGGAGCCACCCTGGTGGTCGCCCCGCGCAACCTCACCCTGGACCGCACCGCCGACCTCGCCGGCCTGCCCGCCCTGGTGGCCGCCGAAGGGATCACCGTCCTGGAGCTGAACGCCCGCCTCGCGCGCCGGCTGGCCGCCCACCTCGCCCGGAGCGACGCGCCACAGGCAGGCGAACCCCTGACCGGTACGCCGCTGCCCGGCGTGCGGCTGCTCACCGTCGGCGCCGAGAAGTGGTACCTGGACGAGCAGTTGGGCCTCCAACGGCTGCTCGGCGACGGGACCAGAGTGCTCAACGTGTACGGCCTCGCCGAGGCCGGCGTGGACAGCACCTACTTCGACGCGCAGGGCACGGCGGCCACCGAGGACGGCGAGCGGGTCTCCCTGATCGGCCGGCCGTTCCCCGGCACCCGGGTGTACGTGGTCGGCCCGGACGGCACCCCGGTGCCGCCGGGGCAGGCCGGCGAGATCGCGATCGCCGGCGGCGGCCTCGGCCGGGGCTACCTCAACCGGGCCGACGACACCCGCCACCGGTTCGTCCGGGCGGACTTCGACCCGGACGGCCGGGTACTGCTGACCGGGGACATCGGGCGGCTCCGGGACGACGGCGTCCTGGAGTTCCTCGGCCGGGCCGCGCACGTGGTCGGGCCGGTCCCCTTCGCCCGCAAGGCCGCGGTGGTCTCCCGGGTCGCGGCGGCGGCCCGGGCCGAGGGCCGACTGCGCGCCCACCCGGCGGTCCGGGAGGCGGCCGTGGTGGAGCTGGAGCTGCGGCCGGGCCGGCGCAGCCTGGTCGGGTACGCGGTGACCGCGCCGGACGCGGACGGGGCGGACGGCTGGTCGCTCTCCCAGTACCTGGCGGCCCAACTGCCCGCCGGCGACGCGCCCGAGGCCGTCGTCCCGGTGCCGGAGCTGCCGCGCACCCGGGCCGGCAAGCTGGACCGCGCCGCACTGCCGCTGCCGGCCCCGCCGAAACACACCGCCGCCACCGGATCGGCGAAGGCGGGGTCGCGCACGGGGAAGGGCGGCGGCGGCAAGGCCGGGGGCGGGCGCAGCGGCACGTCGGACCTGCCGGGCTGCCTGGTGCTCGGCTGCGTGGTGTTCTTCTCGTTCATGGCCTGGGTCAGCACCAACGTCTTCTTCCCCGGCGCGACGCAGCTCGGGGCGGTGCCCGACGCGTACCACTTCTGGTTCGAGCTGCTCTACCTGTGCGAGAACCTCGCCTTCGGCACCGGGGTGGCCTTCCTCTTCTTCGGCTTCCCGGCGGTGCTGCGGCAGGGGCGGCCGTACAGGCTGTCCCTGCTCACCTACCTCTCGGTGGTGTGGCTGCTGGCCTCCTGGTGGCCGCAGGACAACCTGTACCGGCTCACCGACGCCACCGACTGGCCGCGCGAGACGGCGATGGTGTTCACCTTCAACGTGCCGCTGATGGCGGCCGCGCTGGTGGTGCTGATCTTCCTGATCCGGCGGCCGACCGCCCGGCGGTGACGGCTGCCCAGTCATGACGGCCTGCGCTGACGATCGGTCAGCGCAGCGCCTCGAACATCCCGGCCAGCCCGTGGTGCGCGGCCGCGAGCAGCGCCTGCGCGGCGTCCAGCGCCTCGGTGCTCGGCCCGGCGAGGGCGAGGCCGACGGCGGGCTCCGGGTCGTGGCCCGCCGTCGGGATCAACGGCAGGAGGGTGACGTCGAGCCGGGCGCAGCGCGGCCGCAGCCGGTCGAGGTGGTCGTGCAGCGCGCCCGGGGCGAGCCGGGCGCCGAGCGGCATCGCGTCCAGGGTGCGGACGAGGTGGCCCGGGCCCCGCACCTGGTCGAGGCGGGCCCGCAGCATGAAGGCCACGGCCGGGCCGGTGAGCCGCAGGTTGATCTCGGTGGGGGCGAGCCGGCGCTGCCGGTCGGTGACGAAGTCCACGTCGTACCAGCCGCGGTAGCCCTCGGCGGCCAGCCGCTCCCCCACCGCGAGGGCGAACCGGCGGGCCGTCCCGGCGGCGCCCCGGGGCACCGCGTCGGGGCCGACGGTGACGCCCTGGTAGCGGGTGCCGGCGACGTGCATGTCACCGGCGCCCACCGGGTGGACGGCTCCGTCGGGGCCGACCAGCGCGTCGTAGGTGAGGTCGCGCAGCCGGGCGGCCGGGCCCGGGTCGACGTGCTCCTCCAGCAGCAGGCCGCCCTGAGCGGGCAGGAGTTCGGAGCGGACCAGGCGCCGCAGCAGGGCCCGGCCGCCGCCGGCGGCGAAGAGGTCGGCCGGCTCCACCACGACGGTGCCGTAGCCGCCGACGCCGTGCGGGCTCTTCAGCACGGTGGTCAGCCCCCGGGCGGCGCGGGCGGTCAGCCGGCGGGCCGCGCGGCCCCGGCCGGCCGGGCGTTCCTGCCGGGGGACGACGATGCCCGGGTGGTCGGGGGCGAGTTCGGCGAACAGGTCGTGGGCCGCCGCCTTGGACTCGTAGCGGTGCACCGCGGCCAGTTCGGGGCCCTCGCCCTGGGCGGCGGTGCGGCCCCAGGCGACCACCGGCCGGCCGAGGGCGGCGATCCGCGCGGCCAGGGCCGGCCGTTCGGCGAGCGCCCGGGCGACCGTCCGCTCGGGCGCGACGCCGCCGTGCACCTCGACCGGGCCCCACTCCAGCTCCCGGGCCAGCCAGTCGGTCCACTCCGGGCCGACCTCGGCGGGCAGCACCAGCAGCGCGGGTTCGGGGCTGTAGCAGGTGGCCAGGCAGGCGTAGTGGTGCGCCTGCCGCAGCCGCCGGGCCCGCTGGGCGGCGTCCATGCCCGGGGCGAAGAACTGCTCGTTGAAGTCCGCGACGTTGCCCACGTGGACCGCCGCCCGCCCGCCGGTCCAGGCCCCCACCCATCCGTCCATGGGGGCGAGCCTAGGGCCTCGTCAGGTCATGCGTCATGCGCCGGAACACGATCGGCCATATGCGGCACGGGTGTTGATTTCTGCTCACTTTTGATTTGAACAGGACACAACTTGGCAAAGATATGACCATTCCTCTAGCTCTACCTGACTGATCGCCGTCAATGTCGGTCGCAGCTCTTTTCCCTGCAGCTACCCCGACTGGAGTCAGAGTGAGCCCCACCTCCTCCTCCCGCCGCCCCCTCGCGGCCGGAGCCATCGCGGTCGTCGCCGCCCTCGTCGCCGTCGCCGTCCCCACCGGCACGGCCTCCGCCGCCACCGGCACGAGGGACGCCGCGATATCCCAGGCCCGCGCCAACGTCACCCACAACGCGGGGGTGTTCGGCTTCGGCGCCGGCCAGGACCTCGTCGTCAAGGACGTCGTCCTCGACGCCGACGGCACCCAGCACGTCCGCTTCGACCGCACCTACCAGGGCCTGCCGGTGGTCGGCGGTGACCTGGTCGTCCACCAGGACGCCCGCGGCCGGCTCAAGGACTCCTCCCGCGCGGCCGCCCACGACGCCGCCGTCAGGTCCACCGTCCCGAAGGTGCCCGCGCAGGCCGGCGCCGCCAACGCGCTCGCGGCCGCACCCGGCGTCCAAGACGCCACCAGCACGCCCGAACTGGTCGTCTGGGCCGCCGACGGCACGCCCCGGCTCGCCTGGCGCACCACCGTCGAGGGCACCGGCGAACACGGCCAACCGGCCGGCAAGGTGGTCGTCACCGACGCCACCACCGGCGAGCAGATCGAGACCTACGACGCCGAGCACCAGGCCTCCGGCACCGGCCACTCCGAGTACACCGGCGACATCACGATCGACACCACCGCCCAGAGCGGCGGCGGCTACACCCTCAAGGACGCGGTCCGCGGCCACGTCACCAAGGACGCCAACAACGTCGCGGCGAGCGCGCTCAAGGCCAGCTCCGGCACCGCGTTCACCAGCACCACCAACGTCTGGGGCGACGGGAAGAAGTTCTCCACCGACCGCTCCACCGCCGCCGTCGACGCCCACGCCAACACCGCCTGGACGTACGACTACTACAAGAACACCTTCGGCCGGAACGGCATCAAGAACGACGGCAAGGGCGCCACCGTCTTCGTCCACGTCGGCACCAACTGGGACAACGCCCAGTGGTCCGACAGCTGCTTCTGCATGATGACCGGCGACGGCGACGGCAGCACCGACCCCGAGCAGGTCGACCTCGACACCATGGGCCACGAGATGACCCACGGCGTCACCAGCGCCACCGCCAACCTGCGCTACAGCGGCGAGTCCGGCGGCCTCAACGAGTCCACCAGCGACATCTTCGGCACCATGGTGGAGTGGTACGCCAACAACAAGGTCGACACCCCCGACTACCTGTTCAGCGACCAGTCCACCCCTCCGTGGCTGCGCCGCTTCGACAAGCCCTCGCTCGACGGCCGGTCGGCGGACTGCTGGAGCAGCTCGGTCGGCAAGCTCGACGTGCACAACTCCTCGGGCGTCGGCAACCACTGGTTCTACCTGGCCAGCGAGGGCAGCGGCAGCAAGACCATCAACGGCTACACCTACAACAGCCCCACCTGCAACAACTCCACGGTGGCCGGCATCGGCAACCAGAAGATCGCCAAGATCTGGTACCGCGCGCTGACCGTCTACATGACCTCCACCACCACCTACAAGGGCGCCCGCACCGCCTCCCTGAGCGCGGCCAAGGACCTGTACGGCCTCAACAGCACCGAGTACAAGGCCGTCGCGGCGGCCTGGAGCGGCGTCAACGTCAACTGACGTACCGTCCCCGGGCGGTGGTGGTCAGGCCGTCAGACGGTCAGGCGGTCAGGCGGAGAACCCCACGTGGACGTGGTCGTGGTGGGTGTCGTCGGTGAAGAACTGGTTGCCCACGCCCGGGATCGCCACCGGACCGCCCACGTTGTACGAGCCGGCGGCGGCCGCGTCCCGCATGAAGGACTCGATCAGCTGCCGGGGCGTCGACGGGTCCACCACCGCCTGACCGTCGATCCGCCAGACGTCGAAGGCCCGGCCCAGCGGATGGTCGCTGGGCCGAGTCGTACCGAAGACGTCCAACGGATGGCCGGTCCGCACCACGCTCACCGACAGCGTGTACGGGCCGGCCAGCCGGAGCATCGCCGCCAGCACGCTGTCGTGCACGGTGCCGCTGCGCAGGTCGGCGGCCGCCTCGGGCGGCAGCTCGATCCTCGACTGGGCCAACACCTGCGCCACCGCCGGGGCGGGCGAGGCGGCGGCCGGGCCCGGCTCCCCCGGGTTCAGGCCGGTGACGGTCCAGCGCGGCGCGGCCCGGCTCAGCCGGACGTCCACCGTGGTGCCGCCCTCGGCGACCGAGCCGTCGACCCGGCGGGTCCACTGCCGGCAGACCACCAGCACACTCGCCGAGTCCGCGAGGATCCCGCCGTACTGGGCGTCGACCACCTCCAGGCTCGCCTCGGCGGCCGCCGGGGCCAGCGGCCCGGCCCGGTCCGCCAGTTCGGGCGGCAGGCCGAGCGCCGCCACCCGGGCCCGGGCCGCCTCCACGCCCTGCCCGCCCGGCGGCCAGGCGCCGAGCGCGGCGACCAGCTCGACGGCGCGGCGCTTGACGTCGGGCTGCACCTCGGACGGGCCGGGTTGCCAGAGCGCGGGGTTCGGCAGGGCGGAGACCGTCGGTGTTGACGTCTCCACCGGTGTCTCCGTCGGTGTTCGCGCCGGCGGCGACGTCTCCGTCGGTGTGCCGGTCGGACCCGTCGTCACCGCGGGCCGCCCGGCCCCGCTCCCGCACCCCGCCGCGCCCAGCAGCAACGCGGCCGCACCCGCCCTCAGCACACCGCGCCGGCCCGCACCCCGGGCACCGTCTCCGCTCGTCACGCGGCCAGTATGCGGCCGGGCGGCGCCCGGCGGGCGGACGCCGCCACGAGGGCCGGCCCGGGCCCGGCCCGTGGGTCAGCCCAGGCGGCGGATCGGCTCGCCGGCCAAGTAGGCCGCGATGTCCTCGACCGCCTCGCCGTAGTAGCGGCGGTAGTTGTCGCGCGACACGTACCCCAGGTGCGGGGTGGCCAGCAGCCTGGGCGCGGTGCGCAGCGGGTGGTCGGCGGGCAGCGGCTCGACGTCGAAGACGTCCACGGCGGCGCCCGCGATCCGGCCCCCGGTGAGCGCGGCCAGCAGCGCGTCCTGGTCGACGATCGCCGCCCGGGAGGTGTTCACCAGGTACGCCTCGGGCTTCATCAGGGCGAGTTCGGCCTCGCCGAGCAGTCCCCGGGTGCGCTCGCCCAGGGCGAGGTGGATCGAGACGAAGTCGGCGCCGCTCAACAGTTCCTCCTTGCCGGCGGCCCGGCGCACGCCGACCTCGGCGGCCCGCTCGTCCGTGAGGTTCTGGCTCCAGGCCAGCACGTCCATGCCGAAGGCCAGTCCGACCCGGGCGACCAGGCCGCCGATCTTCCCCAGGCCCAGCAGCCCGAGCACCCGCCCGTGCAGGTCGGCGCCGACGGTGCTCTGCCAGGGACCGCCCTCGCGCAGCGCCGTGCTCTCCGGCACGATGCCGCGGGCCAGGCCGAGCAGCAGCGCCCAGGTCAGCTCGACCGGCGGGGTGGAGGAGCTGGCCGTCCCGCAGACCGTCACGCCGTGCGCCTCGGCGGCCGCGTAGTCGATCACCGAGTTCCGCATGCCCGAGGCGACCAGCAGCCTGAGCCTCGGTAGCCGGGCGAACAGCGAGGCCGGGAACGGCACCCGCTCGCGCAGGGTCACGACGAAGTCGAAGTCGGCCAGGGCGGCGGCGAGTTCGTCCTCCGACCCGAAGTGCTCGGAGAAGGCGGTCACCGCCACCCGGTCGGAGACCGGGGACCAGTCGACGATGCTGGTGGCGACGCCCTGGAAGTCGTCGAGGACGGCGCACCGAAGGGTCCGAAGTGTCATGCCCGCACTCTCCCAGACGCCGGTCGGCGCCCGGCGTGCCAGGCCCCGGTCCGAGCTGCGGGTCTGCGGGTCTGCGGGTCTGCGGGATTGGCCCCGGGGGTGGACCGGCCCCCGGTCACGCCACGGAGGGCTGCCCGGGCGGCCCGGTCCTCGTCCCGGTGGCGAGCACCAGACCGAGCAGGCAACCCGCCACCAGGCCGGCGCCGTGGTTGTTCCGCAGCGCGCACAGGAACAGACCGGCCGCGGGGATGAGCAGCAGGTACCAGGTGCGCTTGAAGGTGAGGCCCAGGGCGCTCCCGCGCAGCAGGCAGGTGACGGCCAGGGCGCCGAGCAGGCCGCAGACGGCCACGGAGTCGCCGCCGCCGCGCGGCGACCAGCCGGCCAGGCTCACCACGTGGGCGAGGACGCCGCTGGCGAGGAAGACGGCCAGGGTCCGCCACCATCCGAGGACCGACTCGGCGACGGCGCCGACCACGAGCAGGGCCGGCAGGTTCATCGCGATCTGCGCGATCCCGGAGGACTGCACCAGCAGGGCCGTCCCGGCCCGCCACCACTGCCCGTCGGACAGCGCACCCGGCTGCCGCATCAGATCGTCGACCAGGGTGGGCACGGCGTACTGGAGCACGGCCATCACCGCCATCAGCGCGAACAGTGCGAGGGTGGCCCGGGGCCGCCGTGCCAGGGCGGCCCGGACCACGGCGAGCACCTCGCCCGGCCCGGCGCCCGCCGGAGCGCCCGCCGGAGCACCGGCTCCCCGACCGACGTTGGAGCCGGCCAGCACCAGCGCCTGAAGTCCCACGCTGACCACCACGGCAGCGCTCGCGTACAACCCGATCTCGTGCGGCGACATCGCCGACCCCCGTTCACCCGACCCTGGGCGCTCCCGCCCGTCGACGAGCCCCATCATCCCGGCCGGGCGGGGCCCCGGACCAGGGTGGGTGATCATGGAAACGGCATGACGGTTGTCACAGTCCCGACAGGTCCGCCGTCACGGCGCCCTCCCCCGTGGACAGCAGCCCGCCGTCACCTCCGCCCCCGTGGATTCCGCGGGGATTCCGCGGGGATTCGTACATTCCCGAATCGCTGGCGGTCAGGGCAGTGCAGTAGCGATCATGACGGCATGACTTCTGGCACCACCCCCGCCCCCACCCCCGTCACCGCTGCCGTCACCGCCGCCGCCTCCGGCAGTTGGACGCTCGGCGACCGCACCGTCCACCGGATCGGCTTCGGCACCATGCGCCTGCCGCAGACCGGCCGGGCGCTCGTCCCCGACGCCGTACCGCGCGACCGCGAGCAGGCCGTCCGGGTGCTGCGGCGCGCCGTCGAACTGGGCGTCAACCACCTCGACACCGCCGCCTTCTACTTCTCCCCGCTGCGCTCCGCCAACGAGCTGATCAACCGGGCGCTCGCGCCGTACGCCGACGACCTGGTGATCGCCACCAAGGTCGGCCCGGGCCGCGGACTCGACGGCGAGTGGGTGGAGCACGCCCGCACCCCGGAGCGGCTGCGCGGCCAGGTCGAGCAGAACCTGCGCCAACTCGGCCGCGACCACCTCGACCTGGTGAACCTGCGGATCGTCGGCACCGACTCGATCGCCGAACGCTTCGGCGCCCTCGCCGAGTTGCGCCAGGCCGGGCTGATCCGCCACCTCGGCCTCTCCAACATCCACCCGCACCAGCTCGCCGAGGCGCAGGCCGTCGCGCCCGTCGTGTGCGTGCAGAACCCGTACGGCATCGGCGCCTCGCCCGAACAGGACGCCGTGCTGCGGCTCTGCGGCGAGCAGGGCATCGCCTTCGTCCCGTTCTACGCGATCGCCGGAGCCGGGCGGGAGTCCGGCACGGGCGGCGCCGAACCGGCCCAGGTCCGGGCGGTGGCGCAGGCGCGCGGGGTCAGCCCGGCCCAGGTCCGCCTCGCCTGGACGCTCCACCAGGGCCCGCACGTTCTGGCCATCCCCGGCACCGGCGACCTGGCGCACCTGGAGGACAACATCGCCGCCGGGGCGCTGCGCCTCTCCCCGGAGGAGTTGGCGCTGCTTCAGGAGGCGCACACGGGCTGACCCGGAGCCGGGCAGGGCCGCGACGGCGTCGCTCCGGGACGAGCTCACGATCACCGGCGAGCACGAGAGCACGCACGCCGACACGAACGAAGGAGTCCCGGAGCGCTGCTCCACAACGACCGGCTTCCCGCCCGCGGCCCAGCACTGAGGCCCGTCGACAGGAATATGCAGACCGGTCTATTGTTTTCCGCATGGGAGTCAAGGGTGAGGAGACCCGGGCCCGGCTGATCGCCGGTACCCGGACGCTGATCGAGGCACAGGGCTACTTCGGGACCGGCCTCAACCAGATCGTGGCCGCGACGGGCGCACCGCGCGGCTCGCTCTACTTCCACTTCCCCGAGGGCAAGGACCAACTGGTCGCCGCCTCCCTCGCCCAGGCCGGGCAGGAGGTCGAGGACCTGCTCGCCGCGCTGGCCGCCGAGGGCGCCGACAGCGGAGCGCTCACCGAGCGGCTCACCGAGGTCTTCGCCGAGCGACTGGCGCGCTCCGACTACACCAAGGGCTGCCCGATCGCGATCGTCGCCCTGGAGGTCGCCGGCACCAACGAGCCGCTGCGCGCCGTCTGCGCGGAGGTGTACGAGAGCTGGCAGCGCGTGCTGGCCGAACGGCTGGAGGCCGAGGGCTTCCAGCCGGCCGAGGCCGCGACGGCGGCCGGGCAGGCACTGGCGCTGATGGAGGGCGCGGTCCTGCTCGCGTCGGTCCGGCGCAGCCGCGAGCCGCTGGACCACGCGCTGCACGCCGTCCGCCACCTGCTCGGCGCCAAGCCGGCCGCTCGCACCGCGTAGGGCTTCGCGGAAGCGGAGCCGCCGCCGACCGGTGCGCGGCTCCGCCCCTCCTTCCGATTCCTTGTGCCCGAATTCTCCTGTGCCCGAGGTTTTCTCGTGTCCGAGTTTCCTCGTGTCCAAAAAATATGCAGACCGGTCTACAGATTCCAGCTCCAGGAGTTGCCACATGCCGCCCCTCCCGCCACCGCCCCGCACCCTCGTCCTCGGCGCCACGGGCTTCCTCGGCCGTTGGCTCGTCCTCGAACTCCTCACCCGCGGCGAGCCCGTGGCCGCCGCCGTGCGCGGCGCCGGCCGCGACACCGAGCTGCGCCACTGGCTGCGCACCCACGGCGCCGACGACACCGCGCTGACCACCGTCGCCGCCGACCTCACCCGCCCCGGCCTCGGCCTCTCCCCCGAGGACGACGCCCGGCTCACCGAGGTCCGCGACGTCCACAACCTCGCCGCCCGCTACCGGTTCGGCCTCACCCGCGCCCAGGCCGAACCCGCCAACGTCCACGGCGCCCTGCACGCCCTCCACTGGTCCGCCACCCGGCCCCGGCTGCGCCGCCTGGTCCACCTCTCCGGCTACCGCGTCGGCCGCGACCCGCAGCCGCAGTACCCGCCCAGCCCCCGCGCCACCACCGCCGCCTACGCACGCCTCGGCGCGTACGAGGCCTCCAAGCTGCTCGGCGACGCCGCCGTCCGGGTCACCGCGCCCCGACTCGGCGTCCCGCTCACCACCGTCAACCCCAGCAGCGTCATCGGCCACTCGCGGACCGGCGAGGCCGGCCAGTACGTCGGCCTGGCCCAGCTCGTCCGTCAGCTCCACCGCGGCCGCCTGCCGCTGCTGCCCGGCACCCGCCGCACCTTCCTGCCCGTGGTCACCGTCGACCACCTGGCCCGCTTCCTCGCCGCCGTCCCCGCCCACGACAGCGCCGCCGCCCCCACGCCCGACGGCTCCGCCACCCCCGACGCCACTCCCACCCCCGACGGCTCCGCCGTGGTGGCCCACACCGTCCTCGACCCCGCCACTCCCGTCCTCCCGGACCTGATCGCCCTGCTCGCCGCCCACCTCGGCGTCCGCCCACCCCGCGGCCTGGCGCCCGTCGCCATCGTCCGCCGCCTCCCCCGCACCCTCACCGGCGCCGACCCGGAGACCCTCGGCTTCCTCTCCGAGGACCGCTACGACACCACCTCCGCCGACCGCCTCGCCACCGCCGCCGGCCTGGTCCACCCGCCCCTCGCCCCGGCCCTCCGGCACTGGGCCGACCGGCTGGTCGCCGAGGACTTCGGCGCCCCGCCCCGGTGAACCCCCGGTGAGCCCGGCACAGAACGCCGTGGCGGTTCAGCCGGCGGCGGCGAACGGTTCCCTCCACGCGGTTCCTCCACGGCAGGGATTGGCAACCCAGGTGTCATGATGGCGGGGTGACCGATACCGATGCCCCGCTCCCGCCCGACGTCCTCGCCCAGCGGCTCATGGACGTGTTCGACTTGGTCGGCCCGCTGTACCGACGGGTGCTCCGCACGGTGGAACTCGCGGCTCCCATCGAGGGGCTGTCCGTCGGCGTGCGCGCCGTGCTGCTCCTGCTCGCGGAGCATGGGCCCATGACCGTCCCTCAGATGGGCCGCGCACAGGCGCTGAGCAGGCAGTTCGTGCAACGCATGGTCAACGACGCGGCAGCCCTGGACCTGGTCGAGATCACCCCGAACCCCGCCCACCAGCGGTCCTCGCTGATCCGGCTGACCGGCCACGGCAGGGCCGCCGTCTCCGCGGCGAGCGCCCGCGAGCACGCCCTGCTCCGCCAGGTCGGCGGCGAGCTGACCGACGCCGACCTGACCGCCTGCGTGCACGTCCTCACGCAGATGCTCGAACTCTTCGACAACGTCGACGTGAACTGACCCCCGCACCGCGCGAGCGTGGCCCGGAGGCCAGGAGGGCGACCTACCCGAAGACCAGGCTCGTCCAGCGGACGCCGGACCGGCCGTGCAGGTCGCCGCGTTCGGCGCGGTGGAGCAGCCGCAGGCCCCGGGCGGCGGCGAGCGCGACGGTCTCCTCGGGCGGGACGTCGAACATCCGGCGGCCCGGCGGGACGGGGCCGTGGCGCAGGGTCAGGGCGAGGCGCCCGCCCGGGGCGAGCAGCCGGCCGAGGGCGGCCATCGCCAACGCCCGCTCGGCGGGGGCGAGATGCATCCAGACGGCGGTCAGCAGGACGAGGTCGAAGCGTTCGGTGCCGGCGCTCAGCTGCGGCAGCTCGGGCAGTTCGTCGGCGACCCAGCGCACGCCGGAGCCCGCGTGCAACCGCTCGGCGACGGAACGGAGTTCGGCGGTCGGCTCGACGGCCACCACCGGATGGCCGAGGGCGGCGAGGGCGGCCGCGTCCCGCCCGGTGCCGGCGCCCACGTCGAGGACGGCGGCGGGCGGGGGCGGGTAGCTGTGCAGCAGGTCCGCGTGGACCTCGGCGAAGGTCACGCTCTCGTACTGGACGGCGAGCTCCTCCGCCGCCTCGGCGTAACCGGCAGTGCTCGAAAGCCCGTTCAGGCCTTCCGCCTCGTCCACCCCGTCCATCCCCTTCACGTCCTGCACCCCGTTCAACTCGTCCAACTCGTCCACCCCGTTCACGTCCGCCGCCCCGATCACCCCGATCATGCCTTCCGGTCCCGGACGACCACCGCGTCACCGGCCGCCGCCGCGTCGGCGAAGAAGTCCCGCAGCTCCCGCAGGTCGGCGACCACCCGGGTCGCCCACGTCTCGGACCACGGCGTCGGGTACCCGAGGCGCGCGACCGTCCGGGCCAGCACGGTGTCCTGCTGGCGCACGAGTTCGCCGAGCGCCGAGTCGCGCAGGAAGGTGAAGGCGGCCGCGACCTGCGCGGGGCTCAGCACCAGCGGATCGGTCTGCGCGGCGTCGGGTTCGCGGCGCTCGCCGCCGTACACGGGCAGGCGGGCGGCCGGGTCGGGGTGCAGGCCGTTCTCGGTGAGGGCCAGTTCCATCAGCCGGGCGGTGCTCCGCACGCCGAGGAGGAGTCCGGCGGAGGCCAGCTGGCCGTAGCGGACGTCCTGCCGGTCGGGGACGAGCTCGCCGAGTTCCGTCGGCGAGCAGGTGTCGACCTCCTGGCCGGGCAGGCGGCGCCAGAAATGATCCACGCTCACCCGGACAGCGTAACGAAAGCGCGGCTCACGCCTCGCCGGGGTGCCAGAGGGGCCACTCCCAGGGGCGATCCGCCCAGTGGACGCGGACCGGATCTCGCGGGTCGAGGTCCGGAAAGAGCTGGTGGATCCGGGGTTCGAACTCCTCGGGGGCGAGCGGCTCCCAGCCGTGGCCCTCGAAGTGGACCAGGCGGTAGCGGCTGTCGGTCCGGAAGTCTGCCACCTCGACCAGGTGCTTGGACGTGCTGTTGGTCTCCATGCCCCCCAGCATGTGGCGCGGCGGCAATCGGCGCCCCTCCAGACCCCTCTTCCGGGTCATGTCCCGGCGTCGGCGCGCTCGTTGAGCACGGAGAAGGCATGGCGGGGGATTCGACGGGGGGGTCGGCGCTGGAAGGACGACAACATGACTGGGCAGTCCACCGGAGGACAGTGGCAGTGGCCGCAGGACGCTTGGCAGCCACCCCCGGTACCCACCGCGTTCGCGCCGGCCCCCGTTCTGGCGCCCGCACCGGCGTCGCGGCGGTCGCGGAAGGTGTGGGCCGCCGCGACCATCGGGACGGTCGCCGTCCTCGCCGCCGTCCTGGCGATGTGCGGGCCGGGGACAGGAGACGAACTGGACGTGGTGGCCCTGCCGCACACCTCCCCCTCCGCGTCCGACCCGACGGCGCCGGACCCGCCCGCGTTCTCGCCGCTCCCCACCACACCCGCGCCGTCCCCGCTCCCGCCGCCCACGCCGGAGCGCGCCGGACCGGCCCCGGCCCTGGCCACGGCCACGACGGCGGCCGCGCCGAACGAGGACGAGCCGGCCGACGCGCAGCACGCGGCGACCGCGCACCCGAAGCCCGGCCGCACCGCGCGCCCCTCGCCGTCGACCCACGGCGCCCCCGCCCCGGCCAGCGCCACCCCGGCGGCTCCGGCTACCGGCGCGGCGCTGCCCACCCTCGGCCCGGGCGGCATCTGCGACCAGGCCGAACGCGTCGGCCGCTGGCCCGCGGGCTCGGAGCAGGCCCGCCTCTGCCACAGCATCTACGGCTGAAAAAACGCCTGCGTGGCCACACCCGCACCCGCACGACGAGGGCGCCCCGCCGGATCGATCCGGCGGGGCGCCCCAGGCGGCGGAGCCGTGCTACCCGGCCGCCTCCAGGATTCCCTTGTCCAGGCGCGGCGCCAGGACGCGGGCCAGGGTGTCGGTGATGTGGCCGGTGTCGCGGTACAGCACCACGCCCTCCAGCACCGCCGGGCAGTCCGGTCCGCTGCCGGGGCACAGCAGCGGGCCCAGGTCGAGGGTGCGGACGCCGTAGCGGGCGGCGAGGCCGCCGTCGAGCATCGGGTCCGGTTCGAAGGCGGTGTCGCGCGGGAAGAAGCAGGCGTCCGAGCGGCCGTCGGAGGCGGCGAGGCAGGTCGGGATGTCCTTGCCGGGCATCGGGGTGTCGCCGAGGTAGGCGAGCGGGGCGCCGACGGCGGCGAGGCGGTCCAGGGTGCGGGTCCAGCCCTGGGTGCGTTCCTCCTGGCTGCCGTACCTGTTGAGGCCGGCCATCAGGACGAGGCGCGGCCTGGGCCCGGAGGTGAGCCGGGTGAGGGTGTTCTCGCGCCAGCGGTCGCACTCCTCGAAGGTGCGGCCGAGGACGTTGTTGCGCACGGTGAGGGTGGCGAGCGGGCAGCCGGGCTTGACCAGGACCTCCAGGGCCCAGTGCCGCTGCTCGGCCATCGCGAGTGCGGACGATATCCACTGGCCGGCGTGCGAGTCGCCGAGCAGCACGATCCGGTCGGGGCTGTCCTCGGCGCCGAACAGGCAGCGCGGGCTGCTGTCGGCGTTCAGCGGGATCTCGCAGCCCTTGCCGGGCGGGAAGTCCTCCCGGGCGCGGGCCAGCGAGGGGGTCAGGCCGAGCACCCGCGCACCGGGGGCGAGCAGGGTGGGGCCGGTCGGGGCCCCGGCCGGGGCGGCGGCGGGGGTGTCGGCGGTGCCGCCGAGGGCGCGGACCGTGCCGCCGCCGAGGGTGAGTGCGGCGATCAGCGGGATGACGAGCGCGCTGGCGCCGACCGCGAGGCCCCGGCGCGGCGCCGGGCTGCTGCCGTACCGCAGCGGCTGCTCGACGAGCCGCATGGTGAGCCAGGCGGGCAGCGCGCTGGCTGCGGCGAGGGCGGCCAGGGTGGTCCAGGGCAGGGCGCCGTAGCGGGCCTGGGCGATGGTCAGCACCGGCCAGTGCCAGAGGTACCAGGCGTACGACAGGCGACCGGCGGCGCGCAGCGGCCGGCTGTCGAGGAGGCGTCCGGCGTCGGTGGCGCCGAGCGCGCGGTGGGCGGGGCCGGCGAGCAAAAGGGCGGCGGCGCCGAGGACGGGCACCAGCGCGGCGGTGCCGGGGAAGGGGGTGTTCCGGTCGTAGAGCAGGATCGACGCGAGGACGGCGGCGGCGCCGGCCCAGCCGAGCAGTCGCAGCGACCAGGCCGTCCCGCGCCGCTGCACACGGCCGGCCAGGGCGCCGCCGAGCAGCGCAGCGCACGCGCCGGCTGCGAACTCCCAGAGCCGGCTGCCGGTGGAGAAGTAGGCGAGCGGCGCCGAGGTCGCCGTCCACCGGACGCACAGCAGCAGCGAGACCGCGCCGATGGCCGTGGTGGCCAGGGTGATCGCGACGGTGCGGCGGCGGCCGTGCAGGAAGCGGGCGAGGCCGAGCAGCAGAACGCCCCACAGCAGGTAGAACTGGTTCTCCACGCCGAGCGACCAGAAGTGCTGGAGCGGGCTCGGGGCGTGTTCGGCGGCCAGGTAGTCGGTCTGCTGGCCGACGAAGCGCCAGTTGACGACCTGTCCGGCGGAGGCGATCAGGTCGCGGGCGAGGTCGGTGCCGCGCAGCGGGTCGAGCAGCGCGCCGCCGGCGACGGCGGTGGCGACCAGGACGGTGGCGGCGGCGGGCAGGATACGGCGGGCGCGGCGGGCGGCGAAGTCCCACAGGCCGATCGGGCGGCCGAGCAGCAGTCCGGTGATGAGGAAGCCGGAGATGACGAAGAAGACGTCGACGCCGACGTAGCCGCCGGCGAAGCCGGGAACGGCGGCGTGGTAGGCGAGGACGGAGAGGACGGCGACGCCGCGCAGGCCCTCGATGTCGGGGCGGAAGCCGGTGCGCCGCTGGGCCTGCGGCGGTGCGACGGCTTCTGCGGAGGGGCGCCGCTCGGGCGCGGCCTGCCGGTCCATTCGGACGACGCCGGGCAGCAGTTCGGCCGAGGCGGTGGCGGCAGGGGAGGAAGGGGACGACGACGGTGGTGGTACGGCCGTTGACACGGCGGTGCTCCTCGCAGGGGCAGGCAGCGGGTGGTCGGGACCGCCGGGCCGATGGGGCGGCAGGGCGGCGCATCCGCGCCGGTGGGGCGACGCGCTGGGAAACGCGGTGGATCCGAACGAAGTTGATGGGTCGTCAGACATCGACTTTGACGTCAGGAATTGGTGGAGTTCATGAAGTTGACTGAGCGAAGTTGACGGAACGTCAGAAGATCAGCGGATCGGCCCAGCCGGAGGCCAGCAGTCCGCAGAGCAGCAGCACGGCGGTGACGGCGACGGCCTCCGCGTGGCCGAAGCCCAGGTCGGACCGGCGCCGCACGGGCGGGGCGACCTCTCCGACGGCGGCCCCGTTGCCACCGCGCAGGAGCGGCCACAGGGACCGGATCAGCGGGATCATGGTGTACGCGGTGAGCGCGAGCAGCGCGGTGAGCGCCCAGAAGGGCTGCCAGCCGTACAGCATGGCCGCGCGCACGAGTCCGGCGATGCCCGCGAGGACGACGAATCCCAGCCAGCCGACGCCGATCCGGGCGACCGCCTTGGCCAGTGAACTGCCGCCCGACACGGCGCCGGTGGGCACCCAGTCGGCGCTGCGGCGGCGCAGCGCGTGCGCGATGGCGACCACGTGGCAGAGCCCGCCGAGGAGTTGGACCCGGGTGACCTCGAAGCGCCAGCGGGTGCGGGACATCGCGGGCAGCAGGACGAGCGAGACCCAGATCGGCGGCAGGAACGGCAGCACCTGCCACGGCTGGATCTCACCGGGGGCGAAGAACAGCATGATCAGGGCGGGCAGCGGGACGGCGAAGACGTTCACCGCGCTGGTGACGTAGCCGAGGATGCCGTTCCAGAAGCAGAGCCGGGCGGAGCGAGGGAGCGGTCCGCGGCGGAAGTCCGGGTCGCGGACGAGCGCCAGGGAGCCGAGGCACCAGCGGTACTGCTGGCTGATGAAGGCGGGCAGGCCGGTGGGCGACATGCCCTTGGCGACCAGGGCGGGCACGTACCGGGTGGTCCACCCGGCGCGGGCGAGCGAGAGGCCGGTGTAGAGGTCCTCGCTGTGGTCGATCTCGGCGAAGCCTCCGACGCGCATGAGTGCGGCGCGGCGGTAGAGGGCGTTGGTGCCGCAGCAGACGGTGCCGTCCTGCGCGTCCCGGGAGGGCTGGATCCAGCGGTAGAAGATCTCCTGGGTGGCTCCCGCGGCGCGTTCGAGCCAGGACATGTCGGCGTCCGTGTCGAAGCACTGCGGGCTCTGCACGATGCCGACCTCGGGGTTGTCGAGGTAGGGCACCAGGTGGTGCAGGAAGTCGGGGCGGGGGCAGAAGTCGGCGTCCAGGACGGCGACGATCTCGCCGTTGCCCTCGGCCAGGCCGTGGTTGAGGTTGCCGGCCTTCTTGAACCGGCCGCGGTCGGGGCGGGCCCGGTACTGGAAGCCGTAGGACTCGGCGAGTTCGCGCACCTCGGGGCGGGCGGCGTCGTCGAGGACGATGACGGTCAGCGCGCCGGCCCACTGGACGGCGACGGTGTGGCGGTAGGCGTTCTCCAGGACGGCCAGCGGCTCGCCGGCGGTCGGCAGCAGCAGGTCGACGCTCGGGTGGCGGGCGGGCTGCCAGGCGCGCATCAGCAGGTCGTGCGAGTCGCGGGTGTAGCGGCGGGCGCGCTGGCCGTCGGTGAGCGAGAGCAGCCAGGTGGCCGCGTTGAGCACGGTGAGCACCAGGAAGGGCCAGAGCAGCGGCCGGCTGAGGGCGAACAGGCCGAGGGTGGCGGTGGCTCCCGCGTAGGAGAGGGTGGCGCAGAGCAGCACCCAGCGGCGCTGCGGGCCGAAGTACCAGTAGAGCTCCTCGTCGTCGGGCGGGCTGGGCAGGCGGAGGTCGGGGTCCGCGGGGATCCGGCGCGGGCCGGGGACGGGCGCGGGCATGGCGGTGCCATGGAGTACGGGCATGCGGAAGTGGCCCCCCTGGGCATGGGACGGAACGTGGCCGTTCGCCCTCAGCCTCTCACATTGGCCTAGACCAATCATGAACGAGGTATGACATCTCCGCATCGCCCCTGGTCAGTGACTTGACATGTCATCACGTACCGACGAACCGTCAAGCGATCATGGATTCGACCCCGAGCACCGCCGGCCCGCGCCCCTGCGGTCAGGCCTCCCCCAGCGACTCCCCCAGCGACTCCTTCAGCGCCTTCGCCAGCACCTTCGTCAGCTTCTCGAACCGCAGATCGGGGCGCAGCGGGACGCCGAAACGCTCGTCGCCGTACGGGAACGGCGTGAAGACCCCGGTCCGGCGGAAGCCGCGCCGCTCGTACCACGCGATCAGGTCGGCGCGCTGCTCGATCACGGTCATCTCCAGCTCACCCACACCCCACTCCTCGCCGGCCAGCCGCTCGGCCTCGGCGAGCACGGCCCGGCCGAGGCCGCCGCCCTGGAGCCCGGGGCGCACCGAGAACATGCCGAAGTACGCACGGTCCCCGCGGTGCTCCAGCTGGCAGCAGGCGACCAGCTGGCCGTCCCGCTCGGCGACCAGCAGCACCCCGTCGGAGCGGCCGATGACCGCGGCGACGCCCTCGGCGTCGGTGCGCTGGCCCTCCAGCAGGTCCGCCTCGGTGGTCCAGCCGGCCCGGCTGGCGTCGCCGCGGTAGGCGGACTCGACCAGCTCGACCAGCGCCGGTACGTCGGCGAGCGTGGCGGGGCGGAAGGCGGGCCGCCCGGTGGGCCGGGCGTGGCTGGGGATGGTCTCGGACATGGCGGGTCCTCATTCTGCGTGCGGTGGAACCGCCCGCCGCTCGTGCCTGCGGCGTGGCGCGGGCCGTCCCTGGTGACCGGCCTGCGGGCATCGTGCCACAGCCCGCAAACCGGCCCCGAGCCGCAGGACCTGCGGCGACGCCCCCCACGGGCCCGCCCGGCGGGAGCGCGGGCCCGGCCGCCGTCCACCCCGAGCCCGGCTCCGCCGTCGCGGCCTACGCGCCGCGCCCCGGTGTCAGCGGATGACGGGCAGGACCGCCGTGGTGTCGCGGCCGGCTGCCGCCTCGATGAAGGCCACCGGGTCGGCGACCTCGGCGAGCAGGGTGCGGGTGAAGTGCAGGGCGCCGTCGGACGGCGGCGGGCCGCCGATCGTCGCGATCAGGTCGAGCAGGTGGACGGTCGCCTCCATCAGCGCCACCTCGCCGAGCGCGCCGACCGTCACCGAGCCGAGCAGCGGGTGGGCCACCGCGGCGGTGGGCGGCAGGTCGGCGATGCCGGCCAGGGCCGCCGGGCCCTCGGCCCCGAAGCGGGCGATCAGCTCGGCCGGTTCGGCTGCCGCGGCGGTCTGCTTCGCCGCCTCGGCGACCTGCTCGGCGGCGGTGTGCGCGATCCCGCCCGGCCGGTTGTAGGCCCGCAGGATGCCGACCCCGGTGGTCACCTCGGCCGGGCCGTCCACCAGGGCCCCGCGCAGTCCGGCGAACATCTCCGGCACCGGCGCCACGTGGGCGTACAGGTCCCGGACGGTCCAGCCGGGCAGCCGGGTGGCGAGCCCCCACGACGCGCCGTCCAGGGCCGCGCCGCGTTCCGCCCAGGAGACCCAGGCTTCGGCCAACAGGGCGGGCACATCACCGGTCTGACGCGTCATCGGTCCTCCTCGGAGCGAATGGCAACTGAGTTGTCATCTTACCGGTCGCCGGGCATCCGGCGGATCAGACCCGGGCGCCGAGCATCCGCAGCACCAACTCGCCGTAGCGGCGGCCGAGTTCATCCGGCGTCTCGGTGGAGCGGTCGGTGAACCAGCGGGAGACGTCGATGCCCAGCGAGGTGACCGCACGGGCCGCCGTCCGGACTTCGGACACCTGGAAGGCGCCGGCCGTCACGCCCGCCTCGATCAGCGCGCTGACCTCGCGCTCGATGTCCAGCCGCAGCGCCGCGACCACCGCGTAGGCGTCCTCGGGCAGCGCGTGCAGCTCGTAGTTGACCACCCGGCCGACCGTACGGGCCCGGGCGTGCCAGGCGGTGAACTCCTCGACCAGCCGGCGCATCCGGTCCACCGGGCCGCCCTCACCGGCCGCCGCCGCCCGGACCAGTTCCAGCGTGGCCGCGTGCCCGGCCTGGCTGATCTCGGCCAGCAGCGCGGCCTTGGACTGGTAGTGGATGTACAGCGCCGCCGGGCTCATCCCGGCGGCGGTGGCGATGTCCCGGGTGGTGGTGGCGTGGAAACCGCGCTCCGCGAAGGATTCGACGGCCGCCTGGAGCAGCCGGTACGCCGCCTCGGGGCGGGTGTCGGCGCCGCCGGGCAGGGTGCGCCAGAGGTCGGCGATGGGCGTGCTGGTCATGGCGCCATCCTCCCAGAGAACTCGTACACACATTCCCGCCGCCCGGTCGACGGGCTGTTGACAGGCTCCCGCACCGACACCATGCTGAGCAAGCGCTTAGTCAGCCGGTGGACCGGCACACCCGCCGACCGGGCATCCCCGCCGAACCGGCGTCTCCGACCACCCGGCACCCCCGTCGAACGTTCCGCGCGAAAGGCAGGACCCTCCGTGGCGTACTCCTTCAAGGGCCGGGTGGCCGTCGTCACCGGATCGAGCCGGGGCATCGGCCTCGGCATCGCACGCGAGCTGGTCGCCCGCGGCGCCAAGGTCTGCCTGACCGCCCGCAACCCCGAACCGCTCGCCGAGGCCGTCCACGACCTGGGCGGGCCGGAGAACGCCATCGCCGTCGCCGGCAGGACCGACGACCCGGTCCACCAGGAGGAGGCCGTCGCCCGCACCCTGGAGGCCTTCGGCCGGCTCGACCACCTGGTCAACAACACCGGCATCAACCCCCTCTACGGCCCGGTCCTCGACGCCGACGAGGCCGCCGCCGCCAAGATCCTCGCCGTCAACGTGCTGGCCCCGCTGGCCTGGACCCGCCGCGCGCACGCCGCCTGGATGGGCGAGCACGGCGGCTCGGTGGTCAACGTGGCCTCCGTCGCGGGCATCCGCTCCTCGCTCGGGATCGGCATGTACGGGGTCAGCAAGGCCGCGCTGATCCGGCTCACCACCGAACTCGCCGCCGAACTGGGCAGCCAGGGCATCCGGGTCAACGCCGTCGCCCCCGCCGTGGTCAAGACCAGGTTCGCCGAGGCCCTGTACGAGGGCCGGGAGGAGCAGGTCGCCGCCGCCTACCCGCTCGGCCGGCTCGGCGTGCCCGAGGACGTCGCGGGCGCGGTCGCCTTCCTGCTCTCCGCGGACGCCGCCTGGATCACCGGCCAGACCCTGGTCGTGGACGGCGGCGTCACCCTCGGCGGCGGCCTGTGAGCGGCGCGGCGGGCGCAGAGGCAGCGGCGACGGACGCAGCGGATACGGACGCACCGGCAACCGACGCAGCGGACCAGGACGCGCCGGCAACGGACTTCGCCGGCCAGGGCGTGGTGGTGACCGGCGGCGGGCGCGGTATCGGCGCCGCCCTGGCCCGGGCCTTCGCCGCGGCCGGCGCCCGGGTGGTGGTCAACGACCTGGACGCCGAGGCCGCCCACGCCGTCGCCAGGGACTGCGGCGGCACCGCCGCCCCCGGGGACGCCGCCTCCCCCGAGGGGCTGGCCGCCCTGGTCGGGCAGGCCCGGGCCGCGCTCGGCGAGATCGACGTGTGGTGCGCCAACGCGGGCGTCGCCCCGGTCGGCGGGGCCGACGCTCCCGCCGCGGCCTGGGCGAGCGCCTGGGAGGTCAACGTCCTCGCCCACGTCCGGGCCGCCGAACTGCTGCTCCCCCGCTGGCTGGAGCGCGGCGGGGGCCGCTTCCTCGCCACGGTCTCCGCCGCCGGGCTGCTCACCATGTTGGGATCGGCCCCGTACGCGGTGACGAAGCACGGCGCGCTCGCCTTCGCCGAGTGGCTCTCCGCGACGTACCGCCACCGCGGTGTCCGGGTGCACGCGCTCTGCCCGCAGGGCGTGCGCACCGACATGCTCGCCTCGACCGGCGCGGTCGGCGAGGCGCTGCTCGCACCCACCGCGCTGGACCCGGAGGACGTCGCCGAGGCGGCGCTGGCCGGGCTGCGCGAGGGCCGCTTCCTGATCCTGCCGCACCCCGAGGTCGCCGAGTACTACCGGGTCCGGGCCACCGAACCGGACCGCTGGATCAACGGGATGAACCGGCTCCAGCAGGGGCTGGAGAGGAGCGAGGCGCTGTGAGGGCCTGGCAGGTGGAACAGCTCGGCGAGCCGGGCGAGGTGATGCGGCTGGCCGACGACGTGGCGCGGCCGGTGGCCGGGCCGGGGCAGCTGCTGGTCCGGGTGCGGGCCGCGGCGGTCAACTTCCCGGACGCGCTGATGGTGCGCGGCCAGTACCAGGTCCGCCCGCCGCTGCCGTTCACGCCCGGCGTGGAGCTGTGCGGCGAGGTGGCGGACGGCGCGCGGCGGGGCGAGCGGCTGATCGGCAACCCGGTGCTGCCGCACGGCGCCTTCGCCGAGTACGCGCTGCTGGACGCGGCCGCCGCCTTCCCCGCGCCCGGGGCGCTGGACGACGCCGAGGCGGCCGCGCTGCACATCGGCTACCAGACCGCGTGGTTCGCCCTGCACCGCCGGGCCCGGCTGGTGGCCGGCGAGACGCTGCTGGTGCACGCGGCGGCGGGCGGCGTGGGCAGCGCGGCGGTCCAGCTGGGCCGGGCCGCCGGGGCCCGGGTGGTCGCCGTGGTCGGCGGCCCCGCCAAGGCGAAGGCGGCCCGGGCGCTCGGCGCCGACCTGGTGGTGGACCGGACGGCCGGGGACTTCGTCGCCGCCGTCAAGGAGTTCACCGGCGGGCGCGGCGCGGACGTGGTCTTCGACCCGGTCGGCGGGGACGCCTACACCGGCTCCACCAAGTGCGTCGCCTTCGAGGGCCGGATCGTGGTGGTCGGCTTCGCCGCCGGCCGGATCCCTGCGCCGGCGCTCAACCACGCGCTGGTGAAGAACTACGCCATCCTCGGCCTGCACTGGGGCCTCTACAACACCCACGACCCGCAGGCCGTCCGCGCCGCCCACGACGAGCTGATCCGGCTCGCCGACCGGGGCGCGGTCCGCCCGCTGGTGAGCGCCCGGGTGCCGCTCGCCGGGGCCGCCGACGCCGTCGAACTCGTCGCCGCCGGGCGCAGCACCGGCCGGATCGCCGTCCTGGGGGGCTGACGACCGGCGGCGGTTCAGGTGCTGCGGCGGGCGGGCTCGTGTTCCTTGGCCGGGCGGAGCCAAGGCCGGCAGGGCCCCCGGCGCTGCGCGGAACGCGCAGGGCGCCGTAGGTCCTGTCCGGTCGATCTTGGCGGATCAGCCCGCGGCGTTGGGCGCCCGGCTGGGCGTGCGCCCGAATCGTCCTCGTACTGGACGTACTTGGGCGGTTCGGGCGTGCGTCCAGGCGGGATGCCCGGCGTCGCGGGCCCGGCAAGATCGGCCGGACAGGGCCTGAGGCCCTGCGCGTTGCCGCCCTCCGTCCGTACTCGTCAGGAGGGCGGCGCTCCCCCGCCGGTCAGCGGGGGACTCCGGTCAGCGGGTGACGATCTGGAGGGCGGTGTCGCGGGTGGCGTTGCGCCAGCCGAACGCGTAGACGGTGCTGCTGTCGGCGCTCACCGCCGTGTCGCTGACGCTGTCCAGGGTGAAGGGGACCGTCTCGGTCGGCACCGGAGCGTAGGTGGCGGTGTCGAAGGCCACCAGCGCGACCGCCCGCGGATCGCGGTCATACCGAACGGTGCGCAGACGGGTCCCGTTCGGGCTGACGGAGACACCGGTGAGTCCAGCGGAGGCGACCGGCGCGAGCGTGACGGGTGCCTGCGCGGCGTCGGTGGCGGGGTCGACGGGGAAGACCTGGTTGGCGGCGCTGTCGGCGACGGCGAACAGGTGGGTGCCGTCGGGGGTGAACGCCGCCTGACGGATCGCCTGACGGAGGTTCGACACCGAGCCGACCACGGTCGGCGCGGCCCCGGGGGCGCCCGAGGTGTCGAGGTGCACCAGCCCGGACCCGGCGGCGACGTAGGCGTCGCGACCGCCGGGCCGCAGGGCGATCGACTGCGCGTAGCTGCCGGGCAGCGCGACCTCGCCGGTGAACGCGTTCTGCGCGGTCGAGAAGGTCAGCACCCGTCCGGGAGTCTCGGCGGGCACCCCGGGCGGGGGGATCGGCGGCACGTTGTAGCCCGTCGCGCCGGCCTGGGTGACGTAGACCGTCGCGCCGTCGGCGCTGAGCGCGATGTCGTGCGTACGGCCGGTGGGCCAGGCGGCGGGCTTGTTCTGCGGCGGCAGCGGTGCGGCGGCGAGGAGGGTGCCGGTCGTGGTGTCGACCACGTTCATGACGAGACCGCTCACGACGTACACGCGCCTGCCGTCAGGGCTGATCACGGTCTGGTGGTAGTCGCTCTCGGCGTTGGCCAGCGGGGTCTGGGCGGTGACGGTGTCCGTCCCGGTGTCGACGGTCTTGAGCGCGCCGTCGGCCGTGACGTAGACCTTGTCCCCGGCCGGGCTGACCGCCATCCCGGAGACCAGGGTCCCGACCGGGACGGTGACCACCCCCGCCACTGCCACTGCCCCCGCCACTGCCGGCGCCCTGTCGTCGGCGACGGCGGTCCCGCCGCCAGAGGCCAGGAGCAGCACGCAGGCGGCCAGTGATGCTCCACAACGTCCGTATACGGCAAGTGAGTTCATGGCGTTCCTCTCCAACTCGGGCTGATGCCGGACAGGTTATTGCGGGAGCTTGAGGGAGGGTGCGAGTTTCCCGACTGTTCGTCTTCGCTCCCCGGCGGTCAGTACGCCTAACGCTCGTACACCATCTCCGGGAAGCGCGCCGAGGGCCCGTCCAGCAGGTGGTCGTCGTGCCCGCGCAGCCAGCGGTCGAGGAAGGACGCGACGTAGGAGCGGGTGGCGAGCACCGCCCGGTCGGGGCGGATGTCGCCGACGTCGGCGCTCAGCCGCTCCGGGGTGATCGCGCCCTGCCGGGCGAGTTGGGGCAGCAGCGACTGCGCGTCGGTGTAGGAGCCGTGCCGGGAGCCGTTCAGCGTGACGTCGGCGTGCCAGCCGGTGCTGTGCTGCCAGAGGGCGTCCCAGCCGGGCTGCCGGTGGTAGTCCCCGGAGTCCTCGTTGCGGGTGCCCATCAGCAGGAACGGGCGGTCCAGGCCGTTTTGGGCGACGCTGGGCAGGTCCACCCCGGTGTGGCCGTCCGGCCCGGGGAAGTGCAGTTGGCCGTCCAGGTTGACGCCGGCCGCGATGCGCGGGTCGTCGTGCATGGCCTGGAGGGCGGTGAAGCCGCCCGCCGAGTGGCCGACCATGCCGATCCGGTCGAGGTCCAGCGAGGCGGCGAGGCCGACCGGCAGCCGTGGGTCCAGGCGCAGGCCGCCGAGTTCGTCCAGTACGAAGCGGGTGTCGTCCACCCTGGTCCGCATCGACTTGCGCAGCACCGCGCCGATGTCCAGGCCGGGCTGTCCGACCAGCGCGGGGAACACGGAGGTGGCCAGGTTCCCGTCGGGGAAGGCGACTTCGGAGGCCTCGTAGGTGTGGTCCAGCGTCACCACGACGTAGCCGCGCGAGGCCAGGTCCTCGACCAGCCCGGTGCCCCAGGTCCGCGGGTCGCCGAGGCCGGCCGAGTACAGCACCACCGGGCGCGGGCCGCCGGGCAGGGCGGGGGCGTCCGGCCGGGCGTGGGTGCGGATGCCCGCCCAGTCGGTGCGGCCGGGCGTGGCGCCGTAGTTCGCCTGACCGATGCTGCCCTCGGTGCCGAAGTGTTCGCCGGCGGCGGGGCCCATGTAGCGGGCGCGGTCGGCGCCGGTGGCCGGACGGGCGGTCGGGTACCAGAGGCTGATCATCAGCTCGCGGCGCTGCCCGGGCTTCCAGGGGTCCTCCCGCCCGGTGTCGGTCAGGTGCAGCGTGGTGGTGCCGATCGGGTACGGCCCGGTGGGCTCCGGCAGCCAGGCCCGGGCCTGCCGCTCGCCACCGCCGTCCGCCCCCGGCGCCGGTGCTGCCGCCACCGCCCCGGGGGCGCCCGCCACTCCGAGCACCGCCGTCGCCGCCAGAAGTACCGCCGCCACGGCCCGTCCCCGCCCGCCCATGATGTCTCTCCTCGTCCCCGTTGACCTGCTGATCTGCTGGCCTGCCGATCTGCTGGCCTGCTGATCAGGACAGTACGGGCGGGGGCGGACCGCGGCCGTCATACCCAGGAGCCAACCTGCCCCTGAGTACTCCGGTATGACACCCCTACGGGTGCCGCCGCAGCTCGCGCCGGGCCAGCGAGCGCTTGTGCACCTCGTCCGGGCCGTCGGCCAGCCGCAGAGTGCGGTTGCCGGCCCAGAGCTGCGCGAGCGGGGTGTCCTGGCTGACACCTGCGGCGCCGTGCGCCTGGACGGCCTTGTCGAGGATCCACTCGACGGTGCGCGGGGTGGCGATCTTGATCGCCTGGATCTCGGTGTGCGCGCCCCGGTTGCCGACGGTGTCCATCAGCCAGGCGGTCTTGAGCACCAGCAGCCGCAACTGCTCGATCCTGACCCGGGATTCGGCGATCCAGTCCTGCACCACGCCCTGCTCGGCGAGCGGCCGGCCGAAGGCGACCCGCCCGTTCACCCGGCGGCACATCAGCTCCAGGGCGCGCTCGGCGATGCCGATCGCGCGCATGCAGTGGTGGATCCGGCCGGGGCCGAGCCGGGCCTGCGCGATGGCGAAGCCCGCGCCCTCCTCCCCGATCAGGTTCCCGACCGGGACTCGGACGTCCTCGAACAGCACCTCGGCGTGGCCGCCGTGGTCCGCGTCGTCGTAGCCGAAGACCGTCATGCCGCGCCTGACGGTGACGCCGGGGGTGTCGCGCGGGACGAGCACCATGCTCTGCTGGCGGTGCGGTTCGGCGGCCGGGTCGGTCTTGCCCATCACGATGAGGATCCGGCACTGCGGGTTCATCGCCCCGGTGATGTACCACTTGCGGCCGTTGACGACGTACTCGTCGCCGTCGCGCTCGATCCGGGTGGCGATGTTGGTGGCGTCCGAGGAGGCGACCTCGGGCTCGGTCATCGCGAAGGCGGAGCGGATCTCGGCGTCCAGCAGCGGGCGCAGCCAGCGCTCGCGCTGCTCGGCGGTGCCGAACTGGGCGAGCAGCTCCATGTTGCCGGTGTCGGGGGCCGCGCAGTTGAGCGCGGGCGGGGCCAACTGCGGACTGCGGCCGGTGATTTCGGCGAGCGGGGCGTACTGGAGGTTGGTGAGGCCGGCGCCGCGCTCCCCGGGGAGGAAGAGGTTCCACAGGCCCTGTTTGCGCGCCTCGGCCTGGAGTTCGGCGACCACGGGCGGGATGCTCCAGGCCTCGCGGGCCGGGTCGGCGAGCTGCTGCGCGAGGGCCGCCTCCGCCGGGTGCACGTGCTGGTCCATGAAGGCCAGCAGCTGCTCGCGGAGTTCGTTGGTGCGGGCGTCATAGGCGAAGTCCATCGGTCAGTGCTCCTTGAGGGTGCTCAGGCCGTGCCGGGCGAGGATCGGGGCCATCTCGCCGGCCCGCTCGAAGCCCGCGCCGAGGGTGCGGCCCTGCTGGTAGCGGTAGTGGATGCCCTCGGCGACGACGGCGAGCTTGAAGGAGGCGAAGGCGACGTACCAGTCCAGGTCGGCGGCCTGCCGGCCGGTCAACTCGGCGTAGTACGCGACGAGTTCGTCCGGCTTCGGGAAGCCGGGAGCGGTCGCGGCGGAGGGGATGATGCCGCCGCCGACGCCGGCGACCTCGGTGTACATCACCAGCAGGCCGACATCGGTGAGCGGGTCGCCGAGGGTGGACATCTCCCAGTCCAGCACGGCGGTGATCGCGTCGCCGTCGCCGACCAGCACGTTGTCCAGTCGGTAGTCGCCGTGCACCAGGGCGGGCGCCGGGGAGATCGGCCGCCGCTCGGCGAGCAGGGCGTGCAGCCGCTCCACGTCGGGCAGTTCGCGGCTGCGGGAGTTCGCCAACTGGGTGGACCAGCGGCGCAGTTGGCGCTCCAGGTAGCCGTCGGGGCGGCCGAAGTCGGCGAGGCCGACGTCGGCCGGGTCGATCCGGTGCAGGGCGGCGAGGGTGTCGACCAGCCGCCGCCCGAGCGCGTGGACGCGCTGCTCGCCGAGGGCGGCGATCGGGGCGAGGGCCCGGTGCGCGACGCCGGGGACGAACTCCATCAGATACCAGGGGGCGCCGAGCACGTCCGTGCCGGGGTCGAGCAGCAGGGTGCGCGGGACGGGCACGTCGGTGTCGCGCAGGGCGGTCATGACGCGGTACTCGCGGCCCATGTCGTGCGCGGTGGCCAGGACGTGCCCGAGCGGCGGGCGGCGCAGCACCCAGCGGCCGGTGCCGTCGGTGCCGTCGGTGAGGACGTACGTGAGGTTGGAGCGGCCCCCCTCGATGAGGTCGGCCCGCAGCGGGCCCTGGACGAGGCCGGGCAGCTCCCGGTCCAGGTGGGCGCGGAGGCGGGCCAGGTCCAGCCCGGGCGGCTCGGCGGGGGTCTCGGGCATCGGGCGGCTCCTCGGGGTCCTCGGGGTGTGGCGTTGACTAAGCGCTTGCTTAGCATTCAGCCGGACGCCGCCCGCTGTCAATGCCGCCCCGCACGCGACGAGCCCCCGGACCAAAGGGTCCGGGGGCTCGCGGGTGAGGCAAGGACACCTGGCCGCCTCCGTCCCGTAGGGCCGTCCCGTAGCGCCGTGCCCCGTGCCGCAGCCGCTCCGCCGGACCGCCACAATGGCGCCATGAGGATGATCCACACCCTGGCCGGCGCCCTGCTGCTCCTGCTCATCGTCGGCAGCATCCTGCGCACGCTGGTCGTCCCGCGCGGGCTGTACTCGGCGCTGGTCAGCCGGCTCTGGCGGGTGCTGCGGACCGTGCTCCGGCTCTACGCGACACCGTTCCGCAGCTACTACGCGCAGGACCGGGCGCTGACCTGGCTGGCGCCGCTGATCCTGCTCGGCATGCTCGGGGTGTGGCTCAGCGGCATGCTGCTCGCCTACACCCTGCTGCTGCACGGCACGTCCGACCTCAGCTGGTCGGTGGCCATCCGGGAGTCCGGGTCCAGCCTCTTCACCCTCGGCTACGCCAGCGGCGAGCGCCTGCAACTCTCGGCGATCGACTTCATGGCCGCCGCCAGCGGGCCGCTGGTGATCGCCCTTCAGATCGCCTACCTGCCCACCCTCTACGCCGCCTACCAGCGACGGGAGACCGAGGTGACTCTGCTCCAGTCCCGGGCCGGCGAGCCCGCCTGGGGCCCGGAGCTGCTGGCCCGGCAGTCCCTCGTCGACACCGAGACCGCCCTCCCCCAGCTCTACCGGGACTGGGAGCGGCTCGCCGCCGACATCGGCGAGAGCCACTCCAACTACCCGGTGCTGCTGTCCTTCCGCTCCCCGCAGCCGAACCGCAGCTGGGTGGTCGGCCTGATCGCGGTGCTGGACGCGGCCGCCCTCCACCTGGCGCTCTGCCCGCGCTCGGCCCCGCCCGAGGCCCGCCTGGTGCTGCGCGCGGGCTTCACCGCGCTGCGCGACATCGGCCGCTCGGTGCGGATCGACTTCGACCCGGACCCGGACCCGGACGTCCCGATCCGCCTGACCTACACCGAGTACATCGGCGCCGTCGCCATGATCACGAGCGCCGGTTTCCCCCGCGAGCGCCCGGTCGACGAGGCCTGGCAGCACTTCCACGGCTGGCGCGTCAACTACGAGGCGCTGGCCTACGAACTCGCCCGCCGCGGCGACGCCGTCCCCGCCCTGTGGACCGGCCCGCGCGACTTCCACGCCCCCGTCATCCCCCCGGCCCGCCCCACCGACCGCCGCCCGGGCCCGACCAACCCCACCCTGCCCGCGGCCTGACCCCACGACCGCGTTGGCAGAAGCGCCACCAGGACGGAGTTCACCGAATGACACCATCGCGACTACCCGCGTGGTCGGCCGCCGTACTGACGGCAGCCGGGTTGCTGTGTGGCTGCGGTAGCAGCACGTCGGCCGTTGGCGGCCCCCCCGGTCCCGGGGCCGTGGTCTCCTCGCCGTCGCGGCAGGTGGACGCGCTCTCGCTCGCCGCGCTGCAGGACTTGGCGTCGGCGCTCGGAGAGCAGGGGCGCGGCGGGTTCAAGGACACCTTCGGCGCGCTGAAGCTGGACCCGGCGGCAGGCCGGGTCGTGCTGTTCGCGACGGACGAACCGCGGGCGCGGGCGCTCGTCGCGGCCGCCGCCCAGGCGCACCCCGGCATCGAGACGGGACGCGCCGAGATCCGGCACGCCTCCTACGCGCGGGCGGCCGTCGATCCCGCCCTCAAGAGGATCGGCGACGCGGCACAGGCCGATTCGCTGCCGTTCCCGGTCTATACGGCGGCCCTGCGGCCGGACGCGTCGGGGATCACGGTCACCACGTCGCATGAAGGCGCAGCGTCGTCAGCACTCAAGAAGGCCGTGGCCGAACTCGCGGGCGCCGTCCCGGTGTCGTACGAGGAGGGCAAACCGGTCCGGAACCTGGACGCCACCGCTCAGATGGTGCCTCCGCCGTGAGCGGGCCCTGACGCGTCGCGTCATGACACGGGCGGGCTCGCTGCGATGGTCCGCAGCGAACCCGCCCAGGTGTCACATCTACACCGCGACCGGTGCGCCCGTGGCCAGGGAGTGTTCGGCGCCGGCCAGGATTTCGACCACGCGCAGGCCGAACTCCGCGTCGCAGAGGTGCGGTTGGCCGGTGGCGGCCGAGGCCTGGAGGGCGTCCAGGGCGCGGTGCAGGGCGGCGTCCGGGCCCTCGCCGCGCTCGGGCAGGTGGGCGATGCCGTGCTCGCCGCGCAGTTCCAGGCCGACGCCGCCGGCGCCGACCGGCGCGGTCAGGCTCAGTGCCAGGGTGCTGGAGGCGCCGTCGGCGTGCCGCAGCACCAGGTGGACGGTGTCCAGCGGGCCGGCCACCGCCGTGACCTGCGTCGCGTCGCCGAGCACCGGCAGCAGCACCGACAGCGCGTGCGGGCCGACGTCCCACAGCGCGCCCTTCTCCTCGCGCCACGGCGAGACCGCGTACGGGCTGGTGCTGCCGGGGGCGAACACCGAGCCGAGCCAGTCCGAGCGGCCGGTGAACCAGCCGCCCAGGCCCGCCTGTTGCTCGATCCACGGGATCTGCTCCCCGCCGAAGCGGACGGTGAAGAAGACCACGGAGGCGACCCCGTGGGCCCGGACGGCCTCGGCCACGGCCTGGGCGTCCGGCACGGTCAGCGCGACCGGCTTGTCCAGCAGCAGGTGGCAGCCCGCCTCGGCGGCCCGTACCGCGAGGCCCGCCTGCACGGTCGGCGGCAGCGCGATCGAGACGGCGTCCACCTCGGCGAGCAGCTGGTCGAGGTCCGCGTAGCCGGGGACGCCGTACGCCCCGCCGAGGGCCGTGGCCGCCTCCGGCCGGCGGGCCCAGACGCCGGTGAACTCCAGCCCGGGGTGCTCGGCGAGGACGGGTGCGTGCACCCGCTCCGCCCAGGGGCCCGCGCCCAGCAGTCCGATCCGCACGATGTCTCCGTTCCTCCGTGGTGCGTGAAAGTGGTGCGTGAAAGTGGTACGTGAAAAAAGGTTCAGCTCTGTACGCGGGCCAGCGTGAAGCCGTCGTAGCCCTTGCTGCCGACCGTCTGCACCGACGTCGCGGTGACCTTCGGCTCGGCGGCGATCAGGTCGTGCAGGGCCCGGGTGCCGACCACCGCCGGGTTGGTGCTGTCCGCGTCGGCGACGGCGCCGCCGCGCACCACGTTGTCGACGATGATCAGCGAGCCGGGCCTGGTCAGCTGGAGCGCCCGCCGGAAGTACTCGGGGTTGCTGGGCTTGTCCGCGTCGATGAAGACCAGGTCGAAGGGCTCAACGCCCTGCTCCACCAGCGCGGCCAGCGAGTCGGCGGCCCGGCCGAGCCGCACCTCGGCGACCTTCTCCAGCCCTGCGCGCGCAATGTTCCCCTGGGCGACCTCGGCGTGCTTCGGGTCGATCTCCAGGGTGATCAGGGTGCCGTCCGCGGGCAGCGCCCGGGCCAGCCAGATCGCGCTGTACCCACCGAGCGTGCCGACCTCCAGGATCCGCCGCGCGCCCTGGGTCAGCGCCAGCAGGTGCAGCAGCTTGCCCTGGTTGGGGGCGACGGCGATCTCCGGCAGCCCGGCCGCGTCGGCGGCGGCGGCCGCGGCCTCCAGCGCCGGGTCGTGCCCCACCAGCTGCTCGGAGAAGTACGCGTCCACGGCATCCCACGTCGACTGGGTCATCGGGCCCTCCAGTTGTGCATGATCGGCAGGTACCCGCCGATGCTACTCCCGTGGGCCCGACAGCCCCTCCGTGCTCAGTAGCAGCGCCTCGTCACTCCGCTTACTGCGCTTACTGCGCTTACTCCGCCACGGGCGCCTTGGCGGCGGTCGCGGCGGCGGCCGCCTCCTCCGCCTCGATCTTGGCGTGGGTCTTGGCGGCCCGGCGCTTCATGAACCAGGCCGAGGCGCCGCCGACCAGCACCGCCGCGGCCAGGCCGGCCCAGGAGAAGCGGGACAGCCAGGGCTCGATGCTCTTGCCGACCTTGTAGACCAGCAGGGTCGTGCCGCCGGCCCAGACGATGCCGCCGAGCACGTTGGCGATCAGGAACTTCCAGTACGGCATCTTCAGCGCACCGGCGAGCGGCCCGGCGAAGATGCGCAGCAGGGCGATGAAGCGGCCGAAGAAGACCGCCCACATCCCCCACTTCTGGAAGGAGCGCTCGGCGGTGGCCAGGTGGGACGGCCCGAAGTGCTTGGGGAACTTCCGCCCGAGCTTCTCGAACAGCGGCTTGCCGCCCTTGCGGCCGATCGAGTAGCCGATCGAGTCGCCGATGATCGCCCCGAGGATCGCGACCACCGCGATCCACTCCGGGCTCACCACACCCTTGACCGCCATCAGGGTGGCCGTGACCAGGGCGATCTCGCCGGGCAGCGGGATGCCCAGCGACTCCAGGCCGATGATCAGGCCGACCAGGGCGTACACCGCGGTCGGTGGGACGCTCTCGATCCAGGCGTCGATGTGCAAGGCCAGTACCTCCGTGGCAGGTCGGAACCGGCGCGGCCCTCAGCGGTGCCGCACGCCGATTCCGGCAGTTGTCCGATGGCGGCAACGCGGCCGCTTCCCCATAAGGGCAGCCTAACGTGCCGGGCGGCCTGTCCCCCCGGCCGATCACCCGTGGTTACGACGTGCGGTGGTGCCCCATGGTTCCCGCTTGACCAGCCGTTCTTCAAGATCCGGCAAAGCGAAGTGCGACCACGGACGGCCGCGCGTTCACCCGGCGCACGAGCGGCAGCAGGGCGCGGAGCAGGCCCCGCCCGCCCTCCGGGTAGACCTCGCGCACGTCGGTCACCGCCGGGTGCGCGCTGGCCAGCTTGCCGTGCTCGTCCGCGTTCATGCCGAACGGCATCGGCGGCGCCTGGTAGTGCCGGTTCCGCAGCTTGCCCTGGACGGACCGGGCGCTGAACCAGCGCGGCACCGCGTCCAGCACCATCGACCCGCCGGGGAAGCGCTCGGCACAGGCCGCGATCAGCGCCCGCACCTCCTCCGGCCGCAGGTACATCAGCAGGCCCTCGGCGCAGATCATCACTCCGCGTGCCGGATCCACCTCGTCCATCCAGCCCGGCTCGGTGACCGGGCAGGCGAGGATCCGGCGCCGCTCGTCCGGCGGCAGCAGCCGCTCCCGCAGCTCGGCCGTCTCCGGCAGGTCCACCGCCAGCCAGTCCGCCCGGCCGTTGTCGACCCGCCACGATTGGGTCTCCAGGCCGTCCCCGAGGCCGACCACGGTGCCGCGCGGGCAGCGGGTCAGGAAGTCCGCCACCTCACGGTCGAAGCAGGCCGCCCGCAGCGCCTGCAACTGGCTGACCAGCGCGCCCTCCCCGAAGCGCTCCGCGAACGGGAAGTCGATCCGGTCGACCAGCTCGACCGCCTTCGGGTCCTCCAGCACCGTGTCCGGCCGACGCGCCTCCACCGCGCGGTGCCACAGCGTCCACAACGCCGTCTCCGGCACCTCCGCCAACTCCGGCCGCTCCCCGCCGCTCATCGCTCACTCCTTCGGACGTGCTCCGCGCTGGACCTGCTCCGCGCTGGACGTGTTGCGCGCTCGGCGTGCTCCACGATCGACGTGCTCGACGCTCGACGTGCTCCACGCTCCGGCCTGAACCCGCCGATTCTGACACCCCGGACGCGGGGACGCTCGGGCCGCCGCGCCGCTCAGCCGATGCTGAACGCGCCGTCCGGCGGGGGCGGGGAGTCGGTGGCGTCGGCGTCCGTGACCGGGGCGGTGCGGCCGACCAGGGCGGCCAGGTCGGCGCCGTCGGTGAGGCGGGCCGGGAAGATGTCGCCGGCCAGCAGCCGGGTGAGCTCGGCGGCCGGGAGCGGGGCCGTCGAACCGGCGAGCAGGATGTTGCCGTACCGGCGGCCGCGCAGCACCGGGGCCTCGGCGACCAGGCAGGTGTACGGGAACACCGCGCCGACCGTCGCGGCCTGGGCCCGGGCGAAGGCCAGCGGCGGGCCGTCGGCCAGGTTGGCGGCGTAGCAGCCGCCGGGGCGCAGGGCGGCGGCGGCCAGCCGCAGGAACTCCACCGAGGTGAGGTGGGCGGGGGTGCGCGAGCCGTGGAAGACGTCCGCGATCACCAGGTCCCGGGTGCCGGGCGGGGTCTCGGCGAGGGCGGCGCGGGCGTCGCCGACGGTCGCGGTGATGTCCGCGCCGGGCCCCTGCCAGGGCAGGTGCTCGGCGACCAGGTCGAGCAGCGGCCCGTCCACCTCGACCACCCGCTGGCGCGAGCCGGGGCGGGTGGCGGCGAGGTAGCGGGGCAGGGTGAGCGCGCCGCCGCCCAGGTGCAGCACGTCCAGCGGCCGCCCGGCGGGGGCGAGGGCGTCGGCGAGGTGGCCGAGCCGCCGGGTGTACTCGAACTCCAGGTGGGTCGGGTCGGCGAGGTCGACGTAGGACTGCGGGGTGCCGTCCAGGGTGAGCAGCCAGCCGCCGTCCCGGTCGAGGTCCGGCATGAGCTTGGCGAAGCCGAGGTCGGTGTGGCGCCCGACCGGCACCGGCTCGTCCGCCGCCGCCTCGTGCGTCACCGACTCGTCCGTCACGCGCTCTCCCCCACGGCCTGAGCGTCCACGGCCTGGGCGTCCACCGACCGGACGTCCACCAGTCGGACGTCGAGGTAGGCGGCGAGCCAGCGGTCCAATTCGGCGAAGGCCCGGGTGCGGGCGGCCTCGCCCGAGAGCACCAGGTCGTGCATGCCGCCCTCGATCCGGACGATGGTGACGTGCCGGCCCAGTCGCGGGCCCTGGCCGGCGATGTCGTCGGCGCGCAGCACGGCGTCCGCGTGGTGCAGCGCGTTGTGCCACTTGGTGGTCGTGATCGACCTGGTCGACGCCATCAGCAGCACCGGCACATCGATCCCGAGCCCGTGCCGCAGCTGCCGGTGGCCCTGGTGGATGGCGGCCAGCCAGCCCGCGTACAGCGGGAAGCCCTCGGGGCGCTTGAGGGTGAGGTCGAAGTCCCACTCGCCCTCGTGGTCCTTGTGCAGGCTGTGCGTGTAGTGCGGATTGAGCGTCGACGGCAGCACGCGGGTGGGCGCCAGCCGTCCGATCGCGGTGACGGCCGGGCCGCCGACGGTCCGCACGGCGGGCGCGGCCGGCATCGACAGGAACGGACTGTTCAGGAACAGCCCCTCCACCAGGCCGCGCCCCGAGCGCCGCCCCGCCCACAGTGCGCCGATCAGCCCGCCGGTGGAGTGCCCGTTCAGCAGCAGCCGCCGGTGCCCGTCCACCTCGCGGATGATGCGCACCGCCTCGTCGATCTCCTCGTCGTACTCGGCGAGGTCGCGCACGAAGTTCGGCGACTGGTGCGGGCGCAGGGAGCGGCCGTACTTGCGCAGGTCCAGGGCGTAGAAGGAGAAGCCGAGCGCGGCGAAGTGGTCGGCGAGGTTGGTCTGGAAGAAGTAGTCGTTGTACCCGTGGATGTACAGCACGGCCCGCTCCGCCCCCGGCACCAGCCGGCGCACCAGCGTCGCACAGACCTCCCCCTCGGCGTCCGGCCGCAGCGTCAGCTCGGCCGTCTCGTAGGGGGCACCCAGGATGTCTTCCCGAAACTCCATCTGCGCCGCACCCGTCCTCATGCTCGACCTGCCGTCCGTCGCAGGTGATCCCGATCCAGGACCCCGACAATACCGGCCGGTAGCCCGGGGCGGCCTGTCGGGCACCGGTCTGCCGGGCACCGGTGTGACCCGGTCGCCCGCGCCTCCTGATCGCTCCCCGTGCGCCTGCTGTGCGCCGGTGGTCATGTGGAACGCTACCCGGACAGATCCAACTCCGGTTGTCACGCAGGCGAGTTGAGGAGAACACATGCCGCAGGCCGGCCACACCGATCCGTCGCTGTACCGTTCGGCCGCCGAGGCGATCGCCGCGCCACCGGAGACGCTGGCGTACGTCGCCGGGTTCGACCGGGCCGGGGAGCGGCCGGACGCGCTGCTCACCGTGGACACCGATCCGGCGTCGGCGAGCTACGGGAAGGTCCTGAACTTCGCCGAACTGCCGACGCTGGGCGACGAGTTGCACCACTTCGGGTGGAACGCCTGCTCCAGCGCGCTGGCGCACGCCTGCCACGAGAACCCCGAGCGGCGCTACCTCCTCCTCCCGGGCCTGCGCTCCTCGCGGCTGCACGTGATGGACACCCGGCCCGACCCCGTCCGGCCGCGCCTCGTCAAGACCGTCGAGGCGGCGGAACTCGCCGCCAAGGCCGGCTACTCGCGCCCGCACACCCTGCACTGCGGGCCGGACGGGGTGTTCCTGTCCTGCCTGGGCAGCGGGGACGGGAACGACGGGCCCGGCGGGGTGGCGCTGCTGGACCACACCACCTTCGAGGTGCTGCGCGCCTGGGAGACGGAGCGCGGGCCGCAGCACTTCGCGTACGACGTCTGGTGGCACCTGGGGACGAACGTGGGGGTGACCAGTGAGTGGGGCACGCCCTGGATGGTGGAGGGCGGGGTCGTCCCGGAGCTGCTGCTGGGCCGCAAGTACGGGCACGCGCTGCACTTCTGGGAGCTGGACTCGGGGCGGCACCTGCAACGGGTCGACCTCGGCGACCAGTACCAGATGGTGCTGGAGCTGCGCCCGGCGCACGATCCGCAGGCCGAGTGGGGCTTCGCCGGGGTGGTGACCAACGTCGAGGACCTGTCCGCCTCGGTCTGGCTCTGGTACCGGGAGGGCCCGGCGTTCACCGCGCGCAAGGTGATCGAGATCCCCGCCGAGCCCGCCAAGACGGAGGACCTGCCGCCCGCGCTGCAACCGTTCGGCGCGGTGCCGCCGCTGATCACGGACATCAACCTGTCGGTGGACGACCGCTGGCTGTACGTGTCCGCGTGGGGCACCGGCGAGCTGTTCCAGTACGACGTGTCGGACCCGTTCCACCCCCGCCTCGCCGACTCTGTACGGCTGGGCGGGGTCGTCGCCCGCACCCCGCACCCGGCCGCGCCGGGGCGCCCGCTGAGCGGCGCCCCGCAGATGGTCGAGATCAGCCGGGACGGGCGCCGGCTCTACCTCACCAACTCCCTCTACGGCGCCTGGGACGACCAGTTCTACCCGGACGGCATCGAGCCGTGGATCATCAAGCTGGACGCCGACACCGAGGCGGGCGGGCTGAGCGTCGACGAGCGCTTCTTCCCGCACGGCGCCGACTTCCGGGGCCTGCGGGTGCACCAGACCCACCTCGCGGGCGGCGACGCCTCCTCGGACTCCTACTGCTACCGGTAGGACGTCCAGCGGCGGGGACGTCCACTGGCGGGACGTCCAGCGGCAGGACGTACGGTCAGTACTCCAGCCGCACTTCGTGATCGGGCCGGTTTGCGCGGGAACTGGAACGGCCACCGCGTGATCTTGGTGAGGTGTGTGGACTCTTCAAGAACGGACGGTGGCCGCGAGCCACAGAGTAGACCCTGACCGATGGCGATCGGTGCTCGGGGAGGTGGCGGGCAGGTGCGTGCGGGTCGAGCCACGTGCCACGGCCCGGGCGTTCGTCGCCGGTCTGCTCTCGGATGTTGAGCGCAAGAACTGCTGGTCGCTAGGAGCATGGGTCAGTAACGAGCAAGCGGTTCCGCTCCCGTGACCGGTGGATCGGTCGTGGCGGCCCCGTCGGGGCCTGTGGGGTTCTGACGGGGTCCTGCCCTGTCGGGTGTCCGGCTGGCAGGGCTCGTGATGTGGCCGGGGAGGCTCGGCCGGTCAGCCGGCCGGGGCGGCGGTCCCTGCCGCCCCGGCGTGGCGGAAGATCTTGCGGAGGTTGTGGCAGGCCGCGAGCAGGCGCCATTCGCCTCGGGGGCCGTCCTCGCCGCGCAGGAGGAGTCGGCGGCCGTTGTGGCAGGTCGGGCAGCCGGGCACCGCAACGGTCCGTCGGACGGACCGACGGACCGTTGCGAACGATCGAGGTCAGTGGTACTCGATCAGTTTTTGCACTTGTTCACCGGATGCCAATCGGTTACCCCGGACTTGGACCACGGCTCGCCGTACAGCTTGAACCCGGCGCGGATACAAACGTTGTCCGGCCAGAAGAACATGTCGCCGTAGTTCGAGCTTGACGTGCTGTAGTAGCCCTGCAACTTCCAGGTGACGCCACCATCGTAGGACCGATCTATCCAGCCCTCGTAGGTGCCGCAGCCGGTCGAGACCGTCAGGCGGCTCCAGGCGTACCAGAGACCGTCTTTCTTCCCCGACCGAAGCTGCACCGTCGTGCAGCCGGGATCACTGGCGTGGTCGTCGGTGTCCACCTGGTCAAAGGACATGTTGCCGGGGTCAGCCCCGTCACACGAGTACCCAGAACCACACGGCAGCCCCTGGACGGCGGCGAAGGCGGTCCCGGGCGTCAACGCGAGGAGGAGACCGGCGGTCGCCGAGAGGACCGCAATTCTCTTCAACATACGAACTGTCCCTTCGTGGTGTGGTGTCGAACGGGAACCAGTCGGTTCCTGGTGGTGGGCGAGTGCCCGTGAGCCGCAGCGCGGTGGTGTTTTGAAGGACTCCAAGGGGTGGGCTGTGTCACAAACCCCGCCAAGAGCCACGAGACCCTGGTCCATGACACTTCGGGTTGTTCAGCGCGGCATGCGACACAGTCGTCGCGGTGGTCACCGTCTCGGACGGGTCGATCGGGCCTCGACGTGTCATGACTCTAGGTCTTTCGAGCAGCGCCAACTGTGCTGTCCGTGCGCGGAAGTTGGTCAGGTGTGCGCGGGTGCCCAGGTTCGGCCGAAAGAGACGAGATCGACGAGCAGGGCCCGCTGATCGACCCAACCGCGATCGGTGCGACGGCCAACGGTTGAGCGTGTGTCCTGGCGAAGTCCGCACCAGTCGTCGATCCCGTTCCCGGGGCTACGAGCCTCGGGACATAGCCTCCGCGCGCCTAGCGATCACCCGGGCACAGCGGGGCGCCGCGCGACACCGACACCGCCGGCATCAGATGCGCCTGCGGCAATGCCTTCGTCTGTCTACTCGATCTCCCGAGCATCTTCTGGCCAACGCGCCTCAAAATCAGTGGAGTTGACACCACCGAGAGCCTGTTGCGCGCCGTAACTTGTCCTGACAACCTGGTCGCAGGATTGGCCTCGGGGAGGACAGCTCAGTGAGGGAATGGCACAGGGACGAAAGCGTCCTAGCGAATGGATCACATCGACCCGACCCTCTCCTCCCGGCTTGGCTGCCCCCCTCAGGTGTGACGCAGTCCGCTGCCGCGACCGGCCAGTGTCTGGCAGGCACAGGTATCCGCAGGAGTCCATCCTCCGCGGCCCGCAACATCACACCAGGGCGGCCGCCGGCTGGACCTGCCCTGTGAGCGCGACCCTGGACACCGCGTCCTTCCCACTGCAGGACCGGGAGGAGGCGGTCCGGCACGCGGTCTGGGAGTCCATCGTACGGATCGAGATCGACCACCACGCTCCACCGAAGGACATCTCGGTCAAGGTCAAACTGAACACGGTCGGCTGCATCGGCGTCTGCTCGGGACAGGCGACTGGCCTGACGATACGGAGGACGCAGCGGCTGGCCCGGGAGGACACCGAGCCGCACATTTTCCTGGGCCTCCAGGTAACGGGCACCAGCATGGTGACGCAGAACGATCGCCAAGCCTTTTTGAAACCGGGGGAATTCGCCTTCTACGACACGTCCGTGCCGTACGCCCTCGGCTTCGACGGCGGTGTCGACCATCACTTCCTGCGCTTCCCGCGCACCGCGCTCGCACTGCCCGAGCCGTTACTGAGGGAAATGACCGCGGTCACGTTCAGTGCGGCCAGTCCCGTCGCCGCCCTGGCCTACGCTTACTTCTCCCAACTGGCCGCCACCGAGGGACTCCACCAGGACCGGTACGCCCAGGCGGTCGCGGAACCCAGCCTCGATCTGATCCGCGCCACCATCACCTCGCGGCTCGGCGACTCGCCCTTGGCCCGGGAATCGTTGGAGGCGACGCTCAACCTCCGGATTCTTCGGTACATGCGGGCACACCTGCGCGATCGGGACCTGTCCGCCGCGCAGATTGCCTCCGCACACGGCGTCTCGGTTCGGCACCTCTACACGCTGCTGGCCCGGTCAGGGCTAACCCCGGGCGACTGGATCCGCTCGAACCGTCTGGAGGAATGCCGGCGGGAACTGGCCAGCCCGAAGGTGCAGTACCGGACGATCGCCGCGATCGGGCGCAGCTGGGGCTTCGTGGACGCGACTCACTTCAGCAAGGCTTTCAAACGGGCGTACGGCCTCTCCCCACGTGCCTGGCGCGACCTCAACCGCACCTGCAGCCAAACAGGTGACCAGCCGCAGGGCCGGCACGCGAGGTGATCGCGATTTGCCTGGGCACGAGGAGCAGCATCGGGGACCTCGCCGAAGGTGTGCAGGCCGGTGCCGGCGGAGTTGCCGCGGCGGGGCCAGGGACGCTGACGGTTGAGCTCTCCTCGCCGTAACGGCAGGTCGCGTGGAGGTCCTGTCAGGTGTAGGTGATGCCGCCGTCCGCGGCCTGGGCGCCTAGTACTCCAGCAGGACTTCGACGTTTTGCCTGCTCAGAGGCTGCGTGGTGAGTGTAGTGGGCTGATGGCCATCAGGGGCGGTCTTCATGGGACCGCCCCTCGATCGTGTGCGGTCGGCGTTGGTAGTGGCAGCGGCGGGGCAGTCTCTCGTCGTGCTCAACGTGCCTGCAGCCGAGACCTGGGACAACGAACTCGAAGACCTCTTCCTCCAGGTCGGCCACCGTTTCAGCCGCGTGGAGCCACGCCGCCGGATGCGCGCGTCAGCGGCCTGCTTGGCCCGGTCGGCCGCAAGAACGGCTGGCAGCTGGCCGAGTACGCAGGTCACGCCACGCCTGACGGCCTGCAGCACCTGCTCGCCGGTGCCCGGTGGGACGCGGACGAGATCCGAGACGAGCTCCAGCACTACGTCGCCGAACGCCTCGGAGCCGACGACGGAGTCCTGATCATCGACGACACCGGCTTCGTCAAGAAGGGCACCACCTCCGCAGGCGTACAGCGCCAGTACTCCGGCACGGCCGGCCGCACGGAGAACTGTCAGATCGGGGCCTTCGCGGCCTGTGCCACCAGCCGCGGACGGGCGCTGGTCGATCGTGAGCTCTACCTGCCCAAATCCTGGACCGAGGACCGGGACCGCTGCCGCGCGGCGAAGGTCCCCGACGAGCGGGGCTTCCACACCAAGGGCGAGCCGGCCAAGACACTGGTACTGCGTGCGCTCGCCTCCCCGATGCCCATCGCCTGGGTCACCGCGGACTCGGCCTACGGCCAGGAGGGGCGCTTCCGTCGCCTGCTGGAACAGTCCGGCGTCGGCTACGTCCTTGCGGTGCCCAAGTCCCAGTTCAGCGTGGGCTGTCCACGCATCGACTGGCTGTTTGCCCAGGCCCCGGCCGAGGCCTGGGAGCGGATCTCGTGCGGGGACGGCGCCAAGGGACCGCGCGTCTACGACTGGGCGGCCATCCGGCTGCCCGCGGTGGCGGAGTTCGACTACCAGGGCGGGGTCCAGGCTCGCCAGCGGTGGGCGCTGGCCCGCCGCAGTCTGAGCAGGCCCGACGAGATCGCCTACTACCTCGCCTACGCACAACTCGACACGACCGTGGAGCAGTTGGTGCGGATCGCCGGGATGCGCCGGGCGATCGAGGAGTGCTTCCAGGCCGCGAAGAACGAGTGCGGCCTGGACCAGTACGAGGTCCGCCGCTACCCCGGCTGGATGCGGCACATCGCCCTGGCCATGCTCGCCCACGCCTTCCTGGCCGCCATGGCTGCGGCATCAAAGGGGGCTGCAGAAACGGTTCGCGCACCCTGGTGGACCTCGCCGTGGCAGAGATCCGGCGACTCCTGGCAGCTGGCCGTCCCCACGGCCCACACCCGCCAAGGTACTCGCCGCGCGTTCACGCCTTGAACTGGTCTACCTGGCGCCGACAACGCCAGGCCGTCGCCCGCCGCTGCCACTACCAACGCCGACTGCACACGATCGAGGGGCGGTCCCATGAAGACCGCCCCTGATGGAAATCAGCCCACTATACTCACCACGCAGCCTCTGAGCAGGCAAAACGTCGAAGTCCTGCTGGAGTATTAGCGGGCGAGCGCCTGGTCGTAGCGGACCTGGGCCAGGGGCAGCCCGGCGGCGAGCAGTTCGGAGCGGACGGAGGCGACCATGCCGGCCGGGCCGCTGACGCAGGCGAGGTGGTCGCGCCAGTCCCCGGCGCCCGCGACGGCGTCGGCGAGCCGGCCGGCGGTGACCGGCGTGAGCGCCAACCAGGGTTTGTGCAGGCCGAGTTCGGCGAGGGCGGACCAGTCGTAGAGGTCGCCGCAGTCCCGGGCGCCGACGAACAGGTGGACGCGGCGGCCGCGCGGGCGCTGGGCGGCCTGCTGCTCGACGATGGCCTTCATCGGGGCCAGGCCGGTGCCGCCGGCGACCAGCAGCAGGTCGCGGGTGTCGTCCTCGGGCAGCAGGCCGCCGCGCGGCGGGCCGAGGCGCAGCCGGTCGCCGACGGCGGTGCGTTCGACGAGGGCCGCGCTGACCCCGTCCGGCCCGGTGCGCCGGACGTGGAACTCCAACTCGTTGTCGGTGCGCGGCGCGCAGCCCATCGAGTACTGCCGCCAGGTGTGCGGGAGCGTCGGGTGTTCGACCGTGCCGTACTGTCCGGCCCGGTACGGGTAGGGCTCGCCGGTGCGCACGCGCAGGACGGCGAGGTCGGGGCGGCGGCGCTCGTGGCCGGTCACCACGGCGTGCCAGTACGGGGGTTCGGTGAGCGCGGAGTCGGCGCCGGCGGTCATCGCCGCGACGGCGAAGCGCAGCATCCGGACCCAGGCCGCTTCCATCTCCTCGGTCCACCCGGCGCCCGCCCGGTGCCGGATCGCCGCGCACAGGGCCTCCTCGAAGGCCTCGTAGTGGACCGGCCGGACGCCCAGTTTGCGGTGGTCGCGCCCGAGTTGGCGCAGGGTCGCGGCCAGTTCGGCCGGGTGGTGGAGGTGGTCCACCAGGTGGCGGAGGATCCGCTCCAGGTGGGCCTGCTGGAACTCCATCGAGGCGGGGAAGAGCGCGCGCAGGTAGGGGCGGCGGCGGAACATCACCGCGTAGAGGTGGTCGATCAGTTCGGAGAGCGGGTCGAGCAGGCCGAGGTCGCGCCGGATCAGCCGTTGGTCGGCGGCGCCGTCGTAGCCGTCGTAGCCATCGGTGCCCCCGGAGCCGCCGTACGCGTCGGCACCGGAGCCGGCCGGATCGGGCGCGAAGGGCGAGGCAGGGGTGAGGAGTTGGCGCCGGAGCCGCATCGCGTGGTGGCGGGCGATCAGCCGGTCGTACTCGGCGGTGGTGCCGCTGGTGGTGTTTCCGCTGGTGGTGGTGTCCATGACCCGCCCAGTCAATCGCCGCCCGGTTACCGGCGAGAAGGGCCGATGGCCCCGATCGGACCCGGGACCATCGACCCCTTGACGGGAGGGCCTGGCCGGAAGGCCTACCAGGGGCGCTACCGGACGGGGTCGACCGGGGTCGCCTGGGTCGCCTCGACGGGCTCGGGGTGGAACTCGGTGGCCGCCCAACTGGCCAGCAGGCGCAGGGATTCGGCGGAGCTGGAGCCGGGCTCGGCGTGGTAGGTGACGAGCACCTGGTCGACGTCCCCGGCCGGGCGCAGCGTCTCGTACTGGAGGTTGAGCCGGCCCACCACCGGGTGGTGCAGCCGCTTGGTGCCGTGGCCCTTGTCCTGGATGCTGTGGGCGGCCCAGAGGCGGCGGAAGTCGGCGCTCTTGAGGGAGAGTTCGCCGATCAGCGAGGCGAGCCTGGGGTCGTCCGGATCCCGTCCGGCGTCCAGCCGCAGCATGCCGACGACGTCGGTGGCCTTGCCGTCCCAGTCCTCGTAGAGCTCGCGGGCCGACGGGTCGAGGAAGAGCTGCCAGGCCATGTTGCGCTGCTCGGGCGGCATCGCGGCGAAGTCGCCGAGCAGGGCGGTGCCGAGCCGGTTCCAGCCGATGATGTCCAGGCGCCGGCCGAGGACGTACGCGGGCACGCACTCCATCGCGTCCAGGAGTTGCTGGAGCGCGGGCCGGACCCGCTGCGGGCGGGCGGCGGCCCGGCCGGGGCGGCGGCGGGCGGGCCTGGTGAGCCGGCCGAGGTGCTCGCGCTCGGCGGGGCTGAGCCGCAGCACGCGGGCGATGGCGTCCAGGACGGCGGCGGAGACGCTCTCGCCGTGGCCCTGTTCGAGCCGGGTGTAGTAGGCGGTGCTGACTCCGGCGAGCAGGGCCAGCTCCTCGCGGCGCAGGCCGGGCACCCGCCGCCGGGTGGTGCTGTCCGGCAGGCCCACGTCCTCGGGCCGCAGCCGGGCGCGGCGGGATCGGAGGAACTCGCTGAGTTCGGTGCGCTGGTCCATGTCTGCAGTATGCGGGGGATCCGGGCGGCGGGGGCGGGGGCAAGGGTGATACTGCCGTGCGTACGTTCCGCGGTCGTACGTCCGGGGTCCCTACGCCTGGCGTACGTACGAAGAGCTCTGGTCTGGCTGGTCGCTCCGCACCGGCGCAGGCTGGAAGCATGACGAACTCGACGAACGCAACGACGACGAGCACCACCGAGGGCACCACCCGCACGGTCGCCGCCTACGCCGCGGCGCGGCCCGACTCCCCGCTGGAGAAGACCACCGTCACCCGCCGGGCGGTGGGCGAGCACGACATCGTGATCGACATCAAGTTCTGCGGCATCTGCCACTCCGACATCCACCAGGTCGGCGAGGACTGGGGCACCGGCATCTTCCCGATGGTCCCGGGCCACGAGATCGCCGGCGTGGTCACCGAGGTCGGCGCGGGCGTCACCCGCTGGCAGGCCGGCGACCGGGTCGGCGTGGGCTGCATCGTCGACTCCTGCCGGGAGTGCGACAACTGCCGGGCCGGCCTCCAGCAGTACTGCACCGGCCAGGACGGCACCGTCTTCACCTACAACAGCGTCGGCCACGACGGCCTGCCGACCCACGGCGGCTACTCCTCGAAGCTGGTCGTCGACGAGGCGTACGCGCTGCGCATCCCCGACAACCTGCCGCTGGACGCCGCCGCGCCGCTGCTGTGCGCCGGCATCACGCTGTACTCGCCGCTCGCGCACTGGGGCGCCGGGCCGGGCAAGAAGGTCGCGATCGTGGGCCTCGGCGGGCTCGGCCACATGGGCGTGAAGCTCGCCCACGCCATGGGCGCGGAGGTCACCGTGCTCAGCCAGTCGCTGCGCAAGCGCGAGGACGGGCTGAAGCTCGGCGCCGACCACTACCGGGCCACCTCCGACCCGGCCACCTTCACCGAGCTCGCGGGCACCTTCGACCTGATCGTCAACACGGTCTCCGCCGACCTCGACCTGAGCGCCTACCTCGGCCTGCTGCGCACCGACGGCACCATGGTGCAGGTCGGCGCGCCGGAGAAGCCGGTCACGGTGAACGCGCACGCGCTGCTCTCCGGCCGCCGTTCGCTGGCCGGCTCGATGATCGGCGGGCTGCCGGCCACCCAGGAGATGCTGGACTTCTGCGGCGAGCACGGCATCACCGCGGAGATCGAGCTGATCCGCGCCGAGCAGATCAACGAGGCCTACCATCGGGTGCTGGCCGGCGACGTCCGGTTCCGCTTCGTGATCGACGCCGCGACGATCTGACCGTCACGGCCTGACCCCGCACTCCCCCGTGCCCCGACGCCCCGCCCCCTGGTGCTCTCCCATCACCAGGGGGCGGGCGCCGTCGGGGCGCCTCGGGCTAGACCCCGGCCGGGTCGGCCCCGGCCCCGGCCGTGCCCGCTCGGGACGACCGGCGTTCCTGGCGCCGGTCCTCCCGCCGTTGCCGCCCCCGGCGCAGCGGCTGATCGGGCAGCCAGCCGAAGGTGAGGCAGGCGCCTACCAGTCCGAGCAGCATCCCGATCACGAAGCCGCCCAGGTTGGAGGTGAGCCAGCTCGCCAGCGCGGCGAGCACGGCGAGGACGGAGTAGAACAGCCGCTGAGCCGGGTTGAACAGGATCAGCAGGCCGCACAGCACCATCACCGCCGGCACCAGGTAGCCCGCCAGCCCCTGCATCCCGATGTGCAGGACGACGGGCAGCGGGGCACGCAGGGTGAACAGGATCTCGGCGCCGCCGAACAGCACCAGCAGCCCGCCCCAGAACGGCCGTTGGCCCCGCCAGTCGCGTTTGACCGGTCGGGTGGTGGCGGGAGCGGGGGCGGGAGCCGTCCCCACGGCCCCCTCCGCGACGCCCTCGCCGGAACCGGCCGGCTCCGGTACGGACTCCGTCATGGTCAGCAGCCCTGGGAGCTGAAGCTCAGCCGCAGGTTGGGCAGTTTGAACCCGACGGCGGTGCTCGCGTAGTTGTGCTGCTTGAGGTGCGTCAGCACGACGGTGTCGGCCTGCTGCCCGAAGACGCCCGGGTTGCCCTTGCCCGCGTTGCCGGCCTTGGTGTACGTGCTGGCGTCGCCGCCGATCTCGATGTTGGTGAACTCCGCGTCACCGGACAGCATGTCGGAGTCGGTGGTGAGGTCGGTGGCGGAGACGGGGGTGCCGGCGTCGCCGGCGTGGATCACCAGGTTGACGCCACCGAGGTCCACGCTCTGGCACAGGTTGGTGATCTCGGCCTTCTTGATCGCCGAGACCGCGACCAGCACCTGACCGCCGGTGGAGCCCTGGTTGGGGCTGTCGGGGATCATCGAGTCCAGGCTGCCGAACTGGGCGAAGCCCTTGCCGTCGAGCTTGTCCGCGGTGATCGTGAACGGCATGCCGCTGATGGAGAACTGGGCGGCGAGTACGCCCTGGGCGGTGAGGGCCATCAGGACGGCGCCCGCGGCGACGGCCGGAACGGCCATCCAGGCGCTGCGCTTGAGCCGTACCCGCCCTCTCCTGCTGCCGGTCGGCGTCTCCGGGGTCTCGGCCGCGGCGGCGGCGTCCTCGGACATGGCCATGTGTGCTCCCTGTTGGGTGGGTGGGATGTGCAGGCACTGGCACGGTGCCCTGGCGCGGACAGCGTTCCACGGCCCGACCGGGCCGCCCGCCCCTCGGCAGCGGGGCGGGCACGGTCAAGCCGCGCTTTGAGTAACTGGGAAGCTACTGCCCGGTAGTGGCCGGGTCAATACGGGTGCACGAAGGATCTTCACCGATCGGAAACCCGAGCCGGACGGCCGCCTGCGCCGGGCCGAGGAAGGGCGCGAGACAGAACATGCTCAACACCGGAAGGAGTTCCGGCAGTTGAACCGTCCGGCCGGAGTCGATCCGCCGGTAGAGCGCGCTGTAGACCCCGCCCACCACGGCGTCCACCAGCTCCACCACCCGCACACCGACCGGCGGTTGGGGCACCTCGGCGAAGAACGCCCGGAACCGGGTGAGGAGTTGGTCCCGCTCGCGGCGGCCGGCCGGTCCGACCGCCTCGATCTCGATCACCGCCATGGTCGCGAAAGCCGGTGTCCCCGCCAGCAGATGGAGCATCGCGCCGAGCGCCTGCCGGATCCCGGCGCACCAGTCGGACTCCGCCGCGAAGGCCGCCGCCATCCGCCGGAGCACCACTCCGGTGCCGTGCCGGTGCGCGGCCAGGAAGGCGTCCTCCTTGCCGCTGAACAGCTCGTAGAAGACCGGTCTGGTCACACCCGCCGCGCGGCAGATGTCGCTGACCGTGGCGTGCTGATAGCCGCGCGCGGCCACCGTCTGGACCAGCCCGTCGAGCAGCCGCTCGCGCTGGGTCGCGGCCACCACGCCCGGGGGCAGCCGGCTCGGGCCGCGCTTGATGGACCGGGCCGGGTCACGACCGGCCCGCGCGCCCGGCAGCAGGATCACGTCGGCACTTCGGAGGTGTTTCCGTTCCATCACCAACTCCTGTTACCTGTATTGACATTGACGCAACATCGGGTTTACAACACTGACAGGTTTCCAACCGGTGGGCGACCCTGTCACCACCGGACGACCTCCAGGGGCTCCGGCGGCCCCGGGCGAACAGCCCGGGCCACGGGACCACGAGCGGACGCAGGCCCGCGGCGGTGGCAGCCGCCGACGTGCACTCCTGCACTCGCAGCGCACGTCCGCACCTTCACACCGCTGTGCCGTACGAGCGGGCCCGTGGCGCCGGGCCCGCCGCACCACGGCCCCGCGAAGCCCCCGGTACGCCATGCCCACGCACCTCCCCCGCCGTGCACGCCACCACACCCGCACCGCGGGCCACCCCCACCCGTCTCCGCACGGAGAGAGGTCACCCTCATGCGCTTTCGCCGTACGCTCGGTACCGCCGCCCTCGCCGCCCTCGCCTTCACCTGCGCCGCCGTCGCACCCGCCCAGGCCGACGGCTCCGCGGTGCTGACCACCGGCAGCAGCAGCGGCCCGGACGTCGCCATCGGCGACGTCCTCACCGCCAGTCTGGTCTCGGGCACCGCCGCCACCTTCTACAGCAGCGCCAGCGGCACGAGCGGCATCAGCTGCGCCAACTCGGCCTTCTCCGCCACCGTGACGGCCAACCCGGCCGCCCCCGGCAGCGCGGTCGAGCAGCTCAACACCCAGACCTTCGGCTCCTGCTCCTCCAACGTCCTCGGCGTCACCGGCGTCAAGAGCATCACCGTCAACAACCTGCCGTTCACCAACACCGTCGGCGACGGCCCCGGCAACCCGGTCGCCCTCACCCCCGGCGCGGCCGGCGCGATGAAGACCACGGTGGTGCTCAACACCATCCTCGGCAGCATCAACTGCGTCTACCAGACCACCACCGGGATCAACGGCACCACCTCGAACACCGGCAACACCATCGGCTTCTCCTCCCAGCCGTTCAACCTGGTCTCCGGCTCGGGCCTGTGCTTCTCGACCGGCTGGTTCAGCGCCACCTACGGCCCGGTCACCGACACCTCGGTGGCGGGCAGCCCGCTCATCTTCGTCAACTGACGACCCGAGGGGCACGCACCACCTGACGCCCGGTCAGACGTCCTCAACCGACGGCCGAGACCGGCGGGAACAGACGGGCGGTGTACGGCGGCCGTGGTCGCCGTACACCGCTCCGGCGCGCCCGCACGCCCGCCAGGTGATCCGGCAGCACGCCACGACCCCGGCCCCGCGCCGCGCCACCCCGCCGAACCCCCGAGACAGCGAAGTGACCGGCCGGTAGGGTGCTGCCGCACGGACAGGGCGGACAGGAACGGGGCGGGCAGATGAGCGGCAGCGGCGACAGCACGGGGTTCTTCGCATCGGTGGCGGACACCGCCGACCAGCTGGCCGCCACCGGCTACCTGGCCTCCACCGCCGTGGCCACCACCGTCTTCCTCGCCGACCGGCTCGGCAAGCCGCTGCTGGTCGAGGGCCCCGCCGGGGTCGGCAAGACCGAACTCGCCAAGGCGGTGGCCGCGGTCGGCCGGGCCCGGCTGGTCCGGCTCCAGTGCTACGAGGGCATCGACGAGGCCCGCGCCCTCTATGAGTGGAACCACGCCAAGCAGCTGCTGCGGATCACCGCCGGCCGCGACGAGGGCTGGGACGAGGCCCGCACCGACATCTTCGGCGAGGAGTTCCTGCTCACCCGCCCGCTGCTCACCGCCATCCGCGGCGACGAGCCCACCGTGCTGCTGATCGACGAGATGGACAAGGCCGACGTCGAGGTGGAGGCGCTGCTGCTGGAGGTGCTCAGCGACTTCCAGGTCACGGTGCCCGAACTCGGCACCATCGCCGCGAGCCGCCGCCCCTTCGTGCTGCTCACCTCCAACGCCACCCGCGAACTGTCCGAGGCGCTGCGCCGACGCTGTCTCTTCCTCCACCTCGACTACCCGGACGCCGAGTTGGAGCGGCAGATCGTCCGGCTCAAGGTGCCCGGCCTGGACGACACACTGGCCGCCTCGCTGGTCCGGGTGGTCGGCGCGCTGCGCGCGATGGACCTGCGCAAGGCGCCGTCCGTCGCCGAGACCATCGACTGGGCCCGCACCCTGCTGGCGCTCGGCGCGGACACCCTCGACGAGGCGGTCGTCCAAGAGACCCTCGGGGTGATCCTCAAGCACCAGGACGACATCCGGAAGGCCGCACGGAAGCTCACCGTCGCATGACCACCGCCCCACCGCCGGCCGACACCGCCGCCCGGCTCACCGGCCTGGTCCGCGCGCTGCGCGGGCACGGCCTGCGGATCGGCCCCGCCGAGACGGTCGACGCGGCCGCCGTCCTCGACGTCCTCGGGCTCGCCGACCGCGAGCAGATGCGGGCCGGCCTGGCCGCCGCGCTGCTGCGCTCGGACACCCAACGGGCCGTCTTCGACGCCACGTTCGACCTGTTCTTCCCGCTCGGCGTCGGCACCCCCGAGGCCGTCCGCGCCGACCCGCCCGCACTCCCGGACGACCCCCGGCCGCCGCGCCCCGGCCGGCCCGACCCGCTGCGCGACGACCTCCGCGAGCGCCTCGCCGCCGCCCTGGCCGCCGACGACCGGGCCGCCCAGGCCCGGCTGGCCGGCGAGGTGGTGGAGGCCCTGGGCCGGTACGGCGCCGGAGCCACGCCGGCCTCGGACGGCTGGTCGGCCCACCAGGCGCTCGGCCGGCTCGCCCCCGAGACGCTGCTCGCCCGGATCCTCGCCGCCCTGCGCGAGCAGGCCACCGCCCCGGACCTGTCCGACCGCGTCCTCGCCGACGAGATCCGCCGCCGCATCCAGGACTTCCGCGCCCTGGTCGCCACCGAGGCCCGCCGCCGGGTCGCCGAACTGCGCGGCGCCGAGCGGATCGCCGAACGCGCCGTCGCACCCACCGCCGACCGGATCGACTTCCTCGCCGCCGGCCGCGACCAGCTCGCCGAACTGCGCCGCACCGTCCACCCGTTGGCCCGCAAGCTGGCCACCCGGCTGGCCGCCCGGCGCCGCCGCGCCGCACGCGGACAGATCGACCTGCGCCGCACCCTGCGCCGCTCGCTGTCCACCGGCGGGGTGCCGCTGCGCCCGGCCTACCGGCTGCGCCGCCCGGCCCGGCCGGAACTGGTGCTGCTGTGCGACGTCTCCGGCTCGGTGGCCGGATTCGCCGACTTCACCATGCTGCTGGTGCAGGCGATGAGCGAACAGTTCAGCAAGGTACGGGTGTTCGCCTTCGTGAACCGCACCGCCGAGGTCACCGCCCTGCTGGCGCGCGGCGACGCCGACCCGGCCCGGCTCGCCGCCCGGATCCTCACCGAGGCCAAGGTGATGGGCCACCACGGCAACAGCGACTACGGCTCCGCCCTGGGCGAGTTCGCCGAACGGCACCTGGACGCGGTCGGCCCGCGCACCAGCGTGCTGATCCTCGGCGACGCCCGCAACAACCACCGCGACCCGAACCTGGACGCGCTGCGCCGGATCGCCGGCCGGGCCCGACGGGTCCACTGGCTCAACCCCGAGCAGCCCGCCCTCTGGCCGACCGGCGACTCCGCCGCAGCCGACTACGCGGGCGTCGTGCAGATGCACTCCTGCCGCAACGCCCGCCGCCTCGGCGAACTGATCGCCCGCCTGCTGCCGGTCTAGGGAGCTTCCGAGTCCGCCGCCACAGCGGCCGAAGCCTACGCCTGCGCCTGCGCCCGGGCCTCCTCGGCCGCCACCTGGGCGGCCCTGGCAGCGATCGGGTTGATGTCGGCCCGGCGCGCCGACTGCATGGCCGTCAGCCGCTGGACCACCAGAATCGCCGCGACGGCCGCGACCAGGCGCAGCGCCGAGCCGGCGGCCTCCACCCGGATGGTCTCGCGCAGGTCCTCCAGGCTGGCGAGCACCGTCAGGTTCACGTGCTTCATCATCGAGCTGGCGATCCGGTTGACGACCAGCGCGCCGATCCAGGTGGACCACCACAGGACCAGGACCTTCTCCGACACCGCGCGGCGCCGTCCCTCCGCGTCCAGCGGAGCGCTCGCCCGCCAGCAGTCCACCATCAGCTGCCAGGGGAACCAGAGCAGGACGACCGGGGTGACCCAGGCCCCGATGGTCCAGCCGCGTCCGCGGCGGTGCCCGTGCGGCAGCAGCAGGTCGGCATTCTGGCGGATGCGGTAGAACCAGATGATGAACACCACGGCGGTGGCCAGCGCCAGCGGGAGGAAGGCCCCGTTCAGCCCGTTCACCAGGGAGTCCACGGCATCGAAGTCGTCGAGGTCAGCCGACCCGTCCGCCAACTGGCCCAACAGGGCATCGGACCAGAGGCCGGCCACGACCGCCGCCGCCGCCAACACCGCGTTCAACCCCAGCAGGACGTAGACCGCCACGGCAAGGCCGTTCGCCGGTCGGAGCGCAGCCCAGCCCGGGGCCGCCTCCGCGCAGCCGAAGCAGCGTCGGCTCTCGGTCCCCGCGGGACGCGCCCCACACGCCACACACACCATCAGATCGTCAACTCCTGGAATCGCCGCGTGCTCGGACTCGCACGCCGGTGCCGCCAGCGCCCCGACCGGGGCGGGCGCGCCGACTCTAGGGGATCACCGACGTCTGCTGCCAGCAGGATTTCGCAGCTCAGAGGCGGTATCGCCAGATAAACGACAGATCGCGCGGGAATCGAACCCCGGGGAACCGACTCCGGCTCACCACCCCCACCCCGCGCGCCCGTCCCGATCCAGACGAGTGTGCGGTCGACGGACCCCGAGCGCAGGACCGGTGAAGGGGTACGAGCGTCCTGGGGAGGTCGAACGCGGCGTCAGGCCGAGGGGACGGGCAGCAGCCGGTAGGCGTCCCCGTCCGTGAGCACGCGGCCGGCGGTGGGCGGCGCGAAGTGGGTGCCGAGCAGGAGGGTGTCCGTGTCGGCGAGGGAGCCGAGGAGCTTGCGGCGCGAGGCCTCGGACTGCCGCGGGTCGATGTCGACGCAGGCGCCGATGGCGGGGTGGGCGAGCTGGACCGGGTGGTGGATGCAGTCACCGGTGATCAGCGCCGCCTCGCCCCGGCTGGTCAGTTCGACGGCGACGTGGCCGGGGGTGTGACCGGGGGTGGGGATCAGGCGCAGGCCCGGGGCGATCTCGACGCCCTCGGCCGGGACGTCGACGAGGTCCAGCAACCCGGCCCGCTCGACCGGGATCACGGAGTCGAGGAACATCTGCCTGCGCGCCTCCTCCAGGTCGTACCCGGCCCAGAACTCCCGCTCGACGCGGGAGGTGAGGTAGCGGGCGTGGGGGAAGGTGGGGATCCACTCGCCGTTCACCTCCCGGGTGTTCCAGCCGACGTGGTCGGCGTGCAGGTGGGTGAGGATCACCAGGTCTACGGAGTCCGGGGGGAAGCCGGCGGCGGCAAGGCGCTCCAGGTAGTCGGTCCGCAGCTGGTGCCAGGCCGGGTTGGCCCGCTCCTTGCCGTTGCCTATGCCGGTGTCGACGAGGACGCGCAGCCCGCCCACGACGAACGCGAAGCTGTGGCTGTCGAGGTGTAGGACGCCCTCGCGGTCGGCGAAGTGGGGGTGCAGCCAGTCGTGGCCGGTCACCACCTCGGGGGTCGCCTCGGGCAGCAGCCACGGCCCGGTCGCGGGCGGCAGGAGGGTCTCGTCGATGCGGTGGACGGTGACGCCGCCCACCGTCCAGGCGGGGGCGGGGGCGTCGGACGTGGCGCTGGACATGGGGGCTCCTCCCGTAAACGCAATCCGTTTGCGTTAAGTCATCGTAGGACCTACAGTCCGACTAACGCAAACGGTTAGCTTTTGCTGCAGGCGCCATCTCGCGCCAGCCCCGATCAGGAGAGAACGCCCATGTCCTCCGCCGAACGCCCCTCAGGCGAACCACCCACCACCGACCTCACGCCGCCCGAGGCCGCCCGCTGGGCCGCCCGGGCCGGGCTCCCCCTGCCCACCGACCGCCACGACGCGGTCGCGGCCACCGCCAACCAGCTGCTCTCCGTCGTCGCGGTCCTGCGGGAACTGGACTTCGGGGACACCCCGCCCGCGAGCGCCTACCGCGCGGAAAGCGCCCACGACACGGAAGAGGAGGAGCACGATGCAGCCGTATGAACTCTCCCTCGCCGCCGCCGCGGAGGAGATCCGGGCCCGGCGACTGTCCCCCGTCGAACTGGTGGACTCGGTCCTCGACCGCATCGAGCAGGTCGAACCGCACCTCGGCGCCTACGTCGCGGTCACCGCGGAGCGGGCGCGCCGGGCGGCCCGCGAGGCCGAGCAGGAAGCGGCGCGCGGCCTGCACCGGGGGCCGCTGCACGGCGTGCCGATGGGGCTCAAGGACCTGATCGACGTCGCCGGGCTGGCCACCACAGCCAGTTCCCGGGTCCGCGCCGACCACCGCGCGCAGACCGACAGCACGGTCGCCGCCCGCCTGGCCGCGGCCGGCGCGATCCTGGTCGGCAAGACGCACACCCACGAGTTCGCGTACGGCCTGACCACCCCGCAGACCGGCAACGCCTGGGACCGCGAGCGAGTCGCCGGCGGCTCCAGCGGCGGATCCGCCGTCGCCGTCGCCGCGGGCGCCGCGACCTTCGCGCTGGGCACCGACACCGGCGGCTCGATCCGGGTGCCCGCCGCGCTCAACGGGGTCGTCGGCCTCAAGCCGACCTACGGCCTCGTCCCCCGCCACGGCGTCACGTCCCTGTCCTGGTCGCTGGACCACGTCGGCCCGATCGCCCGGACCGTCGAGGACACGGCCCTCGTCCTGGACGCCCTCGCCGGACACGACCCGCGCGACCCCGCCTCGCTGGCCGCCCCCGCCGTGGACCACCGGCCGGGCGCGGGCACGGACCTGGCGGGGCTGCGCGTCGGCGTGCCGCGCAGCTACTACTTCGACCACGTCGACGCGGAGGTGGAGGCCGCCGTCCGGCGCTCCATCGGACACCTGGAGGCGCTCGGCGCACGGCTCGTCGACGTCGACATCCCGATGACCCGCTACCTCCAGGCGACCCTGTGGGGGCTGGTGGCGCCGGAGGCCGCCGCCTACCACGAGCACTCCCTGCGGGCGGTGCCCGAGCTGTACCAGGCGGACGTCCGCGTCCTGCTGGAGGCCGGCGAGCTGATGACCGCCGGGGACTACCTGCGCGCCCAACGCTCCCGGACGCTCATGCGGCAGGAGTGGGCCCGGATGCTGGAGGAGGTCGACGTGATCGCCGCCCCGACCGTCCCGGTCACCGCGGTACGGGCCGGCCAGGAGACCGTCAGCTGGCCCGACGGCATGGTCGAGGGCGTCCCCGACGCCTATGTGCGCCTGTCCGCCCCCGCCAACATCACCGGGGTGCCCGCCCTGTCCGTCCCGGTCGGCCGGGACGCGGCGGGCCTGCCGATCGGCATGCAGCTGCTCGGCCGGCCGCTCGGGGAGCGCACGCTGCTGCGGGTCGGCCACGCCTACGAGCGGGCGCAGCCCGCGCGGGCGCTCGCGCCGGCGGTCTGAGAACAGCAGGCGGGCCGGGCCGTACGGCGCCGGCCCGGTCGGCGCGCGGGGCGGGCGCCCCGGCGCCCCGGCACCCCGGCACCCGTAAACGCAAGGATTGTGCTTTAAGGTGTTAATCATGAGTCGCAAACAGATGGTGCGCCCCGGCGGGCGCAGCGCCCGGGTCCAGGCATCGGTGCACACCGCTGTGCGTGAACTCCTCGCCGAGGTGGGCCGCGACGCGCTGACGGTGCCGCTGGTCGCCCAGCGCGCGGGCGTCACCCCGTCGACGGTCTACCGCCGCTGGGGCGACCTCCAGGAACTGCTGTCCGACGTCGCCGTGGAGCGCCTGCGGCCCGACGCGGCACCGGAGGACCTCGGCGACCTGCGGTCCGACCTGACGGCCTGGGCCGAGCAGTTCCTCGACGAGATGGCCTCCCCCTCGGGCCGCGCCTACATCCGCGACGCCCTGCTCGGCGACCCGGACGGCGGCAACGCCGGCCAGTGCTCGGACTACGCGGCCGAACAGGTCGGCGCCGTGCTGAGCCGGGCGGGCGGCCGCGGGGAGGACACCCCCGCCGTCGAGGCGGTCATGGACGGCGTCGTCGCCCCCCTGATGTACCGCATCCTCTTCCGCCCGGCCTGCCTCGACCCCGCGTACGCACGCCGGCTCGTGGCCGGACTCCTCGACCCGTACGGGGCCGGTCCGTCGAGCGGATGATCGTTCGCCGGGCGGATGATCGTTCGCCGGGCGAGGACGGGCAGCTCAAGTCATGAACGGGCAGCTCAAGTTATAAGCTGCTGCGGGACGTTCACGAGCCCGGCCGCTGGTCGGGACCTCGCCTGGGAGGAAGCGTCGTGGGGAAGAAGATCCCGGTCCGGACCGGATGCCAGAACTGCTCGCGGTGCACCGGCTCGATCGGCGGCAACGCGGCCCGCAAGACGGTGCGGGGTACCGGGGTGGCGCTCGGTGCGGTGGTCACCGTCGGCCTGAGCCTCCTCTTCATCCGGAGGTGCCGCGCCTGCGACCACCCCATGGGCAGCCACCACCACCACTGATCACACCGCCGCACAGCTCCGACCCGACACCCGGGCCGGAGCCGGGCGGGCGTCAGGCGTCCAGGTGCTTGAGGAAGTCGAGCAGCGCCTCGTTGACCTCCGCCGGGCGCTCCTGCTGCGTCCAGTGCCCCGTGTCCGGCAGCCGGACGTGGCGGTGCAGCTTGGGCACCCGGCTCAGCAGGTGGGCCAGCACCGCCGGCGGGACGAGCGCGTTCACCATGTCCTGTTCGCCGGCCACGTACAGCGCGGGCACGTCGATCGTCACGCCGTCGAAGGCGGCCATCAGTTCGGCGTTGCGGTCGATATTCCGGTACCAGTTGAGCCCGCCGGTGAAGGCGTGCTCGCCGTGCAGGGCGTAGTCGGCCGCGAGGGCGTCGATGTCCGCCTCGGTGAGCCAGGCCGGCAGCTGCGCCGGCTCCGGGATGGTGTCCAGCAGGGCCTTGCCCTCGGGGACGACCCACGGCTGCGGCTTCCCCTCGCGGCGCAGGCCACCGCCCAGGATGCGGCGGAAGCTGGACTTCACGTCGGCCGCGAGTTCGGCGTCGGCGCGGCCCGGCTCCTGGAAGTAGATCTGGTAGAAGCCCTCGCCGAAGTTCTCCCGGGCCTCCCGCAGCGGCCGCGGCCCGCTGGGCAGCGGCGGCACGCTCAGCCCGGCGACCCCGCGCACCAGGTCCGGCCGCAGCGCGGCGGTGGCCCAGGCGACCGGCGCGCCCCAGTCGTGCCCGACCACGACGGCCCGCTCCTCGCCGAGCGCGCCGATCAGCGCCGTGACGTCGCCGACCAGGTGCAGCAGGGAGTACGCGTCCACCCGCTCGGGCTGCTCGCTGCGGGCGTAGCCGCGCTGGTCGGGGGCGACGACCCGGTAGCCGGCCGCGGCGAGCGGGGCGAACTGGTGGCGCCAGGAGTGCCAGCTCTCCGGGAAGCCGTGCAGCAGCAGGACCAGCGGGCCCTCGCCCTGTTCCGCGACGTGCAGACGGACGCCGTTCACCTCGACGTGGCTGTGCTTGATCGCGTCGTTCAAGTCCCGCTCCCGGTCCGGTGGAAGGGCCGGCGCATCCGCTTCGCCCCGGTCCTGCCCGGCACAACACCGCCGGGAGCGCGGGGTATTCCCGCCTGCCCCGGGGAAACGACCGAGGCCGCCCCGGAACTCCGGGACGGCCTCGGCGCGGTGATGGAAGGTCAGTTCACCGTGTAGCTGTACGGGATCGCCGCGAGCACCGAACCGGTGGTGCCCAGGGTGTTGTTGGCGGTCGCCACCGAGCTGGGGGCGGACACCAGGTACAGCACACCGTGGACGGTGCTGCCCTTCGGACCGGTCGGAGTGACGGTCACCTGGAGCGAGCCCTTGCCGCCCGACGGGACGGTCACCGGGTTGGCGGCCGGGGCCGAGGCGTTGACCGCCAGGGCGTACGGGTCACCGGTGCTGGAGGTCAGCGCCGGGTCGAACGCCTGGGTGTGCGCGGTCGCGGTGATGGTGGCGGTGCCGGCCGGGGCGCCGGCGGTGCCGAACGGGCCGACCTGCTGCAGGAAGGTGCCCCACACGCCGGGGAGGACCGGCTGCGACGCGCTGCCGTTGTCGGTCACGACCGAGATGGTCGAACCGTCCTGGGCCTTCTTCAGGTCGCCGAAGAGGTCCGGCGAGCCGGTGGTGCCGGACAGCTCCAGGTGGGCCGGCGTCGAGGAGGCCGCCACCGCCTTCAGCTGGTCGGTGCCCGGCGGGACGAGGAAGGACGGCACCGCGGAGGTGAGGCTCAGCGGCAGGGTGACCGTCGCGGAGGCGCCCTGCGGCACCAGCGGGAGGTCGGTGCGGCGGTCCAGGCGGCCGTCGGCCGAGATCTTCTGGGTGGCGACGGTGTTGTTGGTGTAGTTCACCTGGACGGTGACCGGCTTGCCGGCCGCCAGCTTGGCGTGCGGGTCGTTCGGCAGGCCGGCGGCGGTGGCGACGTTCTGGTTGAACGCGACGGTGCCGGTGAAGTCCTGGGCGAGCTCCTGGCCGCTGACCGGGCCGAGCACGTTCAGGACGAACCGCCAGCGGCCGGCGGCCGGGTTGACGGTGGTGGCCGAGACGCCGGCGGTGGTGCCGGTCAGGTTGCCCTGCGCGTCGAGCAGGCCGTTGCCCTCGATGTCGATCGGGGTACCGTTCGGGCTGATCAGCGCGCCCTGCATGAGCAGCTTCGGGTCCTTGGCGACGGTGAGGCCGACCCGCAGGTCCTTCTGGCCCTTCGGGACGTCGAAGGCGTACGCGAAGCTCTGCGTCGGCGAGGCGTTGCGGCCGTTGCCACCGGTGATGGTGCCGGTGAAGGTGCCCTTGCCCTGGTTGACCGGGACGAGGCTGCGCAGCACGACCGGAACGCTGGTGGCGGTGCCGTTGGAGCTGGCGACGGTGATCGCCTGGCTGGAGTCGCCACTGGTGCCCGGGGTGGTGAGCTGGACCTTGAGGGTCTTGGTCTCACCCGGCTTCAGGTCCGCGACGCTCGGGCTGACGGCGCCGGCCGGCACCGCGCGCTGGGTGGCGGTGCCCAGCTGGACCGCGCCGTTGTAGCCGGCCTTGCCCGCCGGGGTGTACAGGACGGCGGTCCACTCGCCGGCCACCGGGTGCGGGACGTCCACCAGGCCGAAGTCGGCCGGGGTGGCGCCGCCCTGCGGACGGGTGTTGGTCTCGAAGCGGCCCGACGGGTCGAGCAGCGTCATGCGGACCACGGAGCCGTTGGTGACCGGGCTGGCCGCACCCTGCCAGGCGATCGACGCCGCGAGGCGGTCGGCGCCGGCCGGGACGGTGAACTTGACCTGCTTCTGCACCCAGGTGGCGCCGTTGGTGGCGTACTTGAAGGTGTCGGTGGAGGCCGTGTCCAGCTGGACGGTCTGCTGGTTGCTCGACTGCGGCACGAAGGTGCGGGTCGCGCCGCTGACCGTCTGCGGGGCGGAGCTGGTGTTGGTGACGGTCACGTCGGCGGTGTGGGTCGAGCCGGGGTTGCCGGCGATGTCGACCTGACCGGTGGTGACGACGACGGTCTTGCTGTCCGACGCGCCGGAGCCGGCGTGGTAGCCGCGGGCGGCCTCGACGGCGGCGCGGACGTTCAGCAGGCCGGCGCCCTGCTCCTCGGCCGGGACGCCGAGGTCCTGGGCGGTGCCGGTGATGAACTTCTTCACCAGCGCCGGGGCGGGCGACTGGCCGTTGTGGGTGTCGCGGTAGGCCTGGATGACCAGGGCCGCGGCGCCGGTGACGAACGGCGCGGCCTGGCTGGTGCCGCCGAACGACTGGATCGGCGAACCCTGGCCGCTGAAGCCGGTGCAGTCGGTGTACTTGCTGGTGTCGGGCGAGCAGAGCGCCCAGTCCGACTCGCCCGGCGCGACCAGGTCGACCGTGCGGCCGGCCTGGGTGAAGCCGCCCGAGGAGAGCGCGGAGATGCGGTTGTTGCTCCAGGTCTTGTTGGAGAACTGGGCGGCCGCGTAGCCGGTCTGCTGGTAGTTCTGGTTGTCCGTCGAGGCGCCGACCGCGATCACGTTCGGGTCGGTGGCCGGGGTGCCGATGGTGCCGCTGATGCCCGCGTCGCCGGTGGAGACGGAGACGGTGACACCGGCCTTGACGGCCTGGTCGTTGAACAGCGAGATGGTGTCGTGCGCGCCGCTGTCCGGGGTGACGTTGCCGCCGAAGGACTCGTTCAGCACGTCGACCTTGGCGACCGAGACCGCGTAGTCGATGGACTGCAGGATCGACGAGTTCGACATGATCTCGCCGCCGGCCCGCAGGGCGACCAGCGAGGCGTCCGGGGCGAGGCCGCGGATGCGGATGTTGCAGCCGGCCGGCAGACCGCGCGAGGCGTTCACGAACTTCGAGACGTCGTAGACCTGGCGGCCCTGGGCGATGACCGCCGAGGCGTCGCCGAAGGCCTCCGCGCCACCGGTCGGCGCGTTCACGCCGTCGCCCGCGAAGTCCTGGTAGTCGACGACCGCGTGCGAGCCGTCGGCCCGGATGAAGTCCGGGTTGTTCGGGTCGAGGCCGTCCGCGATGTAGGCGACCTTGACGCCCTTGCCGGTGGCCAGGTCGGCCGCGCCGGGCTTGCCGTCGGCGCCGACGGCGTGCGTCGAGTAGAGGCCCTCCGGCTCCAGCAGCGGCTGGGACGGGTCGGACGGGCAGATCGTGTTGGTCGCGTTCTGCTCGGCGCCCTGGCCGTTGCTGCCCGAAACGGCCTGCGGGGCGGCGGCCTTGGCCGACTTGGCGCCGGCCTTGGTGTCCGCGGCGTCCTTCGCGGCCGCGGCCTTGCCGGCGGCCGGCGGCGTGACGGTGACCTGCTCGTCCGCGACGACCGAGGCGACGGCCGGGTCGGCCAGCAGCGCGGCACGCAGCGCGGGGCTCACCGTGGCCGAGAACGCGTTCCCGACCACGAAGCTCTTGATGTTGGTGCCGCCGTTGGCCTTGACCTTGTCCAGCAGCGGCGCCTGGGCGTTCGCGGCCTTCTGCTGACGGGCGCCGAGGTGGCCGCTGTCGGCCGGGGCGTCCGCTATCTGGTCCTTGAGAATCACGATCACCGGCACCGGGGTCCCGTCCGCGGACGCCACGGGGGCGTTCTGCGGGTCCGGGAGCGGAGCTGCGTTGGCACTGGACCCGAAGGTCAGGACCATGGACGCGGCGGTGACCGTGACGGCAGCCGCTAGCTGGGATTTCCGCCAGCCGATCAATGGACATCCTTTCGTCTGATGAGACGTCAGGTTGCGCGGCCCAGCGTACGCGGATCCAGGTCGGACGCGTGGTTGCTCCGGACCGCGCGTCCCGACAGCGGTCGAATTCCAGCGCATCCGACACGACCACGACAAGGGGGGAAATCCCCATTAGAAAGTAAAAAAGACCATCAGAAAGTAAAATTCACGGCAGAAATCGGGCCATGTCCGCCCCTTTTCGCTGACCAGACCCGGTCGGAACTGTCCGATCCCGGTCGGAAAAAATCGGTGGCGAACTCTGGACAGTGGCGGACCACCGCCACCTGGGACACACCGTCAGCGCCGCCACACAGCCTTCCCATCGGACCCACTCTGAAACCGGACATGACAGAACGGGCGCACGGGTGCACCGGCACTCCGGTGGCCGGAATCCCCCGGCCACCGGAGCGATCAGCACCCGATCAGCCGGCGGCCAACCGCTCCTGGGCGTCCGCCAGATCCTCGGCGGTGGGCGCGTCGTCCTGGGTCAGCCGGTGGCGCCAGTACCCGGTGAAGTCGATCGACCGCTTCGGCACACCGCGCTCCGCCACCAGGTGGCGGCGCAGCGCCCGCACCGCGCCCGCCTCCCCCGCGAGCCAGGCGAACGGCGCGCCGGCCGGCAGCTCGGCGGACCGCACGGCCCCGGCCAGCACGACCCCGGGGGCCGCCCCGCCCCGGACCAGCCAGTGCACGGCCAGCTCGGCGCGGCCCTCCAGCGGCTGCCGCTCGGCCTCGTCCGCGACCTCGACGAACGCGAGGGCCCGCACCCCGGCGGGCAGCGCCTCGACCAGCGTCGCAATCGCCGGCAGTGCCGACTCGTCCCCGGCCAGCAGCACCCAGTCAGCAGCGGCGGCGGCCTCGGCGAGCGGGACCGGCGGGGCGTACAGCGCCGAGGGGCCGACCATCCCGAGTCGCTGCCCGGGCTCCGCGCGCTCCGCCCAGGCGGCGGCCGGGCCGGTGTCGCCGTGCAGCACGAAGTCGATCTCGACCAGCCGGGTGCCGGGCCGGCGACGCCGGAGGGTGAAGCTGCGCAGCAGCGGGCGCCCGGCCTCGGGGATCGCCAGGTACGCCTGGTACCAGCTCATCGGGTCGTCGCTCTGCGCGGGCAGTTCGGGCACCGCCTGGCCGGGGCGGGGGAAGCACAGCTTCACCTGCTGGTCGGGCGCCGCGCCCACGGAGTCCGCCAGGGCCTCGGCCTCGAAGGTGACCCGGGCGGTGCGCGGCGTGATCCGGCGGACCTCGACGACGTCGACGAAGGTGACGGGCAGTGTCATCGAATAACCCCTTCGGTTGATAACCTTACGGCATAAAGAGTTGTCGCGGCCGAGGATACTTTACGCCATAAGGAGTTGCTGCATGGTCGTCTACGCCGGACAGGGCGACGCCCACCGGTCCCTGTCCCTGCTCTGGGGCACACCACCGCAACCGCACACCGGGCGCAGCGGCCCCAAACCGGGCCTCAGCGTCGACGCGATCGTCTCCGCCGGCATCGCGGTCGCCGACGCGGACGGCATGGCCGCGCTCTCGATGCGCGCCGTCGGCGAACGGCTCGGCCGCACCGCCATGGCCCTCTACACCTACGTCCCGGGCAAGGCCGAACTCCTCGACCTGATGCACGACCGGGCACTCGGCGAACTACGGCTGGACGTCGCGGACTTGGACGGCTGGCGCCCCGCCGTCACCGCCTGGGCCGAGGAACTGTACGCCTGCTACCTGCGCCACCCCTGGATCCTCCAGGTCTCGCAGGCCCGCCCGGTGCTCGGACCGGCCGAACTCGCCGCCATGGAAGGCCTGTTGCGCGCCCTGCAACCGGCCGCCCTCGCACCCGCGCGGCTGCACGGCGTCGTCGCGGCGCTCTGGCAGTTCGTCCGCGGCACGGCCGCCGTGGCCGCCGAATCGCGCGGCGCCGCCGCCGCGACCGGCATCGCCGACGAGGACTGGTGGACCGCCCGGTCCGCCCGACTCGCCGAACTGGCACCGGACTTCACCGACCGCTTCCCCCTGCTCACCGCCCTCCAGGGCGCCGGCGACGGCACGCCGCAGGACCGCGACCGGGCGGCCTTCCGCACCGGGCTCGCCGTCCTGCTCGACGGCGTGGCGGCCTCGGGGGCGGGGGCTGATCAGGGCTCCGAACAGGGCTCCGATCGGGACGCGGATCAGGCCTTGGGCTGAGCCGCTGATCAGCCCCGGCGGGCCGCCGGGATCGCCAGCAGGATGCCGAGCACCAGCAGAGTGGCGTACCCGGCGGTCTCATGGCCGTCCGGAACCAGGAAACGGACGAAGCCGAACAGCCGGAAGCCCCCCAGCCAGTCCGCCGCCAGGCCGGACCCGCCGCCGAGGATCAGCACGAAACCGAGATAGCCGAGCAGCGTCTTCATACCCCGAGCCTAGGCAGCTCCCGGCGCCCGGGAATCCGACTTTCGGCGCGACCCGGGGATGACCAAAGTCGTCCCGTCGCCTTCCCCCGGCCGTCCCGGCGCCGTCCCGCCCGGGGTCCGGACCGCCGTACCACCCGGGATCCGTACCACCCGGGATCCGGACCGCCGTACCGCCCGGGATCCGGACGGAGCAGCAGGCGCGGCGGCCCGGCGGCGCCCCGGGTACGTTCGCCGTGTGCAGCAGATGCCACAGCATGTCAGCAGAGTGGCGGCGGCCGCCGCGGTGTCCACCCTGATGCTCGCCGCCGGCGCCCCGACCGCCCCCGGGCAGGACGCCGCCGGTGCGATCGGCGGCGAACGGCTCGGCCAGTCCACCGTCCAGGTCGCTCCGCTGGCCGGGGCGCCCGCGCTGCCGCCCACGTTGACCGGGCGGTCCTGGCTCATCGCCGACGCCGGCACCGGCGAGGTCCTCGCGGCCCACAACGCCCACCTCCAGCTCCCCCCGGCCAGCACCCTGAAGATGCTCTTCGCGGACACCGTGCTGCCCAAGTTCGACCGCACGACGGAGCACAAGGTCACCACGGCCGAACTGGCCAACGTCGGCGCCGGCAGCAGCCTCGTCGGCGTCAAGGAGGACCTGCCGTACCGCGTCGAAGACCTCTGGCGGGGCGTCTTCCTCAGCTCCGGCAACGACGCCGTCCACGTCCTCGCGCACATGAACGGCGGCCTCCAGCAGACCGTCACCGAGATGCAGGCCCGCGCCCAGGCCCTGCAAGCCCGCGACACCAAGGTGGTCTCCCCCGACGGCTACGACATGGACGGCCAGGTCTCCTCCGCCTACGACCTCACCCTCTTCGCCCGCGCCGGGCTGCGCAACGCCGACTTCCGCTCCTACTGCTCCACCCGCACCGCGCACTTCCCCGGCGGACTCGACAAGCTCACCGGGCAGCGCACCAGCTTCGACATCGCCAACACCGACCGGCTGCTCGGCAAGTACCAGGGCCTGATCGGCGTCAAGAACGGCTACACCACCAACGCGGGCGCCACCTTCACCGGCGCCGCCCAGCGCGGCGGGCGCACCCTGCTGGTGACGGTGATGCACCCGGACACCCAGACCCGGGTCTACGACGAGGCGGCCGAGCTGCTCGACTGGGGCTTCGCGGCGGCCGGCAAGGTCCAGCCGGTCGGGCAACTGGTGGAGGACACCGCGGCCGCCCACCCGGCCACCATCACCGGCCGGGCCGGCGCCGCCTCGTCCGCCGCCCCCGCCGCCATCGCCGGCCAGGCGCACCCGCAGGCCGTCCGGGGCAACGACCCCGGCCTCGCCCCGGCCGCCTGGACGGCCATCGCCCTCGGCGCCGTCCTCGCCCTGTGGGCCGCCGCGCGCACCGCCGCCCGCCGCCGCTCCGCACTCGCCGCCGACCCGGCCGCACTCCCCGACCCGGGCGCCACCGCCCTCGGCAGGCACCGCCACCACGGGCTGGCCCGCCGGGCCCGGGCCCTGGTCAGGCACGCCCTGCCGCGCGCCCGGCGGGAATGATCAGGCACGCCCTAGACTTCCGGCCATGACCACGCCCGACCCCGTTCCCTCCGACCGGCTCGCCCGGATCGTCAGCCTCTCCTCCGGGAGCTACCTGCTCGTCACCACCTACAAGAAGGACGGCACCACCGTGCCGACCCCCGTGTGGGTGGTGCGCGACGGCGAGGCGCTCGGCGTCTGGACCGTCGCCGACTCCTGGAAGGTCAAGCGGATCCGCAACCGCGCGGACGTCCTGGTGGGCCCCTGCGACGTCAAGGGCCGGCCGACCGGCGAGCACTACCCCGCCACCGCCGAGATCCTCGGCCCCGAACGCACCGCCGCCTACCGCACCCTGCTGCGCCAGAAGTACGGCCTGCTCGGTGTGCTCACCCTGCTCGGCAGCCGCCTGCGCCGCGGCGAGCGCGGCACCGTCGGCATCCGGATCACCCTCACCTGACGCACCACCCGGCTGACGGGGCCCCGGTGGGTTCGCCCGGCGGCCCCGCCGGCCCGGTCACTCGCCGGGCCGGCCCTGGGAAAGGCGTGACGAGGAAGGGCGTGGGAGAGGCCATGGAGGACAAGGACGCGGATGGGACCCGGGGCGGGCTGCCGCTGCTGGTGGTGGACGGGGCCAACGTGGTCGGGTCGGTGCCCGACGGGTGGTGGCGGGATCGACGGGGCGCCGCCGAGCGGCTGCGGGACGCGCTGGTCGCCGTCGCCGGGCAGGGCCTGCCGGAACGGCCCGGGCCGCTGGAGGTGGTGCTGGTCGTGGAGGGCGCGGCCCGGGGTGTGGGCGGACTGCCCGAGGTGCGGGTGGTCGCGGCGGCTGGCAGCGGTGACGACCGGATCGTCGAGCTGGTCCGGGCGGCCAGAGCCGAACAGCCGGACCGGGACTGCCTGGTCGTCACCGCCGACCGCGAACTGCGGGCCCGGGTCGGCGCGCTGGGCGCGGCGGTCACCGGGCCGCGCAGCGTGCGGCGTTAGAGCCGGTCCCGTTCAGTTCCGTTCGGTCCCGTTCAGTCCCGTCGCGCGCGCGGCAGGACCGAACGGGACCCGTTCCGGGACGCGCGGCGGGGTCAGTCCGCCTGAGTGGCGTACATGCCCCAGTGGATCGCCTGGTCGGAGGCGGTCACCGTGAACAGGAGGTCCCGACCGGGCCGGGCGGGGATCTCCACCGAGTCGGTGCCGGTCGCGCCGACCGGGCACTGGACCGTGAAGTCGGCCGGCGCCAGGCCGGCGACGTGGACCTTGACCGAGCCGCCGCCCTGGCAGCCCACCGTCACGGTGAAGGGCTGCGAGGGGTTGACGGAGGCCGTCACCGCGCCGCCGTCGCCGATCCAGTCCGGGATCCAGATCAGGCCCGTCTCCCCCGGGTACGGCAGGATCTCCCCCGTCCCCATACCGCTCTGGACCGCAGCCGGGCCCGGCTGCGCCGAGGCCGTCCCGGCGACCGCCAGTACCCCCGCCAGCGCGGCCGCGCTGGCGGCCAGCATCCGCTTCCCCGTACGTGTCATCGCTACTCCCCGCTGCGTTGACCATCCGTCCGGCCGCACGAGCTCGCGCGGCCGGGCCGGGTGCCGCTCTTCGGCACACGAAGGGATCTTATGACGATCAGATTTCAACAGGGGGCGGATTCGCCCGGACCCCGGGCCATGACCCGGGTCACGGGCTGGAACGGCCCCGGGGCCGAGCGCGTATGGGCGCCTCCCGGAACCGACCACGGGCACCGGCACCTAGTTGACGGGTAGTAGCCGGGACCCAGCGCATCGGGAGGCGCCGTCCCGGACGTTACCTGGTCACATCGGGTGCGTCATCCGAATTAATCCGGGCCCGGAGCCTGCCGTACGGGTCTCGCCGGGCCCGCCGCGCCAGGGCGCGCCCCACCGGTTCGGACCGTACGGGAACCAACCGCGCCCGCCGTCCGACTGCTGGGGGGTGAGTGCGAAGTCGCCGGGTGTCCGGCCCTTGAGTGTGCTGGCGGGGTTCGCCCTGCTGCTGGTGGTGGTGTTCGTGGTGGCGTATGCGGTGGGACGGCAGGCGGGCCCGGTGTCTCCCGGGCTGACGCCCGGGGGCGGCGCGTCGCCCGGGGCGCCCGGGATGGGCGGGCACGACATGGGCGGGATGCGATGAGCCCGGTCGCGGGGGCCGACGCCGGGGCCCTGGTGAGCACCGATCTGGCGGTCGGCGGGATGACCTGCGCGGCCTGCGTGGGCCGGGTCGAGAAGCGGCTGGCCCGGATCGACGGAGTGACGGCCGGGGTGAACCTGGCGACCGGTCGGGCCCGGGTGCTGCACCCCGCCGGGGTGCCGGTCGCAGAGCTGGTGGCAGCCGTCGAACGGGCGGGCTACACCGCCGAGTTGGCGCCCGCAGGGGCGGGCGTCGGACTGCCGGACGAGGAGCCGGCGGAGCGCCGGCGGCTGCTGGCGACGGTGCTGCTGGCCGTCCCGGTGGTGGTGCTGTCGATGGTGCCGTCACTGCAGTTCCCCGCCTGGCAGTGGGTCTGCTTCGCGCTGGCCGTGCCAGTGGTCACCTGGGGGTCGGCCGGGTTCCACCGCCGGGCCTGGCAAGGGCTGCGGCACGCGGCGGCCACCATGGACACCCTGGTCAGCCTGGGGGTGGTGGCGTCCTTCGGCTGGTCCGCGTACGCGCTGGTGTTCGGCGGCGCCGGGGAGGTCGGCATGCGGATGCCGTTCTCGCTGACCGCGGACGGCGGCGGCGCGGCGCACGTCTACCTGGAGGCGGCGGTCGGGGTGCCGCTGTTCGTGCTGGCCGGGCGACTGCTGGAGGGCCGGGTACGGCGGCGCAGCGGTTCCGCGCTGCGGGCGCTGGCCGAACTCGGCGCGAAGCAGGTGTGCGTCCGGGACGGCGGGACCGGCGAAGAGCGCCTGGTACCGATCGAACTGCTGCTGCCCGGACAGGAGTTCGTGGTGCGGCCGGGCGAACGGGTGGCCACCGACGGGGTGGTGGTCGAGGGCGGTTCGGCGCTCGACCTGAGCCTGCTGACCGGGGAGAGCGTGCCGGTGGAGGTCGGCCCCGGGGACGCGGTGGCCGGCGCGACCGTCAACGTCGGCGGCGCGCTGGTGGTACGGGCGACGGCCGTCGGCGCCGACACCCAACTCGCCCGGATCACCGCACTGGTGGCGGACGCCCAGGCCGGCAAGGCCCGGGCGCAGCGCCTCGCCGACGCGGTGGCCGGGGTGTTCGTGCCGTGCGTGCTGGCGGGCGCGGTGTGCGTGCTGGGCTTCTGGCTCGGCGCGGGCGCGGCCCCGCAGGCGGCGGTGACGGCGGCGGTCGCGGTGCTGGTGGTCGCCTGCCCGTGCGCCCTGGGCCTGGCCACCCCGACGGCACTGCTGGCGGCGACCGGGCGGGGCGCGGAGCTGGGCGTGCTGGTGCGCGGCCCGGAGGTGCTGGAGAGCCTGCGCCGGGTGGACACCGTGGTGCTGGACAAGACCGGGACGCTGACCACCGGGCGGATGGAACTGGCGACGGTGACGGTCGCCCAGGGCCTCGACTCGGGGCTCGACTCGGAGCTCGACGAAGGGCCCGACTCGGGACTCGACGAGAGTGCGGTGCTGCGGCTGGCCGGCGCGGTGGAACACCGCTCGGAGCACCCGATCGGGCGGGCCGTGGCGGCGGCCGCGCGGGAGCGCTGCGGTCCGCTGCCCGCGGTGGACGGCTTCGCGGCCGCCACCGGGGTCGGGGTGTCCGGGGTGGTCGAGGGCCGGAGCATACGGGTGGTCCGCCCGGACGGCACGGCGCAGCCGCTGCCCGCCGACCTCGCGGACGCGGTCACCGCCGCCTCGGACACCGGCCGCACGGCCGTGGTGGTCGAGCTGGACGGGCGGGCCGCGGCCGTGCTCACCGTCGGCGACACGCTGCGCTCGGGCAGCTGGCGGGCGCTCCACCGACTGCGCGGGATGGGGCTGGAGACCGTCCTGTTGACCGGCGACGGCCCGGGCGCGGCCCGGGCGGTGGCGCGCGAGCTGGGCATCGAACGGGTGCACGCCTCGGCCTCGCCGGAGGGCAAGGCCGCGGTGGTGGCCGAGCTGCGGGGCGCCGGGCGGACGGTCGCGGTGGTCGGCGACGGCGTCAACGACGCGGTGGCGCTGGCCTCGGCGGACCTCGGGGTGGCGCTGGCCTCGGGCAGCGACGCCGCGATCGGCGCGGCCGGACTGACCCTGGTGCGCGGCGACATCGAGGCGGTGGTCGACGCCGTCCGGCTGGCCCGACGGACCCTCGGCACGATCCGGGCCAACCTGCTGTGGGCCTTCGGCTACAACGTGGTGCTGATCCCGCTGGCGGCCGTCGGCCTGCTCAACCCGATGCTGGCGGCGGTGGCGATGTCGCTCAGCTCGCTGCTGGTGGTCGGCAACAGCCTGCGGCTGCGCACCTGGCAGCCCGGGCGCGGCACCTCGGCGGCCCGGAAGGGGGCACGGCGATGAGCGGGGCGATGAGCGCGCTCGGACGGCTGCGGGTGGTCGGCCCGCCGGTGGGCGCGGCGGCGCTGACGCTGGTGCTGCTGACCGGGTGGACGGCGGTCGGCGGGGCCGGGCGGCCCCGGCCGGTGGAGGCCGGCCCGGGCTGGCTGCTGCTGCCGACGGCAGGCGCGGCCCCGGCCACGGCGGCGTTCTTCACGATCCGCAACCCGGGCGACGTACCGGACGAACTGACGTCCGCCAGCTGGGAGTTCGGCGGCAGGATCACAATCAAGCGACACCTCCACCAGGGCGCCGCAGGCCGCTGGGAGCCGGTGACCGCCCTCCCGATCCCGGGCCGCGGCGAGCTGGCAATGGCCCCGGAGGACGCCGACCTGATGATCGCCGACCCCCCACCCCTCCGGGCCGGCCAGTGGGTCGACTTCACCCTCGGCTTCCGCCACAGCCCGGACCTCCACCTCAAGGCCCAAGTCCTCCCCCCGGGCACCCGCCCCCGCCCGGCCGAACCCCCGGCAACCTGACACTCCCCCCGGCCCCCGTCGGGACGTGATCCGGTCCCAACGGATGGCCCGGACCGCTGTGCGGTTCGGGCCATCTGTCGGCGGAGGGTGCGAGGTTCGGACTCGTGAGGGGTTGCCTTGGCCCGCTTTCCGGGTGGGCGCTGCCGGGGCGTTGGTCAGGGGTGGGGGATGACGGCGACTGGGGACTGGGCGTGGTGGAGGGCGGCGTGGGCGACGCGGCCGAGGCGGGGGCCGAAGTCGAGGGAGCGGTGGCGGCGGCCGACGACCAGGAGGGCGGCGCCGGCGGAGGCTTCGACCAGGCCGCGGGCGGCGCCGAGCCGGACGTCCTCGATCACCGCGGTGTCCGGGTGCCGCTCGCGCTGGCCGGCCAGGGCGAGGGAGAGCAGTTTGGCCTCCAGCGCCTCCAGTTGGGCGATCTCGGTGGGCGGCACGGCCCCGCCGGCGTAGCCGAAGACCGGCGGGAGGTCCCAGCCGTGCACGGCCCGCACCCGGGCGCCGCGCAGGGCGGCCTCCTGGAAGGCGAAGGCGAGCACCTCCTCCTCCGGGGCGTGCGCGTCGACGCCGACCAGTACCTCGGGCACGCCGTCGCCGGCGCCGTCGGGCGCGCCCGGCTCGCGCACCACGACCACCGGCACCGTGCTGCGGGCGGCCGCGGCCATGCCGACCGAGCCGAGCAGCAGCCCGGTGAAGCCGCCGAGGCCGCGCGAGCCGAGCACCAGGAGGGCGGCGTCCGCGGCCGCGGCGACCAGGCCGTCCACCGGCGCGTCCAGGACGGCGTCGGTGTGCACCGCCAGGTCGGGGTGGCGCTCGCGGATCGCGTCGGCGGCCGAGGACAGGACCCGCTGCGCGGCGGCCGGCAGGTCGTCGGGCTCGGCGAAGGTGGCCACGCCGTCGGTCAGCCACGGCCAGGCGTGCACCAGGCGCAGCGGGGTGCCCCGGAGCACCGCCTCGTCGGCGGCCCAGAGGGCGGCGGTGGTGCTCTCCGGCGAGCCGTCGACCCCGGCCAGGACGGATGGCGTCATGAGGGTTCCTCCACTGTGTCGGCGCTTGGCGGGGCGGCGCGGGGACGGTGTGCGCACTGACGGCCCGTCCGCTCCTCCCCCACCCTGGCGGTCCGCCAGGGCCTCGCGACAGAGGCCGCAGGCCCCTCTGCGACGGGACGAAAGGCCCGCCCGTGGGAGCGTACGGCGCACCCCGGCGTGCGGGGTGCCGACACCCGGGCACTACCGTGAATCCGGCAATCGCCCTGATCGGGCGGCACCTGGCGCCCTCCGGCGGCGGGTGTGAGGACGGGCCAGGGCGAGTACGAGGAGGACAGCGGTGGGCGGAGCGGACGGCAGCGCGGCGGGTGGCGGCGCGCGGATGCCCCGGCTGCGCCTGGACGAGCTGCTGGAGGAGCTCCAGTGGCGGATCGACGCGGCGCGCGGCACCCAGAACCGGGTGCACAGCCTGTTGGAGGCGGTGCTCGCGGTCGGCCGGGAGCTGGACCTCGCCCAGGCGCTGCACCGGATCGTCGAGGCCGCCGCCGACCTGGTGGACGCCCGTTACGCCGCGCTCGGGGTGATCGGCCCGGACGGGCACTCGTTGTCGCAGTTCCTGACGGTGGGGATGTCCGAGGAGGAGATCGCCGAGATCGGCCCGCCGCCGTCCGGCCGGGGCATCCTCGGCGAGTTGATCCGCGACCCGCAGCCGCTGCGCTGCCCGGTGCTGTCCGAGCACCCGGCCTCGGCGGGCTTCCCGCCGAACCATCCGCCGATGCACACCTTCCTCGGGGTGCCGGTGCGGGTGCACGGCGAGGTGTTCGGGAACCTGTACCTCACCGACAAGCGCGGCGGGCTGGACTTCGACACCGACGACGAGGCGGTGATCTCCACCCTGGCGGTCGCGGCCGGGGTGGCGATCGACAACGCCCGGCTGTACGAGGAGGCGCAGCTGCGCCAGCGCTGGCTCCGGGCCAGCGCGGAGATCAGCCGCAGCCTGCTGTCGGGCGCGCCCCGGCTGGAGGTGGTGGAGCTGATCGCCCGCCGGGCCGGGGAGATCGCCGGCGCCGAGCTGGCCGACGTCTCGGTGGCGCTGGACGGTCCGCAGGAGCGGGCGGAGGAGCTGACGGTGGAGGTCGCGCTGGGCGGCGCGCCGGCCGCGCGGCTGGGGGTGACGGTGCCGGTGGACGGCACGCTGTCGGGCGCCGCGTACGCCTCCGGTTCGCCGGTGACCAGCGACGACCTGGCCTGCGACGCCCGCTACCCGGCGGGCCCGGCGGGGCGCTTCGACGGGCTGGGCCCGGCGGTCGCGGTGCCGCTGGGCACCGGGGCGGGGTACGGGCGGGGCGTGCTGCTGCTGGCCCGCGCGGCCGGGCAGCCGGCCTTCGGGCCGGACGAGACCGGGCCGCTGCTGGGCTTCGCGGACCAGGCGGCGCTGGCCCTGGAGCTGGCCGAGCGGCGGCGTGACGCCGAGCACCTGACGCTGCTGGAGGACCGTGACCGGATCGCCCGGGACCTGCACGACCTGGCGATCCAGCGGCTGTTCGCGACCGGGATGACGTTGCAGAGCGCGGGCCGGCTGATCGACAGCCCGGCCGCCGCCGACCGGGTCGCCCGCGCGGTGGCGGACCTGGACGAGACCATCAAGATCATCCGGTCGACGATCTTCGGGCTGCGCGCCCACAGCGAGCCCGACCGGGGCCTGCGCGCCCGCGCCACCCGCGTCGTCGCCGAGGCGCAGGGGACGCTCGGCTTCGCGCCCCGGCTGAGCATGGAGGGCCTGCTGGACACCGACGTGCCGCAGGAACTGGCCGACCACGCGGTGGCCGTCCTCGGCGAGGCGCTCAGCAACGCCGCCCGGCACGCGCGGGCGGGCCGGGTGGAGGTGACGCTGCGGGCGCTCGCCGGGCGGGTGGCCCTGGTGGTGGCCGACGACGGGGTGGGCGTGCCCGAGGGCGGCCGGCGCAGCGGGCTGCGCAACCTCGCCGAGCGGGCCGAGCGGGTGGGCGGCACCTTCACGGTCGAGCCCGCCGAGGGCGGCGGCACCCGGCTCTCCTGGGAGGCCCCGCTCGGCTCCTGACGTGCCGTCACCGGGCTGTCGCCGGGCCTTCGCCCACGCCGCTCCGCGCCCTTGCGTGCGCCGTCCCTACTCGAACGACCGAACGCCCTCGGGCGGGTTCACACGTCGAGCACGCCCCCCTCGAAGAACGCTCTCAACATCCATTGTCGCCACGCATGTTCGACGGTAGAGTCGCCGTTCGCCGAGCACGGATGAGCATTCGACAGCATCATTTGGGGCGGCCATGTCAATTAATCAGGACACCCTCCAGGTCGCTCCCGACCTGATCCACGCGTTCACAAAAATGGCACGCCGCAATCCCCGACACCCCGCGATCGTCCAGCGGGGGCGCACCCTCGACTACGGCCGGCTCGCAGAGCTGGCGAACACCCTGGCCAGGCGCCTGGGACCGGACCCCGGCACGGTCTGCGTGCCGGCCGTCCACACGGCCGAAACGGTGGTCGCACTTCTCGGCGTGCTGACCGCCGGAGGTACGTACTGCCCGATCGATCCGGCATTCCCGGAGGCCCGTCGACACGCCATGGCGACGGCCGCGAACTGCCGCACGGCGATACTCGGCGAAGCCGTCGCGGACCACCAACTCGGCACTCGATTAGTGGAGTTACCCGCCCTCTCGGAATTCCCCGGAGAACCGCCCGGAACCCTTCCGGCGGACCGCGCCGCAAGCGGCCCGGAACATCCGGCCTACATTCTCTTCACGTCGGGTTCGACCGGGCAGCCGAAACCCGTCGCCACTCCCCGCCGGGCCGTCGCGGCCACGGCCCACGCACTGCGCGAGCTCTTCCACCTCACCCCCCAGGACCGGGTGCTCCAGTTCGCCTCGCTCAACTGGGACACCTGCTTCGAGGAGATCCTCCCGGCACTCACCGCGGGCGCCACCCTCGTCCTCGACCCCGACGCGCACTGCGGATCGTTCCCGCGCTTCCTGCGGATGGTCGAGCGCGAGCGGATCACCGTCCTGGACCTGCCGACCGCCTTCTGGCACGAGCTCGTCCACCACCTGGTCGACGACCGGGCCGAACTGCCGCCCTGCGTCCGGCTCCTGGTGATCGGCGGGGAGGCCGTCCAACCGGCCCGGCTGGACGACTGGGCCCGGCTGGACACCGGACGGATCCGGCTGCTGAACACCTACGGCTGCACCGAGACCACCCAGATCACCCACGCCGTCGACCTGTCCGGACCGCTCGCCCGCGAACCGGTCGGGCCCGGCGCCCACCGCGCACCGGCCGCCCGCGCGCCGATCGGCCACGCACCGATCCGCCCCGCACCGATCCGCCCCGCACCGATCGGCCACGCCCTGCCGCACGTCATCGAACGCCTCGGCGAGCAGGGCGAGTTGCTGATCGGCGGGCCCGGCCTCGCGCTCGGCTACCCCGGCCTGCCCGAGGCGACGGCGGCCCGGTTCACCACCGTCGACGGCGAGCGGTACTTCCGCACCGGCGACCGGGTGAGCCGCGGCCCGGACGGCCTGCTCACCCACCAGGGCCGCCTGGACGGCGAATTGAAGGTGCGCGGCGTCCGGGTGGACCCGGCAGAGGTCGAGGCGCACCTCACCGGCCACCCCGAGGTGACCGCGGCCGCCGTCACCGGTGCCACCCTGGCCGGCCGCACCACGCTGCTCGCGTACGTCGTGGCACGCCGGCACACCTCCCCGCCGGACCTGGCCGGCGAGTTGCTGTCGTACCTGCGGGCCCGGGTGCCCGGCCACCTCGTGCCCGGACGGATCACCGTCGTCCCCCGGCTCGTGCACACCCCCAGCGGCAAGGTCGACCGGGCCGGCTGCCACCTGCGCTACGGCGCCCACGACAGGTCGAAGGAGACCTCCGTTGAGCACTGACCTCACCACCCCCGCCACCCCGCAGGACCTGGTGGCCGTCTTCCGGCGCGTGCTGGAACGCGACGACGTGGCGCCCGACTCCGACTTCTTCGACCTCGGCGGCGACTCGCTGATCGCCACCCGGGTGCTGAGCGCCGTCGCGCGCGGCTACGCCGTCGAGCTCACCTTCGACGAGTTCCTGCTCGCGCCCACCCCCACCGCGCTCGCGCGCAGAATCACGGCCGCGAGATGAACGACCACCCGTCCGACGACGACCCGTTCAACGGCCAGCAGTTCAACGGCCGGCAGTTCAACGACCATCAGCCCGCAGGCACCGCCGTCGTGGTCGGCGCCGGACTGGCCGGGCTCACCGCCGCCACCGGGCTGGCAGCGCACGGCTTCGACGTGACCGTCCTGGAGGCCCGGGACCGGGTCGGCGGGCGCACCCACGGCATCGAGGCCGCCCCCGGCGTCCTGGTCGACGCCGGCGCCGCCTACCTGGGCGACCGGCACACCGAACTCCGCGCTGCGATGGACGAGTTGGGTCTCAAGACCACCCCCACCACGATGTCCGGTGCCAGCCGGTTCGCGCTCGGCAGCGACAGCGGCACCGAACCCGGTACCGGCACCGACGCCGCGACCCGCGACGGCCGGTTCCCGCCGCTCGACGGCGTCGCGCTCGGCGACCTGTTCGACCGGCTGTCCGAACTCACCGCCGCCGTACGGCCGGAGGCGCCCTGGCTCACCCCGGACGCCGAACGCCTGGACGCCCTGACCGCCGCCGAGTGGGCCGAGCAGCACCTCACCCACCCCGACGCCCGGCTGTTCTTCCCGCTGTTCCTGGGCGAGATGACGGCCGCCGACCCGGCCGACATCTCCGTCCTCCACCTCGCCTTCTACCTGCGCTCCGGCGGCGGCCTGCGCTACCTCAACGCCTTCGCCGGCGGCGCCCAGCAGGACCGGATCGCCGGCGGCGCCCACCAGGTGTGCGAGCGGCTGGCCGAGCGCCTGGGCCGCCGGGTACGGCTGGGCGAGCCGGTCCGGGCCGTCCACCAGGGCGCCGACGCCGTCACCGTGCACACCGACCGCGGCGAACACCGCGCGGACGTCGCCGTCATGGCGCTGCCGCCGCTGCTCGCCGACGCGATCGACTACCGGCCCGGCCTGCCGGTGCGCCGGGCCGGCGAGCGCACCGCGCGCGGCTGCGCGGTCAAGGTCCACCTGGTCTACCCGGCGCCGCTGTGGCGCGACCACGGCCTGTCCGGCTGGTCGGTCAACGCCCGGGGGCCGCTGCTCTCCACCGTGGACGACTCCCCCGCCGAGGCCGGCATCGGCGTCCTGACCGGCTTCGTCACCGGCGCCGAGGCGCACCGCTTCGCCGCCCTCACCCCGCGGCAGCAACGCGCGGCGGCCGTCGGGCAGGCCGCGCAGCTCTTCCCGATGCTCCCCGAGTCGACCGCCTGCCACGTCACCGACTGGCTCAACGACCCGTACAGCCAGGGCTGTTACGCCGCCCTGCTGGGGCCCGGCGACTGGCCGCGGCTCGGCCCGGCGCTGACCGCGCCGCACCACCGGGTGCACTGGGCCGGCACCGAGACCAGCACCGCGTACTTCGGGCTGATGGAGGGCGCGATCCGCTCCGGCCACCGGGTCGTCGCCGACGTCCTCGCCCGCGCCTGAAACCAGCGCCCGACGCCCGCACCCGACGCTTTCCCCCCGCCTTTCCCCCTCCCCGGCGCCGGTTCCACGAGAACCCGCGCCCGGCACCCCCCTCGGGAGACCCCCCATGAGCGACCGCAGTTCCATCGCGCCCCTCGCCGTCAGACAGCGGCTGATGACCGAACCCGCTCTGGGCGCGGGCAACTTCCTCGACCACGCCCTCGCGGCCAACCCGCACCGCGCCGTCCCCTCCGTCTTCACCCACCGCACCGACCACCGCGGCGAGGTCGTGCTGCGCGGCCACAGCCTGCTCGACCTGGCCGCGCTGCGCGACCGCTACGCCGCCTGGTACCACGCCAACGGGGTGCGCCCCGGCGAGCCGGTGGGCGTCGTGGTCGGCGAGGGCCTGGAACCGCTGCTGCACTTCCTCGCGCTGACCTCGCTGGGCGCCGTCCCCGCGCTGGTCAACGACGCGATGCGGCACGACGTGCTGGTCCGCTACCTGGACCACGTCGGCGTGGTCGGCGTGGTCGCCGACGACCCCACCCGGCTGGCCGCCGCCTACCGCGAGGACCCGGGCCGCCGCCCGCGCTTCCTCGCCCTGGCCGCCGAGGTGCAGGCCTTCGACGCCGACGCCGTCGAGCTGCCCGCCGACCACCCGTACCGGCACGCCCCGGACGACGTGGTGGCGCTGATCCACTCCTCCGGCACCACCGGCACCCCCAAGTCCACGATGCTGGCGCACCGCCAGTTCTGGGACGGCAAGCAGCCGCGCATGGAGCGCTTCCCCGCCGAGCCGTACGACCGGCTGATGTCGCTGATGCCGCACACCCACGCCGGCGGGCTCAGCTACTTCCTCACCGCGACCCTGCTCGGCCTGCCCACCGTGGTGATGTCCGACTGGCGGCGCGCCGTCGTCGAGCCGGTGATGGAGGCCTTCCAGCCGACCATGGTCGCCTCCTTCCCCCGGACCTTCGTCGAGCTGGCCACCGGCGACCTCCCGGTCCGCGGCGCGGCCCGGGTGCACTCCTGGTTCAACACCGGCGACAGCGCGCACCACGGGCACATCCGCCGCCTCGTGACGCTCGGCGAGCGGCCGGCCGGGCTGATCCGCCCCTGGCTGCTGCCGCAGGACCTCGCCGACCAACCCGTGCTGCCCGGTTCGCAGTTCGTCGACGGCCTGGGCTCCTCCGAGATGGGCATGGCGCTCTTCGGCCAGGTGACCACCCCGGAGAGCGCCCGCGACGACCGCTGCGTCGGCAGGCCGCTGGAGGTGGTCCTGAAGGCCGCCGTGCTCGACCAGGACGGCACCGAACTCCCGGACGGCACGGTCGGGTTGCTCGGCGTGGTCAGCCCCTCCCGAACCCCGGGCTACTGGCACGACCGGCGGCTGACCGAGAGCTTCGAGCTGGCCGGTTACTGGCTCACCGGCGACGTTGCCCGCCGCTCGCCCGACGGCCGGTTCTACCACCTCGACCGCACGGTGGACGTCATCGACACCGCCGACGGCCCGGTCTACAGCCTGCCGATCGAGGAGGTGCTGCTCGCCGACTGCGCCGACCTGGTGCAGGACTGCTCGGTGGTCGGCGTGCCCGGGGCGGCCGGAGAGGGCCAACGCCCGGTCGCCGTCGTCCGGTTGCAGGCCGGGGCCGGAGGGGACACCGGGGCCGGCGCCGAGGAGGTGCAGGACGCGGCGAACAAGGCGCTGGCCGCGGCCGGGCTGGCCGCGCTCGCCGCCGTCCGGATCGCCCGCACGCCGCAGGACTTCCCGCTCGGGCCGACCGGCAAGGTGCTCAAGCGCGAGCTGCGCACCCGCTTCGCCGGCCTCTTCACCGACCCGCGAACCGCGTCCCGAACCGACCCGCAGGCCGCCCCACAAGCCGACCCGCAAACCGGCCCCTCCGCCGGCCAGTAGCCGGCCATGGACCACCCCGTGATCCGCCAGCCGTACACGTACGCGCGGACGGCGCTGGTCGAGCCGGACTGGCGGCGGCTGCCGGGCTGGCGCCACGTCACCGAGGCGCAGTGGCGCGACGCCCAGTGGCAGCGGGCCCACTCGGTGAAGACCGCCCGGCAGCTGCGGGCCGTCGTCGGCGACCGGCTCTCCGACCACTTCTACCAGGAACTCGCCGCCGACCAGGCCGGGTTCGCCACCATGCCGATGCTGCTGCCGCCGCAGCTGCTGAACACCATGGCCCCGGACGCCCCGGACGCCCCGGCCGACCCGCAGGCCTTCACCGAGGCGTTCCTGGCCGACCCGGTGCGCCGCTACATGCTGCCGGTGCGCACCGACCGGCACCCGCACTGGCCCAGCCACCCCCGGGCCGAACGGGACTCGCTGCACGAGGCGGACATGTGGGCCGTCGAGGGTCTGACGCACCGTTACCCCACCAAGGTGCTGGCCGAGTTGACGGCCACCTGCCCGCAGTACTGCGGCCAGTGCACCCGGATGGACCTGGTCGGCACCTCGACGCCCCAGGTGGCCAAGACCCGGCTGCTGCTGCGCCCGGCCGACCGGCAGGAGCAGATGCTCGACTACCTCAAGCGCACCCCCGCCGTACGCGACGTGGTGCTGTCCGGCGGCGACCTCGCCAACGTCCCCTGGCCCCGGCTGGAGTCCTTCCTGCTGCGGCTGCTGGACCTCGGCACCGTCCGGGACATCCGGCTGGCCAGCAAGGCCGTGGTCGGCCTGCCCCAGCACTGGCTGCAACCACAGCTGCTGGACGGCCTGGCCCGGGTCGCCGAACTGGCCGCCCGCCGCGCGGTCAACCTGGCCGTGCACACCCACGCCAACCACGTGCGCTCGATCACCCCGTTGGTCGCCGAGGCGGCCCGGGCCCTGCTGGACGCGGGCGTGCGGGACGTCCGCAACCAGGGCGTGCTGATGCGGGGCGTCAACGACACCCCCGAGGACCTGCTCGACCTCTGCTTCGCCCTCCAGGGCGAGGCGAACATCCTGCCGTACTACTTCTACCTCTGCGACGTGATCCCGGGCGCCGAGCACTGGCGGACGCCGCTGCACCAGGCGCAGCGCCTCCAGGAGGCGATCATGGGCTACCTGCCCGGCTACGCGACCCCGCGCCTGGTCTGCGACGTCCCGCACGTCGGCAAGCGCTGGGTGCACCAGGCGGTGGCCTACGACCGCGAGCTCGGCATCTCGTACTGGACCAAGAACTACCGCACCGGCCTGGAGAGCGGCGACGGCGGCCAGGACGCCCCGCTCGACCGGCGCCACCCCTACTACGACCCGGTGGACACCCTCCCGGAGACCGGCCGCCGCTGGTGGTCCGGGCCGCCCACCGCACGAGGAGCGCGATGAGCACCCCCGACCCGAGCCCCGACCCGAGCCCCAGCCCGAACCCCGGCCGGAGCCCCGCCGCGAGCCCCGCCCCTCCCCGGGACGGCGAACTGCGCCGCCTGTGCTGGATCTTCCCCGACCGGGAGTCCTCCCGGATGGCCGCGATGTGGCACGGCTTCTTCTGGGACCTCTACGCCGAGAGCGCCGCCGACCTCGGCCTGCGCTGGACCAGGCACGCCCCGGAGGCCGTCACGGTGGACGCCACCGGGCCCGGCCGCCCCCGGGTCTACGTGGACGACGAGCCGGTCACCCCCGAGGACACCCTGTTCATCACCGCGCTCTACTCGCTGCCGTACCAGTCGATGGACGTCTTCAACCAGTACGCGCTGTACGCGGTGCTCGAACAGGCCGGGTTCTACCTGCCGTTCCCCCCGCAGGTCTCGCTGATCGGCAACGACAAGCTGGCCACCCTGCTGTTCCTGGGCGGCTCCCCGGTGCCGACCATCCCGACGGTGCGGATCGGCACCGGCCGGGACATCAGCAAGCACGGCTACGAGGTGGGCCTGCGGAACATGACCTACCCCGCGATCGTCAAACCCGCCGGCTGGTGCGGCGGCGGCGGGATCAACCTGGCCCGCGGCCCCGAGGACGTCCGGGGCCTGGCCAGCCTCGCCCAGGGCGGCGACACCACGCTCGTGGTCCAGCCCTACCTGGGCGACGGCACGATCGACTACCGGGTGTACGTCGTCGACGGCGAGCCGTACGCGGTGATGAAGCGGACCCCGGAGCCCGGCTCCCCGGTCGCCAACGCCAGCCGGGGCGGCGCCATGGAGTTCCCCCCGGTGCCGCCCGAACTCGCCGCCGCCACCGCCTGGTTCGCCGAGCGGCTGCCGATCCCGTTCTTCTGCGTCGACTTCCTGTACGACGGCGAGCGGTACTGGTTCTCCGAACTGGAACCGGACGGCGTGATCGCCCCCGACCTCACCGACCCGGACCGCACCCTCCAACGGGACGTCACCCGCGCCCGCTTCGCCGCCTACCGCGACGGCCACGCCAAGTGGCTCGCGGACGGCGCCCGCCCGCTCACCCTCGACCCCGCCCGAAGCCCCGCCCACAGCCCCGCCCACAGCCCCACCCGAAGCCCCTCCCACACCCAAACCCTCGACCCCCGGACGGACTCCCGATGACCGCCTCCTTCTCCCTGCCCCCCGAGACCGCCGTGCCCCGCCTGCACGTGGCCCGGCGCACCCTGGAGCGGCTGCGCAGCGTCCCCGCCCTGGCCCCGCGCTACGCCAGCCACGTCAACATCCACACCCTCGACCGGCTCGCCACGCTCCCGCCCCTGGCCAAGGACGACCTCAACACCGCCCTCGCCCACCTGGAGCCCGCCGCCGACCAGGCCGCCACCTGGCTGTTCCAGAGCGGCGGCAGCACCGGCGCCCCCCAGGTCGGCTACGCCCCCACCGGCTTCTACATGGCCGGCGTGCACGCCCACTGGCAGCCGCTCGACCGGACGGACGTCTTCGTCAACGCCTGGGGCGCCGGCCGGATGTGGGGCGCGCACTTCCTCGCCGCCGCGCTCGCCGACCTCTCCGGCTGCCGGATCATCGCGCTCGGCTCGGTCGCCGCCGAGGAGTACGGCGACTGGCTGGCCTTCCTGGCCGCGCGCCGGGTGACGGCCATCGGCGGGACGCCCAGCGTGCTGCGGCTCTGGTTCGCACACGCCCGCGCCGCCGGCATCCGACTCCCCTTCCTGCGCAAGGTGTTGTGGCTCGGCGAGGCCTGGCAGCCCCAACTCGCCGAGGACTTGGCCGTGGTGGCGCCCGAGGCGCAGCGCTGGGGCATGTTCGGCAGCACCGAGACCTGGGTGGTGGCCACCAACACCCCCGACTGCCCGGCCGACACCTTCCACCCGCTGCCCGACCAGCTGGTCCACGCCGACGCCGACGGCCTGCTCGACTTCACCACCCTCAACCCCGAGATGCTCAACCCCGTGCTGCGCTACCGCACCGGCGACGCGGGCGAGTTGACCGACTGCCCGTGCGGGAGGCCGGGCCCGGCGATGCGGGTGCTGGGCCGGCGCGACAGCGTCGTCCAGGTCCGCGGCCTCGGGCTGGACGTGGCCGAGCTGATCGCCCGGGCCGAGCGCGAACCGGGCGTGGCCCGGGCCCAGGTGGTGCTGACCGAACAGCGCGGCCGGGCCACCGGGGTGGAGGTCCTGCTGCTCACCGGCGGCCCGGGCGCCGCGCCCGACGCCGAGCGGCTGCGCAAGGAACTGTTCACCGCCACCTTCACGCTCAGCACCGCCTTCCAGCACGACCCGGAGTCCTTCCGGGTGCGGCCGGTCGAGGAGCTGATCAGCAACGGCCGCACCGGCAAGACCGCCGGGCTGGTCCTGCGGGAGGGCGCGTGAAGTCCGACCCGGCGGGAGGCGGGGTGACGTCCGACCCGGCGGGAGGCGGGACGGCACCCATCCGGCCGGCGCCGCTGGGCCGGGGCTTCGACCTGTTCTGGGCCGGGCAGACCGTCAGCCTGGTCGGCGACAAGGTCACCGTGTTCGTCGTCCCGACCCTGATGATCTTCGTCCTGCACGCCTCCGCCCTCCAGGTCGGCGTGGTGGCGATGGCCCAGTACCTCGGCATCCCGCTGCTCGGGCCGGTCGCCGGAGTGCTGGTCGACCGCTGGGACAAGCGCCGCACCATGCTCGGCTGCGACCTCGTCCGGCTGGCGGCGGTGGCGGCGATCCCGCTCGCGTACTGGCTCGACGTGCTGTCCACCCCGCTGCTGTTCGGCTGCGTGGCGGTGATCAGCGGCGCGACGATCTTCTTCAACGTCGGCTACCTGGTCGCCGTCCCCGCCGTGGTGCCCGAGGACGGCATGGTCCGCGCGTACTCCCGGCTGGAGGGCAGCGGCTCGGTCGCCGAGGTCGCCGGCCCCTCCATCGCCGCCGCCCTGTACAGCGCGCTCGGGGTGGCCGCCCTGCTGGTCGACGCGGCCAGCTACCTGGTCTCGGCCGTCTGCTTCCGGTACATGAGCCCCTGGGGCGAGCGGACGGTCGAGGACGGCTCGATCCGGGAGCGGCTGACCCTCGGCTTCCGGCTCAACTGGGCCGACCCGGTGCTGCGCCGGGTGGTGCTGGCGGCCGTCACGCTCAACTGCGGCGGGCCGGTCTTCGTCACCGTCCTGCCCGTCCTCGCCTACCGGGGCCTGGGCGTGACGGTCGGCGCCTTCGGCGCGGCCATGTCGGTGGCCGCGCTCGGCGCGCTGATCGGTGCCCTCGTCGCCCCGCGGCTCAGCCGGCGGTTCGGCCTGGGGCGGACGATGGCCTGGTCGCTGCTGCTGCACTGCCTGGCCGGCCTCGGCCTGCTCGCCGCGCCCGCGCTGCCGCCCGGGCCGGTGATCGCGGTGACCATGGGCTGCTACGGGTTCTTCATGTCCTGCATCAACGTGTGCAGCGCGCCCACCCGGCAGGCCCGGATGACCGCCCGCAACCAGGGCGTCATGCACGCCGCCTTCCGGACCGTCACCTGGGGCGTGATCCCGCTCGCCGCGCTGGTCGGCGGCCTGGCCGTCACCCTGCTCACCGGCCCGCTGGGCATCCTGGACGCGGCCCGGGCGGTGATGGCGGGCGGCACCCTGCTGGCCGCCTGCTCCTTCCTCCCCGCCCTCGGCCTCCAGCCGCTGCTGGACGCCGCCGGGCGCGAGGCCGCCGCCCCCGGGGAGCTCGCGGAGAGCGCGTCGTGAGCGCCGCGAACGCCGTGAGCAATGTGAACGCCGGGAGAGCCGACGGCAAGGTCCTGCTGATCACCGGGACGTCCTCCGGCATCGGCCTGGCCACCGCCGTCGCAGCGGCCCGGGCCGGGTACCGCACGGTGGCCACCCTGCGCGAACCCGGCCGCGCCGGGGAGCTCCGGCGGGCCGCCGAGGCCGCCGGCGTCACCGTGGACGTCCGCCGCCTCGACGTCACCGACCCCGGCTCGATCGCCGCCTGCCTGGACGGCGTGGCCCGGACGTACGGGCGGCTGGACGCCGTGGTCAACAACGCGGGCGTCTCCAACTCCGACCCGACCCTGGAGATGTCCACCGACGCGGCGCTGCGGGCCAACCTGGAGGTCAACTTCTTCGGGGTGGCCGCCGTCAGCCGGGCCGCGCTGCCGCTGCTGCGGGCCGCCGCAGGCCGCCTGGTCGCCGTCGGCAGCGTGCACGGCGTGGTCGGCCAGCCGTTCAACGAGGCGTACTGCGCCGCCAAGTTCGCCGTCGAGGGGTTCCTGGAGGCGCTCGCCCCGGTCGCGGCGGCGCACGGCGTCCAGGTCTCGGTGGTCGTCCCCGGCTACGTCCCGGACACCCGGTTCGGGGTCTTCCCGGACATCGACCGCGGCACCATCCAGGCCGCCTCCGGCCCGTACGCGCCCACCTTCGCCGGCTACCTGGACTGGGTCGGCGGCCAGGGCTGGGAGTCGGCCGGCCAGCCCGCCCGGGAGGTCGCCGAGGTCGTCGTACGGACCCTGCTCGCCGACCGGCCGCCCTTCCGGGTGCCCGCCAACCAGTGGGCCGCCGACTACCTGGCCGCCAAACTCGCCGACCCGGACGGCTCCACCGTCCAGTCCCTCGCCCGGACCTGGCTCGGGCAGCCCGACGCACGCCGCGAAGCACGAGCCGAAGCACGAGTCGAAGCACCCCCCGCAGCACCCTCCTCCTGAGCAAGGGACCCGACCACCATGCCCGCCAAGCCCCTGGCCGAGCTGATCGCCTTCGCCCGCGCCAACTCGCCGTTCTACGCCGAGCTGTACCGCGACCTTCCCCCCGCGGCCGAGCGCCTCGACCAGCTCCCCGTCATCGACCAGGCCGCCTTCTGGGCCGCCAACACCTGGCCCGACAACCGCGTCCTGACCGGCCCGCTCAGCGACGCCGGCATCTACAAGACCGGCGGCACCACCGGCGTCCCCAAGTTCTCGCCCTGGACCCGCACCGAGCACGCCGACTCGGTCACCGCCTTCGGCGCCGGGCTCGTCCGGGCCGGCCTGCGGCCCGGACACCGGGTCGCCAACCTGTTCACGGCCGGCGAACTCTACGGCGGCTTCCTCTACATCGAGGGCGCCCTGCACCACGCACCCGTGGACAACGTCCGCCTGGGCGTCGGCGGCGCCGCCCCCGACCCGTACATCGCCGACCTCATCACCGGCTTCGGCGTGCACGTGCTGGCCGGCGAGCCGATGAAGCTCAGCGCCGTCGCCGAGTGCCTGGTCCAGCGCGGGGAGACGGCCGACGGGGTCGAACTGCTGCTGTTCGGCGGCGATCTGCTCTTCGCCGACCTGCGGCCGATCCTCGCCCGGGCCTTCCCCCACGCCGCCGTCGCCTCCGTCGGCTACGCCTCCAACGACGCCGGGCTGGTCGGCTCGCCCGTCCCCGGCGACGACGTCCGGGTGCACGAGGCCTTCGCGCACCGCACGGTGGTGGAGCTCGTCGACGACGTCACCGGCAAGACGATCACCACGCCCAGCACTCCCGGCCGGGTCGTCGTCACCAACCTGTTCCGCACCCTGATGCCGATCCTGCGCTACCCGACCGGCGACCGCGCCGAGTGGACCGACGCCCGCTGCCGCCGCTTCCGCCTGCTCGGCCGCTCCACCGAGGGCGCCCGGGTCGGAACCGTCGCCATGCCCACCGAGGAGATCCGGGCCGTCCTGCTCGCCGCCGACCCGGAGCGCCACATCACCGGCATGCAGCTCGTGCAGCGCCGCTGGGCCGGGCGCGACGGCCTGATCCTGCGCCTCGGCTACACCGGGCAGCGGCCGGGCCCCGAGCTCGCCGACCGGCTCGTCGAGGCCGTGTACACGGCCCGGCCGCTCTACCCCGACGAGGTCGCGCTGGGCAGCATCCACGACCTCGCGGTCGAGTGGGTGCCGCGCTCCGAACTGGTCACCAACCCGCGCACCGGCAAGCTCCAGCAGGTACTGGACGAGCGTCCGCAGTCCTGACCGGACGGTGACGGCGGGGGCCGGCGGTTACGGCGGGGGCCGGGCAGCGGCAGGGGGGAGGCCGGGCGCTCAGCCGGTCTGCGGCCGGCCCCCGATCACCACGCTCTGCCCGCGGAACTCGGCGATGACCTTCCCGTCCGCCCGCCGGACCGTCACGTCGTAGACCCCGCTGCGCCCGGCGCGCGACCGCTCCACCGCCTCCGCCACCAGTTCGTCCCCGACCGCCGCCGGGGCCAGGAAGACGACCTGCGCCGCCTGCGCGACCGTCACCGGGCCGTGGCTGTTGCAGGCGAACGCGAACGCGGCGTCGGCGAGCAGGAACAGGAAGCCGCCGTGCGCCGTCCCGTGGCCGTTCACCATCGTCGCGGCCACCGTCATCCGCGTCACCGCGCGGCCGGCGGACACCTCGTCCAGCGCGATGCCCAGCAGCCGGCAGGTCTCGTCCCGCGCGTAGAGGGCGGCGGTCCCGGGGTCGAGCATGGCGTCCTGTTCCCTCCGTCGACGGCGTCCGGGGCCAGCGTAGAGCACGGCGCCCGGCCGCCGTCCGGGGGAACTCGGCCGCGCCGCCCCGCCGTTCGGCCCGCCCCGTCACCCGCCACACCTAGCCTGCTCAGGTTCCCCGAGCGCAAGGACGGCTGATGGCCCAGAAGTCACCCGCGACCGCCACCCCACCGGGCGCCGGCGAGATCCCGTCGGCGCAGCCGCCCAGCGGATCCGTAACGGCCCTGCGGATCGGAGCCGCCGTGGCCGGCGCGCTGCCCTCCGTGGTGCTGCGGCTGGCCGGGGTGCACCTGGCGCCCGTGCCGGGCATGGTGGTCTTCGGCCTCGGGGTCCTGGCGGCGGCGCTCCTGCTGATGTGGGCGGCGGAGACCGCCCGGGCCGACATCTCCGGCCCGCTCGCCCTGGCCCTGCTGGCGTTCATCGCCGTCCTGCCCGAGTACGCCGTCGACCTCTACTTCGCGTACGCGGCCGGCACCCGGCCCGAGTACGCCGCCTACGCGGCCGCCAACATGACCGGCGCCAACCGGCTACTGGTCGGCGTCGGCTGGCCGCTGGTCGCCCTCGCCTCCTACTTCGCCGCCCGGCGCCGCGGCGCCGCCCCCGGGATCACCCTGCGGGAGCACCGGCGGATCGACACCGGCTTCCTCGGCGCCGCCGCCCTGGTGGCCTTCGTGATGCCGCTGACCCGACAGATCTCCTGGGTGCTCGCGGTCGTCCTGATCGCCTGGTACGGCTACTACCTCTTCCGGGTCAGCCGCTGCGGCGAGGACGACGAGGAGGAACTCATCGGCGTCCCGGCCCGGTTGGCCGCCCTCCCGCAGCAGCGCCGCCGGGCGACCACCGTCCTGGTCTTCGCGGTCGCGGCCGGGGTGATCTTCGCCTGCGCCGAGCCCTTCGCCACCTCGCTGGTCGACGCCGGCGCCTCGCTCGGCATCGACCGCTTCCTGCTGGTGCAGTGGCTGGCCCCGCTCGCCTCCGAGGCGCCCGAGTTGATCGTCGCGGTCGTCTTCGCCTGGCGGCTGCGCGGGGACGACGGCCTCGGCGCGCTGCTCTCCAGCAAGGTCAACCAGTGGACCCTGCTGATCGGCTGTCTCCCGTTCGCCTACCTGGCCGGAGGCGGCGCGGCCTCCCTCCCGCTGGTCGAGCGCCAGGTGGACGAGGTGCTGCTGACCGCCGCGCAGACCGTCCTGGCCGTAGTGCTCCTGCTCGACCTGCGGTTCCTGCCCTGGAAGGCCGGGCTGCTGTTCGCCTTGTTCGCCGTCCAGTTCGCCCTCCCCGGCGAGTCCGCCCGGGTCACGCTGAGCTGGGTCTACCTCGCCCTGGCCGTCCCGCTCCTCGCCGTGCGCCTGCGCCAACTCCCGCCCACCGTCCGGGCCTTGGCGGGCCGCATCGAGGGCGATCCGCACTAGGGCGTTTCTTTTGGATCAGCGGGCGGACCAGATGAAGATGCCCGCGATGTGGAGTCCGGCCTTGAAGACGGTGGCGGTCTTCTCGTAGCGGGCGGCCAGGCCGCGCCAGTGCTTCAGGCGGTTGATGCAGCGCTCGACGGTGTTGCGCTGCTTGTAGGCCACCGCCCGCCCCGCTTCGGCATCCGGTCCGGCAACAACGGCTCTATCCGCGCCCACTGCGCGTCAGTCAACGGCACGACCAGACCAACGATCCGATGATCGGAAACAAACGCCCCAGGGCACCTGGGGTCGAACACCACCGTCTGCCGACAGCTCCACAACCAGGGCGCGGTCCTCACCGTGCTGCTCATCGGCCCGCACCTCCGACGCCACCCCGGGAAGGTTGGCGCGCTGTCCGGCGGACGAAGAACCCGCCGGAATGTGGCGTTAGCGCCCGAACGCATGCGATTTTGACGAGAGTGAAAGTGATCGAAATGTTTCGCTGGGTGAATATCCCATTGCGAGCGCACTCGAACCATGGAGCCGCGATGCCATGGTCGATAGCTTGATCTTGTTCGCCCGAGAATCGGGTGACATTTCACAGAGAATGGAGAGAGCCTCATGTCCGTGGCAACCGTTGATATTGCGCAGCAAGTTGTCGGCTCCGTAGCCGGCCAGGACAGCCACCCGGCGCACCGGGAGGTCGTGGTGCCGTCCTACATCCCGACCATCGAGGAGACGATCAAGGCGAGTGGCGCCCACTGCCAGGGGACCTGCGCGAGTGTCGTCGCGGATTCCAACTGCTTCTGAGTCGGATTCCGACCTGGCTGGCGAGTGCGGTGCCGACTTCGGCGCCGGTGCCACGACCGGGATCGGTGAAGTCCTCGATTGAAAGGCCCATCGGGTGCGCCTGAAGCGTGCTGACCTGCGCGTCCCCGATGCTCAAGCCGACCTGTACCTGGTCGGCTTGGGCATCGGGGGCTTCGACCGCCGGAGTGTCGAAGCCGATCAGATCCTGCGTGACTCCCGCAGGATCCTCCATCTCACCGCCTACGACTCCGACCTGCGGCTGCGCTACGACGGTGAGGTGACCGACCTGGAGCAGGTCTACGCCGCCGATCCCAATCCGGGCCAGGTCTACCACGCGATGGCCGCCCGGGTGCTGGAGGCCGCTGCCGAGGGGCGCGGTCACGGGCCGGTCAGCTTTCTGACCTACGGTCATCCCCTCTTCCTGGTCGACACCGGCTGGCTGCTGCAGGAGGCGGCCCAGCGCCACGGACTGACGGTCAAGGCCGTGCCCGCGACGTCCTTCCTGGACACCTTGCTGATCGATGTGGGAGCCCGCTTCGACTATGCCGTCCAGGCGTACGACGCCAACGCCTTCTACCTGCACTCGGTCGTGCCGGACACCCGTTTCCCCCTCGTCCTCTCCCAGTTCGGTTCCTTCGGCACCGACCGGCTCCGCGACCGCGAGGACCTGTACGGTCGGCTGTCGCCGCTCACGGCGCGGCTTCGCGATCTGTACCCGGCGGATCGTGCGGTTGCCGCCGTGCTGTCGGCCTGGCGCTCCGACATGGCCCCGCAGATCAGCCACGCCACCGTCGGTGAGCTCGACAGCCTGGTGTCCAGCAGCCACAGCGGGATGACGCTGTACATCGGGGGGAGCGAGCCGTGGACGTTGCCCCGCACGCACTGGAACGACTGAGCCGGCTGCGGCTGGACTTCTGGGGAACGACGGTCGACGCACTGCTGCAGAGTTCTGCGGACCTGGCTCATTTCAGTTACTACTTCCAGGACCACCGGCGCACGGAAACGCATAGTCGCGCAGATTTTGAGATCGCTTTCACGGCAGAGTCGGAGACCTTTACGGACGGTTCCGCGGATACCCTGCGAAGCATATTTCTACGCACTCCAGAATTCGACTGGTCCTGTTACGAGAAATACCGCGGGGCGGCGAGAAAGCCGAGCCCGCTCCCACCGTTCTCGTTCCCGCCGCTGAGCAGCATGGTCCGCACCGTGCACGCCAGTGCGGCAAGTGCACCGTGGGCTCCGGACCAGGCGGTGCTGCTGCACGGGCCGTCCCTGGCGGGCAAGTCGGTACTGCTGCTGGAACTGCTCCGGGCCGGCTGGGGCTTCGTCAGCGACGACACCGTGCCGATCGAGCGGGAACGGCGACTGCTCTCCTACCGCCGGCCCATCGGAGTGCGGGAGCGCACCCTGGACGTCCACCCGTGGTTGCGTCCCTTCCTGGCCGCGGCGCCCTCCTTTCGGACACCGACCGGAACCACCTGGGCGGTGCACCCCGCCGCTCTGCCGGTTCGACGGGCTCCGGAGCGGACCGAATGGTCCTGGACCGTCGTGCTCAGCCACGCGGCCGAGTTCGAACTCCACCGCATCGGCGAGCACAGCTGGCGGCTCGCCTTCGACCCGGCCCGCCACGCCCGACAGGCGGTGGCGGAGCTCTCCACCACCCTGACCGCAAGCACCGGGACCTGAGACATGGATCTTCCCTTGACGGACCTCTACTTCGACTTCTACGACGTGATCACCCGGCTGCGCTGCCACCCCGCCGATACCACCGAGGCGCTGTTCTACTTCGGTGGACAGCGAGTCGAACCCGCTGCGCCGGAGCGGACCGAGGTCGTGGTGACATTGAGCTGCCCGGAATGGCCCGAGCGCGGATTCTTCACCAGCCTGCTGCGGAAGGACGGCCTGACCAAGCGGATCGAGGTGGACCGAAGGACCGAGGACGGCTGGCGCCGTGAAGTCGACCACACGTTCACCGACTGGTCCGAACTCCCCTCCCCGCTTCCGCCGTTCCGGTACTCGCGCCTCTGGGAGCGCCTGGCCGTCGGCCCGGGCACCTGTCTGGAACTGGCTGACGGCACCGGGGTGCTGCTGACCGGGGACAACTACATCGGCAAGACCTCGGCCGCACTCGTGCTCTGTTCGCGGGGTGCCCGACTGGTCAGCGACAGCCTCGCCGTGCTCGACGTGGACAGCGGCAGGTTCCTGCGCCACGACAGCCCGCTGGGCTTCCGCCGCGAGGGGCGGCGCCACCATCTGGCCCGGATCCTGGACGGCGAGCACCGCGAGACGGTCTCCCCGGACACCGGTCTGGTGCTGCTGGCCCGCGCTGCACAGTTCCTCGGGCTGCCCAACCTCGGCCAGACCAACGTGAGGCACCTGGTACGGCTGGTCCCTTCGGAACAGGCCTCGACGGGGCCGACCGATCGGCGGACCGACCCCGCTGTCTGGTTCTCCGGAGCGAGCCGCCGCCGGATCTCCGAGCAATTGCCCGAGCGCACGCTCGTGGTGGGCATACCTGACGGAGCCGGGCCGGAACAAGTCGCCGACCTGATCGAGGCACGGCTCGCGGCCGCCGAGGCACTGGACCCGGCGTGCTGAGCGTGGACCGGGTCTCCAAGCAGTACCCGGGCAATCCCACGCCGGCCCTGGAGAAGGCCTCACTGGACCTCGAAGCCGGCGAGCTGGTCGCACTCATCGGCCACAACGGAGCAGGGAAGTCAACGCTCTTCGACATCGTCGCCGGTCTGCGCCGGCCCGACTCGGGAACCGTGCGCCGGGCCGTCCCGGTCGCCGAGTTCGGCTGGTGCCCGCAACGCGAAGTGATCGACTGGTCCTTGACGGTCAGCCAGAACATTGAGCTCGGTGTGGCACTTCGCCGCGGCACCTTGCGCGGCGTGCGACGAGCGGCAACCGAGATCGCCGAGGTCCTGAACCTGGGGCCGGTACTGCACCGCCAGGCGCAGACCCTGTCCGGCGGCGAGCTCAGGCGCTGCCAGATCGCCCGGGCCATCGCCGGACGCCCGCGCCTCATGCTGCTCGACGAGCCCACCACCGGTCTCGACCCCGACGCCGTGCGACAGGTCTTCGACTACCTCCAGGACAGTGCCCGGGCCGGCGGAGCCGTGCTCGTGAGCACCCACGAGACCTCGCGGTTCTCCGGCTACTGCACCCGGGTGATCGCCATTCACCGCGGCCGGGTCCTCGCAGACCGGCCCACCGCCGCCTTCCTACGCGCCGCACCGGGATCCGAGGACCTGTGGACCGCCTACCAGGCACTGACCGAGACGGAGACCTCATGACCCGCGCCCGCCCACTGATCGCGGTGCGGTTCCATCTCGCCTCACTGTGGAACTGGCGCCAGGTCTACTACGGCCGCATCATCGAACCGGTCGCCTACCTACTCTTCCTGGCCGCAGGCGTCAGCGGCGCGGTAGGCGCTTCGGGCAGCGGCACGGCCCACCACTACCTGGCATTCGTCCTGCCGGGCATGCTGGCCATGCTGGCCTTCCGATCGGGCACCGCCGCCGTCTCGGACGTGTCGAACGACCGCAAATGGGGAGTCTTCGCCTTCTACCGGATGTACGGCGGCGGCACCACGGGCTACCTGCTGAGCGTGCTGATCGTGCTCGGCGGCGTCTTCCTGCTCCAACTGTTGGTGGTGATCGGCCTTGCCGCACCGCTCGGTGCGCTGTCGGGCCTGTCCGGCCGAGGACTCCTGCTCACCGTGGCAGGCTCGCTGCTGGTGGACGCCGGCTGGGTGCTGGCCGGAGCCGCCGTGGCTGCCTGGATCCAATCGTACGCAACGCGGGACTTCGTGGTGACCCTGACCGCCCTTCCGGTGGTACTGGCCGCGCCACTGTTCTACCCGCTCGACACGGCGCCCGGCTATCTGCGTTTCGTGGCCCGCCTGGACCCGCTCACGTACCAGGTCGACTGGCTGCGCTCGACCTGGGCGGGCTCCGCCGCGGACCTGCTCTGGGCCGCGCTCTGGACACTGGGTACCGGGGCACTGGCCGTGCTCGCCCTTCGCGCAGCCGACCACCTGACGACCGAGCGCTGAAACCCCCTGCCCCACGAAACCGAAACGGTCCGTCGATGAAGATCTCCATACTCGACCTGTGCCCGGTCTTCGAGCGCCAGGGCCCGGCCGCTGCCCTCCGGGGCTCCATCGAGCTGGCCGGGAAGGCCGAGGAGTTCGGTGCGGCCAGGTACCTGGTGGCCGAGCACCACGCCAACCCGGCCTCTGCAGCCACCGCCCCCGAAGTGCTGATCTCGGCGATCGCCAACGAGACCTCCACCCTGCGAGTCGGTGCCGGCGGCATCATGCTGCCCAACCACGCGCCCTTCCGAGTCGCCGAGAGCTTCCGCGCACTGGCTCGCCTCCACGGGCCACGGATCGAACTCGGCGTCGTGCGTGCGCTGGCCGGTCGGCCGGCGCTCAGCCTGGCGCTGCGCGGCACCACACCGTCAGCCGAACCGGAGCGGTTCCGCCGTCAGATCGCCGAACTGGTCGGCCACCTCGACGACCTGTCCGCCGCCGCCGAGGCCCCGATCCCGGTCCGCGTCCTGGGATCGAGCCAGCCCGTGGCGCAGCTGGCAGCCGAACTAGGGCTGCCCTACGGTTTCGCCGGACACCTGAGCCTGCGCGGGGCACGACAGGCGGCCGATACCTACCACCGGCACTACCGGCCTTCACCCGGACACCCCGAACCCGACCTGCTGCTCAGCCTCGGTGTCTACCTGGCCGACGACCCGGGCCGGGCCGCCGCATTGGCCCGCGTCCCGGCCACCGCGCTCCTGCACGCCCGGCAGGGACGCCCCTCGCCCCTGCCCACGGTGCCGCAGGCCGCCGAGATGCAACCGACCGGGCCAGAGCAGGAACTGCTGCACCGCCGGCTCACGGACTGGCTGGTCGGCGACCAGCAGACCGCGGTGGCGCGTCTGTGCGATCTGGCGACCGAGCTCGCGGCGACCGAGATCTGCGCGGTCACCAGCATCGCCGACCCCGACGAGCGAGCCCACTCCTACCGACTGCTGGCGGCCGCCGCCTGCTCGGTCTGAACGCCCAGCGCAGTACCGGAGGTACCTGAGCCGACACGACGAGCATGCCTGGCACCGATCCACAGAGCGCGGCGGTCCGGCCGAGACGCTCCCACCGGCCCCGTGGCAGGACATACCCGCGCTACGCGACATCGCCCTGATCCCCCACGACCAGAACACCGGCGGGTGGCGGGCCCCGGACGGGCGGACGATCCGCCTCGACCTCGTGGACGGCATCATCCGCGAGTAGCGCCCGCGCCGCTCTTGGCAGCGTGTCCAGGCCGAGCTGCGCGCGGAGGTGGCCGCCCTAGTTGGTGCGCGGGGGGAGGCGGCGGCCGACGACGAGTTCGGGGCGGATGCGGATCCGGACGGCCCCGGGGGTGCGGCCTACGGCGGGGCCCACTTGGGCGCGGCCGAGGACGGTGACGTACCAGCCGGAGCCGTCCACGCCGTCCACTTCGTCGGCCTCGAAGGCGATCACGGCGTCGTCCACGGCCCGGGCGAGTTCGGAGCCGGCCGGGGCCGAGAGCAGCACTCCGCCGCCGTCCGACAGGTCGAGCCGGAAGGACACCGGCAGCACCGCCGGGAGGGCGCGGATGGTGTAGACCACCCGGCCGACCGCGGCCCTGGCCAGCAGTTCCAGCGCCCGCTCCCGGTCCAGTTCGAGCAGGTCGTGATCACCGTTCATGCCCTCGATGCTCGCCCCGGCGGTGGCGGCGCCGCGAGGGCCGATGGTCCCGCCGGGGGTCCCGGGCCCGGACGTCGCGTCAGCCCCGGAGGGAGCGCAGGTGCCCCGGCTGCGCCGCGGCGGCCGCCTGGCGCAGCTCGGTGGAGATCAGCGCGGCCTGCACCCGCCGCTCCACGCCCAGCTTGGCGAGCAGCCGCGAGACGTGGTTCTTCACCGTCTTCTCGGCGAGGTAGAGCCGTTCGCCGATCTGCCGGTTGGTCAGGCCCTCCCCGATCAGCGCCAGCACCTCCTGCTCGCGCACGGTCAGCGCGGGTCCGGTGGTGACGGGCTGCGCGGGCTCGGCGTCGCTGCGCAGGCGGTTGAGCAGCCGGGTGGCGGCGCCCGGGTCCAGCATCGAGCGGCCGGAGGCGACGGTCCGCACGGCGGCCACCAGGTCGGTGCCGCTGATCTGCTTGAGCACGTACCCGGCGGCGCCCGCCATGACGGCGTCCAGCAGCGCCTCCTCGTCGTCGAAGGAGGTCAGCATCAGGCAGGCCAGGCCGGGCATCCGGGAGCGCAGTTCACGGCAGACCGACACCCCGTCGCCGTCGCCCAGCCGGACGTCCAGCACCGCCACGTCGGGCCGCAGCGCGGGCACCCGGACGAGCGCCTGCTCGGCGGTGGCGGCCTCGCCGACCACCTCCAGATCGGGCTCGCCGTCCAGCAGGTCGTGCACCCCGCGGCGCACCACCTCGTGGTCGTCCAGCAGGAACACCCGCACCCGCACCGGCGCCGGTGCCCCGGCGCCCGCCGTCTTGGTCGCCATCACGCGGCTCCACCTTCGTCACCCCTGCACACTCCCGGCAGGGCCCAGCGCATCATCGCCCACCGGCCGCCGCAGGGCCCAGGGCCCAACGACCCCATTCGGGCGAGCGCGCGGGCGGCGCGGCCCCCGAAGGAGCCGCGCCGCCCGTAGGCCCTGTCCGGCCGAGGGGATGGGCCGTCAGCGCCGCCGCGCGCTGCCGAGGCCCGCCAGCAGGAAGGCCAGCGCCACCCCGGCCCCGCTGACCGCCGCGAGCACCACCCGGGAGCCGACGGCGCCCTCGTCCGACAGCAGGATCGCCACCGCCCCCAGCGAGGCGACGGCGGCGCCGACGACCAGCCACCCCGCGAGGGTGACGGCGGCGGGGCGGCCGGAGCGCGGCGCCGGCCGGGCGCCCAGGGCGGCCCAGCGGGCGGCGGTCTCGCGCTGCTCCCCGCGCCGGTCCCACCGGGCGCGGACCCGCAGCGCCGCGCCGCCGACCAGCCCGGCGAGGGCGATCTGCGCGGCGGGCCGCCAGTCGGGCAGGGCGAGCAGCAGCCCGCCGGCCATGGCGAGGGCGGCCCACCACAGGACGCAGGCCGCCGCGGCCGTGCGGGTGGAGCGGGGCCGGTCGGCGCCGGCCTGGAGGTCGGCGATGGCGGGCAGGTACCAGACGCAGCCGCTCGCGGTGAGCGCGGCGGTGCCGATGGCGAGGACGGTGTGGGTCATGGGGCCGGCCTTCCAGGTCGCGAGGGGGGGGAGCCGTCCCCGCCCGTGACGGGGGCGTGGGCGGGGACGGCGGTCGGTGGGTGTTCGGAGCGGGTGGCCGGGGCGCGCCCGGCCTCGGGTCAGCTGTCCACGGCGGACCGCTCGCGCTCCGCCCTGGTCTGCGGCAGGTCGTACTTGGCCGGGGTCACGTCGCCCAGGTGGGTGGCGGGCTTGCCGGTGTTCTCCAGGACGTCCAGGGCCGCGATGTCGGGGTGGTGGAGGTCGAAGGCCGGGGATTCGGAGCGGATCCTCGGCAGCCGGACGAAGTTGTGCCGGGGCGGCGGGCAGGAGGTGGCCCACTCCAGCGAGCGGCCGTAGCCCCAGGGGTCGTCGGCCTCGACCTTCTCGCCGTACTTGGCCGTCTTCCAGATGTTGTAGAGGAACGGCAGGATCGACAGTCCGAGCAGGAAGGAGAAGATGGTGGACAGGGTGTTGAGCGTGGTGAAGCCGTCCGAGGCGAGGTAGTCGGCGTAGCGGCGCGGCATGCCCTCGGCGCCGAGCCAGTGCTGGACCAGGAAGGTGCCGTGGAAGCCGACGGTGAGCGTCCAGAAGGTGATCCGGCCGAGCCGCTCGTCGAGCTTCTTGCCGGTCATCTTGGGCCACCAGAAGTGGAAGCCGGCGAACATCGCGTAGACCACGGTGCCGAACAGCGTGTAGTGGAAGTGGGCGACGACGAAGTACGAGTCGGAGACGTGGAAGTCGATCGGCGGGGCGGCGAGCAGCACGCCGGTGAGGCCGCCGAACAGGAAGGTGACCAGGAAGCCGACCGTCCACAGCATCGGTGTCTCGAAGCTGAGCGAGCCCTTCCACATGGTGCCGACCCAGTTGAAGAACTTGACCCCGGTCGGGACGGCGATGAGGAAGGTCATGAAGGAGAAGAACGGCAGCAGCACCTGCCCGGTGACGTACATGTGGTGCGCCCACACCGTCACCGACAGGCCGGCGATGGCGACGGTGGCGGCGATCAGCCCGGCGTAGCCGAACATCGGCTTGCGGCTGAAGACCGGGATGATCTCGGAGATGATCCCGAAGAACGGCAGCGCCAGGATGTACACCTCGGGATGGCCGAAGAACCAGAACAGGTGTTGCCACAGCATCGCCCCGCCGTTGGCCGGGTCGAAGACGTGCGAGCCGAACTTGCGGTCGCATTCGAGGGCGAGCAGGGCGGCGGCGAGGACGGGGAAGACCAGCAGCACCAGCACCGAGGTGAGCAGCACGTTCCAGCAGAAGATGGACATCCGGAACATGGTCATGCCGGGGGCGCGCATGCAGATGATCGTGGTGATGAAGTTGACCGCACCGAGGATGCTGCCGAAGCCGGAGAGCGTCACGCCCATGATCCACATGTCGGCGCCGACGCTGGGCGAGTGGACGGCGTCGGACAGCGGCGCGTAGAGGAACCAGCCGAAGTCGGCGGCGCCCTGCGGGGTCGCGAAGCCGGCGGCGGCGATCAGCGAGCCGAACATGAACAGCCAGAAGGACAGCATGTTCAGGCGCGGGAAGGCGACGTCCGGGGCGCCGATCTGCAGCGGCATGATCCAGTTGGCGAAGCCGGTGAACAGCGGCATCGCGAAGAGCAGCAGCATCACCGAGCCGTGCATGGTGAAGGCCTGGTTGAACTGCTCGTTGGAGAGGATCTGCGTTCCGGGCCGGGCGAGTTCGGCGCGCATGACCAGCGCCAGGACACCGCCGATCAGGAAGAACCCGAACGCCGACACCAGGTACATGGAGCCGATCGTCTTGTGGTCGGTGGTGGTCAGCAGTCTGACCACGGCCGAACCGGGCCGTTTCGGCCGAACCGACGGCTGCGGTACGGAGGTTGGCGGTGGCGTGGGGTCGCCCTGTGCCGGGGTGGCGCTCAAGGACGCACTCCTTAGGAACGTCGTGCGAATGGCTGGCGATCCATGATCCGAACGCACCGCCCCCGCCCCCTAGGGCCGTTCGGCCCGCGCCCCCGGGGCCGCACGGCCCGCGTTCCGGCGCCCGGACCGGGACCTCCGGTGGCCGTCGGTCCCTCCCCGGCCCCTCGGGCGGCGCTCACCGCGCCGACGAGCACCGCTGGAGGAACGCCGGAACCGCCCCGGCGCCCGCGCCCCGGAGCGCCTCCGCCCGGCCCCGTCCGCCCCGGGGCCCGCACCCCCGGCCCCGACCCTCCGCCGCGCCCCGCCGGCCCCTCCCACCCCGCCCCACCGGCCACGACACCGCACCCGCCGGCCGCCACCACACCCGGCCTCCCCCTCCCCCGGGTGCCCCCTCCCCCAGGTGCCCGAAGTGTGAGGGTCGCGTGAGCGAAACAGGACGATTCCGTGCCCTACAGATCGGATCGGCCGTCAAGTAGCCTGCGGCCACACCCGCACCGCACCGGTCACGCCCCCGCTCGGACACGCCCTGGCCCCCACCCACGCCCCGGAGGTACACCGATGCCCCTGGCCCAGCCCGCCGCCCCCACCCGGCCGCGCTTCTCCGTCCTCGGCCCGCTGACCGGCGAAGCGGACGGCCGCCCGCTCGCCCTCGGCCCGCTGAAGCAGCGGCTGGTGCTGGCCGTCCTGCTGAGCCGCGCCAACACGGCCGTCCCGGTCGACCTGCTCACCGACGCGGTCTGGCCCGAGGAGCCGCCGCGCACCGCCCGCAAGAACCTCCAGGTCTACATCTGCACCCTGCGCACCCTGCTCGGCCGCGATGCCGGGCCCGAGCGGCTGGTCCACACCGCCGGCGGCTACCTGCTGCGGGTCGCCGAACCCGAGCTCGACGTCCTCCAGTTCCGCGCCCTCGCCCGGGCCGGCCGGGCCGCCGCCGACAGCGGCGCGCTCGCCCCCGCCGCCCGGCTGCTGCGCCAGGCCCTCGACCTGTGGCAGGGCCCTCCGCTCGCCGACCTGCGCTGCTCGCCCGCCGTCCAGGCCGAGGCCGACCGGCTGGAGGCCCGCTGCCTCGGCGTCCACGAGGACTGGGCTGAGACCGAGTTGGAGCTCGGCAACGCCACCGCCGTCGCCGAGGAACTCGCCGACCTGGCCGAGCGCCACCCGCTGCGCGAACGCCTCCAGGCCGCCCGGATGAACGCCCTGCACCTGTCCGGCCGCCAGCCCGAGGCGCTCGCCGTCTACGACACCCACCGCCAGCTGCTCGCCCGCGAGTTGGGCCTCGAACCCAGCCCCGCCCTGACCGCCCGCTACCGGCAGCTGATCGCCCACGGCCCGGCCCGCCCCGCCACCGCCCGGCCGGCGCCGCACCCCGGCCCGAACGGCGCACTGCTGCCCGCCGACGCCACCGACTTCACCGGCCGAAGCCACGAACTACGCGACCTGATCGACGCGTTGGCGGAGGGCGGCGAGCGCGTCGCGGTCCTCTCCGGCCCGGCCGGCATCGGCAAGACCGCCCTCGCCGTGCACGCCGGACACCTGCTCGCCGACCGCTTCCCCGACGGCCGGCTGCTGCTCCGGCTGCGCACCGAGGACGGCACCCCGCGCCCGCTCGCCGACATCCTCGCCGAACTCGCCGCCCTCACCGGCCGATCCGGCCCCAGACCGGGCGACCCGGCCCAGGCCGCCGCCCTCTGGCGCGCCTCCCTGGCCGGACGCCGGATGCTGCTGATCCTCGACGACGCCCCCGGCGAGGCCGTGGTCCGCGAACTGCTGCCGGGCTTCGGCCCGAGCGCCACCCTCGTCACCTCGCGCAGCCAACTCGCCGGACTGGCCTCGGTGCACCGGGTCACCGTGCCGCCCTTCGCCCCCGCCGAGGCGCTCGACCTGCTCGGCCGGATCGTCGGTACTGGCCGGACCGGCACCGACCGCGCGGCCGCCGCCCGGATCGTCGAGGCCTGCGGGCTGCTGCCGCTCGCCGTGCGGGTCGCCGGCACCCGGCTCGCCGTCCTGCGCCACCTGCCGCTCGCCGAGTACGCGGCCCGCCTCGCCGACCCGGCCGGCGCCCTGGACGAACTCGTCGCCGGGGACGTCACCGTCCGCGCCCGCCTCGACTCCGGCTGGCGCGACCTCTCCGACCAGGGCCGCCTCGCCCTCGGCCGGCTCGCCGCCCTCCCGCTCTCCCTGCTGTTCACCCTCCCCGAGGCCGCCACCGCCCTCGGCCGCCCCGAACGGCTCGCCCTGCGCACCCTGGAGGCCCTCACCGACACCGGCGCCGTCACCTCCCCCACCGGCGAGGTCACCGCCCACGCCGCCCTCTACGCCCTCCCCCGCCTCACCCACCTGCACGCCCGCGAGCACAGCACCGTACTGGCCGACAACCTCAGCTGAGCCCGCCGCGCCGGCCGGCGCCCCTTGGGCCGAGCGTCAGCATGTCCAGCAACTCCCTGCCCTCCAAGCCCTGTTCGGCAGCGTGCAGGGCGAGCAGGACGCCCGCCGCCCCGGTGTGCAGGTCCGCCGAGAACCGCCGCAGCCGCATCCCGGGGACGAGCAGCCCCTCCGGCCGCGCGACCAGGTGCCACTGGAGCTTGCGGACCTGCTCGCGGACGGCGTCCCGGGCCGCCGGCCCGCCCAGCCGGTCCAGCGCCAGCAGCAGCCCGGCGCGGCCCCGGAACAGCCCGGGTTCGCGGACGAATCCGGGGGCGCAGACCCGCCGCACGTCGGCGAGGAACTCCCCGAACCCGCCGAACTCCCCGAACCCGCCGAACTCCCCGAACCCGCCGAACTCCTCAGACCGGCTGAACTCCCCGGACCTGCCGAACTCCTCGGACCCGCTGCCGCCGAGCGCCTGGTACTCCTGGGCGACGAGCGCGATCCCGCTGCTGCCGCGGTCGAGGTAGGCGAGCCGCCGCCCCCAGTCGAGGACCTGCACCGACCCGTCGGGCACCCGTACGCACTGCGCCACGGCCCGCCCCAGCGCCTCGCGCCCGGAGGCCAGCAGCCAGTCCTCGCCGGTCCGCTGGTACAGCCGCAGCTGGACGAGGGCGATCCCGGCGAGGCCGTACAGCAGTCCGGCCGCCGTCGGCGCGCCGAGCCCCGGGACGGTCTGCCCGCGCAGCACCGCGTCGAGCGCCCGCGCATCGGCGAGGGCGTCCGCGAGTTCGCGCCGGCTGCCGAGGGCGTCGGCGAGCCGCAGCCGGGCGAGCGCGGCGCCGGCCCGGCCGCCGTGGAGGGCGACGGTGGGCGCGGGCCGGGCCTGCCGGGCCTGCGCGGCCAGTTCGGCGGCCTCGTCGCCGCGGCCGACCCGGGCGAGCACGGCCGCCACGCCGAGCGGCCCGTCGAAGAGCCCGCCGGCGCCCGGTCTCGGGCCGCGCCGCCGCATCGCCGCGATCAGCCAGTCCGCGTACTCGTCGGGGCAGGGCGCCCCGGCCCGGTGCAGCGCGTACAGGACGCCGGCGGCGCCGTGGGCGACGCCGGTGCCGCCGTCGGCGAATCCGGCCGGGTCGCCGGGGAAGAGCCGGTCCGGCCGGTCGGGGGTGGCCCCGGCGTGGATGCCGGCGACGAGTTCGTTCCTGGCGGCGTCGAGGGTGGGCCCGGCGAGGAGTTCGCGGACCCGCCGTTCGCCGACCGGTTCCACCGGCGCCACGGCGCCCGGCCGCACCGGTCCCTCCTCCGGCCCGAGGCCGAACCAGCGCCGTGCCCGCCGTTCCAGCGCGGGCAGCTTGCCGGGATCGCGTTCGGCCAGCTCCATCACGGGCATCAGCAGCATCAGCCAGGTGGCCCAGAGCATGTGGCGGTCGGCGTCGGCCCCGTCGAGCCCGGGCGGGGGCTGCAACCCGCCCGCGCCGGCGAGCGGGACACGGCGGCCGGTGAGCTCCTCCGCGTACTCGAAGTCGACGAGCACCACCGAACCGTCCGGACGGACGATCACATTGGCCGGGTGCAGGTCGCCGAACCGGACGCCCCGCTCGTGCAGGGCGCCGAGCGCCTTCTCCAGCCCGGCCACGATCCCGGCCACCCAGTGCGCGTACTCGGCGCGCTGTCCGGCGGTGCAGTCCTGGTGCACCAGCGGGTAACGGCGGATCGCCTCGGCGAACAGCTGGACGCCCTCGATGTGCTCCTGGACCAGGAAGGTGTGCTCCCAGACCGTCCGGACCTCGTGCAGCCGGGGCACGCAGTCCAGGCCGGCGAGCCGTTCCAGCGCCCACTGCTCGCGCCGCAGCCGGGTGACGGCGTCGTCCCCGGCGGCGTCCAGCCCGGCGTGCGGGCGGGCCTCGCGCAGCACCACCCGCTCCCCGGTGGTCCGGTGCTCGGCGAGGTAGATCCCGCCGGCGTTGGAGAACTGCAGCACCTCGACGATCCGGTACGGCAGGTCACCGCCGGCCGCCTCCCGGGCGGCCAGGTGCGGGCTCAGCTCCTCGGGCGGTTCGACCCAGGCGGGCAGCTGGAACACCGGGTCGCGCCGGTCGGGGACCAGCTCGCCGGACGGGTCGCGCAGCGCGGGCACGGGCCGCCCGTCCTCGTCCTGGCACCACAGCTCGACGAACGCGCCGTAGCGCACGTACACCGGCGCCGTCCCGATCCGCAGGTCGGTGAGCACGTACGGCCCCCGGCGGCCCGCCAGCACCTCGGCCAACTCTGCCGCGACGGCCAGGAACTCCTCCTCCGACCCCGGGTAGACGGTGACGAACTTGCCGCTGCTGCCGCGCCCCATGTACTTGCCGTTCGCGACCCGCAGCGCCTCGTCGCTGCGCAGGAACTTGAACGTCGTGCGGCGCGCCGTGCAGACCCGCGCGACGGCCCGCAGAGTCGCCTCGGCCTCCTCCGGCACGGTCGAGACGTGGATCTTCCAGCCCTGCTCCGGCAGCCGGGCGCCGTCCGGCCGCAGCGCCGTCCACAGCCCGCGCCGTTCGCGCCGCCACCCGGCGGGCGGTGCGCCGAGCCCCAGCGGGTACCGGCCGGCCCGGTCGCGGAGGCGGCCTGGGGTGTCGTAGTACGTCGGATCGGCGAGGCAGTACAGCTGGGTCTCCTGGGCGCCGGCCATGGCGCGCCTCCTCTTCCGGGTCGTCTTCCAAGCTCTTCCGGGCTCTTCCAAGCTCTCCCGGGTCGCTCGTCTCCCGGGCCGCCGAACGGTTCAGCCTGCGGGTGCGGGTAGCGGTGCCGGGGCCGGCGCCGGGCCGCGCCGGACCGGCGGCGCCCAGGTGACCACGGCCGCGCAGAGCGAGATGGCGAGGGCCAGCAGGGCGAAGGTCCGGGTGCCGCCCAGGGCGCCGAGCAGCGCGCCGCCCACCAGCGGGCCGAACGGCTGGACCAGGGTGGACAGGAAACCGGCGGCGCTCTGCACCCGGCCGATCCGGTCGGGCGGCGCGGCGAGCAGCATGCCGGAGACGAAGCCGATGCTGGCGACCGTGGACAGGCACATGCACACCGCGCAGAGCAGCCCGATCAGCAGCGGGATCCGGGTGAGCACCAGCACCCCGGCGGTGGCGGCGGCCGCCCAGCAGCTGAGCGCCACCAGCCTGCCGTCACTCGCCCCAGGGCGCGCTCTGGCCCCGGTCCGGGCCTCCAGCCTCGGGGCGAGCAGCGCGCCGGCCAGGGCGCCGGCCGCGGTGCAGGAGACCACGGTGCCGCCGCCGATCCCGGAGCGGCCGCCGTCGGAGGCCACGGCCAGGGTGGTGAACATCAGCGCGCTGAACGCGAAGTTCATCCCGAGCCCGAAGATCAGCAGCAGGGTGCGCAGGTAGGGCTGGCGCCAGATGAAGCTGAGCCCGGCGGTCAGTTCGCCGCGGCTGAACGCCGCGCCGCTCCTGGCGGCGGGCACCGAGCGGGTCCGCATCAGCGCGACGCAGACGGTGGAGAGCAGCAGCCCGACGCCCTCCGCGAGGAACGGCAGCACCGGGTGCCAGGCGAACAGCGCGCCGCCGGCGATCGGCCCGACCAGCCGGGCGGCGGCGCCGCGCGCCTGCATCCGGGACGAGGCCGCGCGGACCTGCTCGCGCGGCACCACCGCGCGCAGCAGGCCGCCGGCGGCGGGCCCGTAGGCGCTGGTGATGAGCGCCCCGGCGGCGGCCACCAGCAGCACCAGCGGCAGCGGGGTGTGGCCGCGCAGGACGGCGATCACCAGCGCGGTGACGGCGAGCAGGCTGCCGACGTCGCACACCCGCATCAGCCGGCGCCGCTCGATCCGGTCGGCGATGACGCCGCCGGGCAGCATGGTGAGCAGCAGCGCGCCGATCGAGACGGTGCCGATGGCGCCCGCCTGGGCGGCCGATCCGGTCTCCCGCAAGACGAGCAACGGCAGGGCGATCGAGGCGAGTTGGGAGCCGAGCGAGGCCATCAGGCCGCCGACCCAGAGCAGCCGGAAGTCCCGGTTGCGGGAGAGCGAGGTGGGCTCCATGGCCGTCCTCCGGGGTGGGGGGGTGGAATCGGGCCGGGGCGGTCCCGCACCGGCGGGACCGCCCCGGAAGCCAATCACTGCCCGGCGGCCGGGGGCGGTGGTGCGCCCGCCCCCGCGCCGGACACCGCTGACCTGCCGCTGGTCAGGCGGAGGTCTCGGCGGAGCTGACGTAGCTGATCAGGCTGAAGCAGCTGCCGTCGGAGGCCTCCTGGAGGACCTTCATCGCCTGGAGGTCCAGGACGTTGGCGGCGTGCGCCTCGACCTCCGGGGTCTCCTCGCTGTCCTCGCCGACGATCGGGTCGATGTTCTCGGCCATGGCTGAACTCCTCTCGCTGGGTTGATCGGTGGGGGTTCGACGGGTGGTGGCCCGCCGTGGTGAAGACGGTAGGCAGGCGGGGCTGCGCACGGCCTGCGAACCGGTACGGCACCGGTATGGCCGCAGGTCGGGGCGCCGGCGGCGGCGCCGTCCGGCCTGCCGCGCCCGTCCGCCGGGCCCGCGCACCCGCTCCGGGCTGCGGCCATACCACCGGCAAGGCGGCCGCGAACCGGGCCCGAAGCCGGGCCGGGGAGCCTGGCCCGGCACGCCCGCACGCCCGGCTCCGACCACGCCCACCCCGGCTCCGTGCGCACCCCCGCCCCCGCGCACCACCCAACCTCATGTACTCCCTGATGCACTCCCCGCACCGCGAAGGACTAGCGAAGGACTGCCACCATGCCCTGCCCGCTCTGCGCCCAACTCGCCAGCACGAACGACCAGTTCTGCCCCGCCTGCGGCACCCCTCGGGCCGCCGCCCTCGACCTGGCCGCCGAGGAGCGCAAGCTGGTGACGGTGGTCTTCTGCGACCTGGTCGACTCCACCGCCCTGTCCGGCGCGCTCGACCCGGAGACGCTGCGCGAGGTGATCCTGCGCTACTTCGAACGGATGCACCGTCAGATCGAGGCACACGGCGGCACCTTGGAGAAGTTCATCGGGGACGCGGTGATGGCGGTTTTCGGCGTCCCGGTGATCCGCGAGGACGACGCCCACCGGGCGCTGGCCGCCGCGCTCGCCATGCTGGAGGACCTGGAGGACCTCAACACCGAGCTGGACGCCACCCTCGGGGTCCGCCTGGACGTCCGGATCGGTGTCAACACCGGCCAGGTGGTGGCGGGTTCGGACGCCTCGGCGCGCCAGGCCCTGATCTCCGGCGAGACCGTGAACATCGCCGCCCGGCTGCAGACCCAGGCCGCCCCCGGCCAGGTGCTGATCGGCCCGCAGACCCTGCGCGCGGCGGGGCCGGCCGCCCAGGTGCACGAGGTCGGCCCGCTGCGGCTCAAGGGCAAGACCGAGCCGGTCACCGCGTACCGCCTGGTCGGGCTGGACGAGGACGACCCCGAGCTGCTGCGCCGCTTCGACGTCCCGCTGGTCGGGCGGGAGCGTGAACTCGCCCAGCTGGACGCCGCGCTGGCCCGGGTGGCCGGCGGCCAGGGCGCCGAACTGCTGCTGGTCGTCGGCGAGGCCGGGATCGGCAAGACCCGGCTGGTGCGCGAGTGGCAGGAGCGGACGGGTCGACACACCGCGCGCTGCGGCACCGGCCGCTGCCGCAGCTACGGCGAGCAGGGCGTCCTGACCCCGCTCGCGGAGGCCGTCGGGGCCCTGCTCGGCGGCCCGGGGACGCCCGCGCCCGCCGAGGCGCTGGACCGGCTGGCGCAGGCCACCGCGCCCGGGGTAAGCGCCGAACAGTCCCTGGACCGGCTGGCCGCGGTCCTGCACGGGCGGACCGTCGAGCGCCCGGCCGTGCTGGTCCTGGACGACTGCCAGTGGGCCGGCCCGGTGCTGCTGGACGCCGCCGAGCGGCTGGTCGCCGCCCTCGGCCAGGCCCCGGTGCTGCTGCTGTGCCTGGCCCGGCCGGAGCTGCCGGCCTCCCGCCCGGAGCTGCCGGCGCTGCCGGTCGGCGGCCTGTCCTGGGACGAATCGGCGCTGCTGGCCGCCCAGTTGACGGAGCTGAGCGCCCACCAGGACGCGGTGCCGACCCGGCTGCTGGAGCGCGCCGAGGGCAACCCGCTGCACCTGGAGGAGCTGCTGGCCGCCCTCACCGAGGCGGACGGCCCCGCCCTCGCCGACGAACTCCCGCCCACCGGCCGGGCGCTGCTCAGCGCGCGGATCGACGACCTGGAGCGCGACGAGCGCACCACCCTGGACCTGGCCGCCGTGCTCGGTCGCGCCTTCACCGCCGCCGAACTCGCCCAGCTCGCCCGCGGCGGCGCCGACCAGGACGCCTTCGCCGACCCGGAGGACGACGTCTTCACCGGTCCGTTCGACGGCCTCCCCGGCCTGCCCGCGGGCGACGACACCCCGCCGCGGCTGCACGCCGCGCTGGCCCGGCTGGCCGAGCGCCGCCTGGTCGAACCGGCCGGCACCAGCTTCCGGTTCAGCAGCGGCCTGGTCCAGGAGTCGGTCTACCAGTCGATGTCCAAGCGGGCCCGCGCCGAGCGCCACGAACGCGCCGCCGACCTGCCGGCCGTCCGCGCCGCCGGGGACGCCGCCGTCGGCGGCCACTTGGAGCGCGCCCACCGCTACCGGCTCGAACTCGGCCTGCTGGACGCCCGGACGGACGCCCTGCGCACCCGCGCGGCGGCCGCCCTCGGCGTGGCCGGCGCCCATGCCCTCGCCCACGCCGACCTGCCCGCCGCCACCGACCTGCTGGAGCGCGCCGTCCGGCTGCACTACCCGAACGAGCGCACCGCCGGCCCGACGCTGCGCCGCCTCGGCGAGGCCCGGCTGGCGCTCGGCCGGGCCGACGAGGCCCTGCCCGTCCTGGCGCAGGTCCGCGACTCGGCCGCCGACCCGCTGGACGCCGCGCACGCCCGGCTCACGCTGGCCGCCCGCGGCCTGCCGCCCGGCCCGGAGCAGCCCGCCGCCACCGCCCGCGCCGTCCTCCCGCTCTTCATCGACCTGCGGGACGACCTGGGCCAGGCCCGGGCCGGGCTGCGCCTGGCCGAGGAACACCTGCTGGCGGGCCGGCACACCGAGGCGGAGCGGCTGCTGGACGACGCCCTCGACCACGCCGCCCGCACCGACGCCGAGCTGGACCGGGCCGCCGTGCTGGCCGCGCTGGCCGCCTCCCTGCTGGCGGGCCCCGAGCCCGTCCCGAACGCCGTCTTCCGGCTGCGGGCCCTGCTGGCCGGGCACGGCGCCGGCCACCGGACGGTGCGGGTCGCGCTCAACGGCCCGCTGGCCGTCCTGCTCGCCCTGCGCGACCGGCCCGGCGAGGCCGAACTGCTGCTGGCCGAGGCCAACGGCCTGGCGGGCGAGCTGTCGCTGGCCGACGCGATGGTCTCGCTGCCGGCCCTGACCGCCCAGGCCGCGGCGGCCACCGGCCAGACCGGGCAGGCGCTGGACCTGCTCGCCGACGCCGCCGAGGTCGCCCGCCGGCTGGGCAACGCCGCCCCGCTGCCCCGGCTCGCCCTCACCACCGCCCGCGCTCTGCTGGACACCGACCGCCCGGGCCCGGCCGCCCGCCACCTGGACGGCGTCGACGCCACGGCCGCGCTGCCGCCGGTGCTGGCGATCGAGCTGGACGCGCTGCGCGGCCGGCTCGCCGCCTCCCGGGGTGAGGCCGACCCGGCGTTGGAGCTGACCGCGGCCGCCGTACAGGCCGCCGAGGCCACCGAGTCGTTGCTGCTCCAGGCGCTCACCGCGCTGGACCGCGCCCACGCGCTGCTGCTGCTCGACCGGCGCGCCGAGGCCGCCGTGGCGGCCGCCACCGCCCGGGACCGGTTCGCCGCCAAGGGCCACCTGCCGGGCGTGCGCCGGGCCGAGCGGCTCGGGGGCGCCCGGTGAGCGGCCCGGCCGGCCTCACCTGGAGCCTGCGCGGCCGGGCCGCCGCGGACCTGCCGGTGCTCGCCGACACCACCGCGCACGACACCACCGGTCCCGACGGCGGGGGCACCGGCGGCGGGGGCACCGGCAAGGGCGTGCGGGTGTGCGTCGTGGACTCCGGCATCGAGCCGGACCACCCGCTGGTCGGCCCGCTGAACGGCTCCTGGGTGGTGGTCAAGGACCCGACGACCCGGGAGCTGGTGGTCCGCCCCGACCGCACCGGCGACACCTGCGGCCACGGCACCGCCTGCGCGGGCATCATCCGCCGCACCGCCCCGGACTGCGAGCTGTACAGCGTCCGGGTGCTCGGCGAACGCTTCACCGGCACCGGCGACATGCTGATCACCGGGCTGCGCTGGGCCGTCGAGCAGGGCTTCGACGTCGTCAACCTCAGCCTCTCCACCACCCGGACCCGCTTCCTGGAGGAGCTGCACGCGATCGCCGACGACGCCTTCTTCGCCCGCACCGCGATCGTCGCCTCCGCCCACAACACCCCGGTGGAGAGCTACCCCTGGCGGTTCTCCTCGGTCATCTCGGTCGGCAGCCACCAGGAGGACGACCCGGCCCTGCACCTGTACAACCCAGCGCCGCCGGTCGAGTTCTTCGCCCCCGGCCAGAACGTCCGGGTCCCCTGGCTCGGCGGCTCCACCATCCGCACCACCGGCAACAGCTTCGCCACCCCGTACGTCGCCGGGCTGTGCGCCCGCATCCTGTCCGGCCACCCGAGGCTGACGACCTTCCAGCTGAAGAGCGCGCTCTACCTCACCGCAGCCAACGTCCAGGTCGGCACCGGGGCCGGTCCTCACCGTCCCCCAGGCGGGAGTTCGACGACCGAGCCCACCCCGTCCACCCCCATCACGGAGGCGCCCGATGACCCTCAGCACTGATCCCGCCGTCGACCCGCTGGCCCGCGAGCTGCTGCAGTCCGTGGTGGACGTGGCCCGAGCGATCTTCGGTGCCGAGGCCGGTTCGGTCTGCCTGCTCGACGAGGCGGCCGGGGAGCTGGTGTTCCAGGCCGTCTCGGGGCGCGGCGAGGAGTCCCTGGTGGGCCGCCGCTTCCCGGCGGGCAGCGGCATCGCGGGCTGGGTCGCCGCCTCGGGCGAGCCGATGGTGGTCGACGACCTGGGCGCGAGCCGCACCTTCGACCGGGCCTTCGCCGAGTCCACCGCGTACGTTCCGAACGCGCTGATGGCGGCGCCGCTGACGCACGGCAGCAGGGTGCTGGGCGTCCTGGAGGTGCTGGACCCGGCCCCGCAGGCCCGGTCCAGCCTGCCCGAGCTGGATCTGCTCGCCCTGTTCGCCCGCCAGGCCGCCGCCGCCCTGCGGGTCATCGCCGAGCGCTCCCCGGCCCCGGCGGCGGTACCCGACCGCGCCGCCGCCCTCGACCTGCTGGCCGACCTGGAGGAGCTGCTGCGCCGTCAGCCCTGACGCGGCGCCAAGCGCGCGATCGATCCGCGCTCCAGCGCCGCGTACACCGCGCCGTCCGGGCCGACGGCGATGCCGTGCGGCTCGGCGGCCGGGCCGGGCAGCCGGTGGCCGTCGAGCTGCCCGTCCGGGCCGAGCACCCCGATCCGGCCGGCGCCCCACTCGGTGAACCAGAGCCGGCCGTCCGGGCCGCAGGTGATCGCGTGCGGCCGGGCCGCCCGGTCGCCCAGCGGGTACTCGGTGACCTCGCCGTCCACCGTGATCCGGCCGACCAGCCCGCCGCCGATGCCGACGTACCAGAGCGCGCCGTCCGCCCCGGCGGTGATCCCGACGGGGGCGGTGCCCCCGGTGGGCAGCGGGTGGACGGCCACCTCGCCCCCGACGGTGATCCGGGCGACGGCGTCCGCCTGGTTGAGCGTGCACCAGAGCGCGCCGTCCGGGCCGGCCGTGATGAACGACGGGAAGGCCCCGGCCCGCGGCAGCGGGTACTCCGTCACCTCGCCCTCGACGGTGATCCGCCCGATCCGGTCGGCGTTCAGCTCGGTGAACCAGAGCGCCCCGTCGGGCCCCGCCGCGATCCCGTAGGGCCCGGCGCCCACCGTCGGGACGGCGAAGGAGATCGTCTTCCCGTCGGTGTCGATCCGTCCGATCCGGTGGTCGCGCATCCGGGTGAACCAGAGCGCGCCGTCCGGGCCGACGGTGAGCACCGCGGGCCCGCACTCCGGCGCCCCGAGGCCGTAGCGCTCGACCGTGCCGTCCGCTGCCAGCCGTCCGATCTCCCCGGCGTGCACCAGCGTGAACCACACGCCCCCGTCCGGCCCCACGGCGACCCCGTACGGTCCGGCCCCCTCCTCGGCGACCTCGATCAGCTCCGCGATCCGTGCCATGCGAACCCCCACCCTCACTATCGCGACTATTATCGCATTAGCGATGCTCGCATGCCCGCCCCGCCCCCGGCAACCGGGTTACTCCCCGTTCCCCGCGCGGCGGGCGGCCCGCGGGGCGGGGACACCGCGCAGGACGGAGACGATGCCCACGCCGGCGGCGCACACCGGGACGGCGAGCAGCGCCCCGAGGATGCCGGCGATCCCGGAGCCGGCCACCACCGCGACCATGATGGTGGCCGGGTGCAACTCCACCGTCCGGCTCTGGATGAGAGGTTGGAGCACGTTGCCCTCGAACAGCTGGACCGCCATCACCACGCCGAGCGCCCACAGCGCCGTCCCGATCCCGCCGTCGGCGAGCGCGACCAGCACGGACACCGCCCCGGACAGGAAGGCCCCGACGAACGGGATGTAGGCGCCCATGAACACCAGCGCGCCCAGCCCCGGCGCGCCGGGCACGCCGAGCGCCACCAGGCCGATGGTGATGAAGGTGGCGTCGATCAGCGCGATCAGCGAGGTGCCGCGCATGAAGCCGGCCATCGCGTCGAAGGCCCGCTCGGCACAGGCGATCACGGTCTCGGCGCTGCGCTCGGGCAGGTAGGAGCGGATCGTGTCGCCGGTGCGGTGGCCGTCCCGGAGGAAGAAGAACACCAGGGCGAGCGCCAGCACGCCGCCGGCGATCAGCTGGGTGGCCAGGCCCAGCCCGGACAGCACGCCGTTGGTGACGGTCGAGACCAGCGAGTTGGTCTCCCCCTTGGCGTTGTCCAGCGCGTGCCGGATCTTCTCCCCGGTCGGGCCGAGCCACGCGGCGAGCTGGTTGCCCGCCTGCTGGAGGGACTCGGCGATCTGCGGGGCGCTGTGCGCCAGCGCGTTGACCAGCAGCGCGATCACCCCGCAGACGGCCGCGACCAGCAGCACGCAGGTGAGTCCGGCGGCCAGCCCCCGGTTCACGCCCCGCCGGACCATCCACGGCACCGCCGGGTAGAGCAGCGAGGCCCCCAGCAGCGCCAGCACCACCGGCACGGTCGCGGCCCGCAGCTCGACCAGCGCGAAGACCAGCAGCGAGGCGAGGGCGAGCAGCAGGATCACCGCCGCGGCCCAGGCGGCCGCCTGCCGGACCACCGGCGGCAGCATCAGGTACGGCCTGCGGGGGTCCGGCGCGGCCCCGCCGATGAACCGGGGCTCCACCGCCGGACCCTCCCCAGCCGGGTGCTCCTCGGGCACGGCCACCTCCGCCTGGCTCGTCGACGAGTCCGAATCACCCCGTCTCGACGGACGATCCGTCAGCGTGCCCGCTTCCGGCCGGCTCCCCGGCGACAACGGCACGCCGCCGTCCGGCCGATCAAGGGTGGAGCCGATTCAATCCGCCCCCCGTCCGTCGCGTACAGAGCAGCCGGTGGAGCTCACCTCATCGGACGAAGCGCCCTGGCGGACGCGTTCGAGCGCCGGACCTCAGTTCGCCCCGGAACGCCCCCGTCCACCCGGAGCGGCCCCGTCCAGCAGGCGGCACGCTCAGCGGCGGCCGTCCAGGACGGCGCGCAGCACGCCGATCCGGTTGCTGGTGATGGAGGCGACCCCGGTGTCGCGCAGCCGGCGCATGGTGCGGCGCAGGTCGGCGGTCCAGGTGGAGACGGCGAGCCCGGCGTCCGCGGCGGCGGCGGTGAACTCGGGGGTGACCAGGCCGAACGGCGGGTTGAGGTAGCGCGGGCGCAGGTCGTCGAGCAGGGCGCGGACGGGCAGCCGGGGCTCCTTCCAGGTGAGGGCGATCTCGGCCTCGGGCGCCAGCGCGCGGACGGCGAGCATGGCGGTGGCGGGGCCGCAGAAGGAGACCAGCCCTTCGGCGCCGAGGTCGGTGACGACGGACCAGGTGGCGGCGACGGGGCCGGGGTCGTCGAGGTCGATGAGCAGCCGGGGGCCTCCGGCGGCCGCGACGACCTTGACCGTCTCGGCGAGGGTCGGGACGGCGAGCGGCCCTTGGCGCAGTTCGTCGAGCTGCGCGGTGGTGACCCGGCCGATCGACCGCGGGTCGCCCCAGAGGCGTTCCAGGGTGCGGTCGTGCAGCAGGACGGGCACCCGGTCGCGGGTGAGCTGGACGTCCACCTCGACGGCGTCGGCGCCGGCGGCGAGCGCGGACTCGACGGAGGGCAGGGTGTTCTCGCGGTGGCGGTACGGGTCGCCGCGGTGTGCGACGGCGAGCACCCGGCGGCGGTCGGCAGCCGGTTCCCCGACCGCGCGGACGGCGCTCTGGGTGGTCGGCAGATGCGGGTGGGACATCCCGGGCGGGCCTCTCGTTCGGAACCGGTACGGACGGGGCTCGACGCGCCGTCGGCGCGCGGCGCGCGGCTAACGACGCTCGATCATCACATTGGTGGACTTGATGACCGCGGTGGCGGGGGCGCCGGGCACGAGGTTCAGCTCCTCCGCCGACTCCCGGCTGATCAGCGACACCACCCGGAAGGGCCCCGCCTGGACCTCCACCTGGGCCGCGACGTCGCCGAGCACCACATGGGTGACGATCCCGGGGAAGCGGTTGCGGGCCGAGGACGGACGGCCCTCGGCCTCGGCGTTCTCCGGGCGGGCCAGCTCACGGGCGAAGGCGGCGAGGTCGACGCCGGGGATGATCCGGTGGCCGTGCTCGTCCCGCTTGGCCGCGACCCGCCCCGCGTCCACCCAGCGCCGCATGGTGTCGGCACTGACCCCGAGCAGCGCCGCGGCTTCACCGATGCGGTACGGGTTGACCGGCGCCTCGGACTGGCCCATGTGCGACTCCTGACACTGACTCGGGAACTGCCCCGGGGACTGGCCCGGGGAACGTGGGACGGGAACGGGGACGCCGCACGCGCGGCGGGCCGTCGCCGTCATCCTGCCGTACCGGCGGCCGGGGCCGCCAAGCGAGGCGGGTCAGGGCTCGCCGAAGAGGTCGCGGCGCACCGCGTCCCCGGCGGTGAGGACGGCCCCGGCCAGCACCGCGCCGCCGCCCGCCGTGCCGGGCCGGACCTCGGTACGCAGCGGGGACAGCTCGGCCAGCCGCCGTTCGACCCGGCCGGCCAGCTCGGCGCCGCCGGCCCGGCCGAGCTCGCCGCCGAGCACCACGCAGCCCGGGTCGAGGACGACGCAGATGCTGGCGGCGCCGACGGCGATCCGCGCGGCCAGCTCGTCCAGGAACGGCCCGCCGGGCCCGTCCGGGCCGAGGGAGTCCAGCGCGGCGCGGACGGCCGCCTCGGCGGCGGGGGCGTCCCCGGCGGCGCCGGCGGGCAGTCCGTGGGCGCGGGCGAGCTCGCAGACGGCGGCGCTGCCGGCCAGGCTGTGGAAGCCGCCGTCGCAGCCGGTGGCGCTGGGCAGGCCGCCGGTGCCGGGGACGGGCAGGAAGCCGATCTCGCCGGTGCCGCCGGAGAAGCCCCGGCGCAGCCGGCCGTCCAGGACGACGGCGGCGCCGACGCCGTGGCCGAGCCAGAGCAGCACGAAGGTGTCGCGGTCGCGGGCGGCGCCGATCCGGTACTCGGCCCGGCCGGCCAGGTTGACCTCGTTCTCCAGGATCACCTCGGTGCCGGGCAGCCCGCGCAGTTCGGCGAGCAGTTCGGCGTGCCAGGCGGGGAGTTTCCCGGTGCTGTTGAGGCGCCCGGTGGCGGGGTCGACCAGTCCGGGGGCGCCGACGGCGACGGTGTGCAGCCGTTCGACGCCGACGCCGCGCGCGGTGTCCAGCAGGGTGCGCACCAGGTGCTGGGCGGTGTCGGGCGTCCCGTCGCCGTGCACCGGGACCTCGGCGCTGGCGAGGGTGCGCCCGGCGAGGTCGGCGACGACCAGGCTGACGCCGCCGGAGCGTACGTCGAAGGCGGCGAGGTGGGCGCGGGAGGCGACCAGCGCGTAGAGCCGGGCGTTGGGGCCGCGCCGCTGCTCGCCCCGTTCGCCGACGACGGCGACCAGGCCGGTGCGCTGGAGGCGGTCGAGCAGGTCGGCGACGGTCGGCCGGGAGAGGCCGGTGAGGTCGCGCAGCTCCGTCGCGGTCAGGGGGCCCTGTTCGAGGAGCAGGTTGAGGGCCAGCCGGTCGTTGATCGCCCGGGCGGTGCTCGGCGTGGCCGTGCGCGCGGTGGTCATGGCGGCTCATCCTTCCAGAGTGTTTCTATCAGGGTCCCTTCCTGATAATTTTATCGGACCATCCGCCGGACGGCCGTCGCCGCCGCGCGGACCGAACGGCCTGCACGTAGACCACCCTCAGGCACGTCAGAACCACCGCCGGGCACGTCAGACCACCCACCAGCACGTCAACCACCCACACAGGGCACCGTCGCGCCGCCCCACCTGCGCGACCCGGGAGGGAACGCCGGATGAGCACGACCGCACACTCACTGGAGCCACTGGCCTCCCCACGCCGGGCCAGGGCGGGCATCGCCCTGGTCTTCGGCGTGCACGGCGCCGTCAGCGGCAGCTTCGTCACCCGCATCCCCTGGATCCAGGACCGCCTCGACCTCTCCCCCGGCCAGCTCGGCCTGGCCCTGGTGATGCCCGCCATCGGCTCCTCCCTCGCGATGCCGCTGGCCGGCCGGTTCGTCCACCGCTACGGCGGGCGGGCGGCCGTCCGCGGACTGATCTCGCTCTGGTGCCTGGCCCTCGCCCTGCCCGCGCTCGCCCCCTCGCTGCCGGTGCTGTGCGTGGCGCTGCTCGCGTACGGCGCCTCGGCCGGGATGGCGGACGTCGCGATGAACGCGCAGGGCGTGGAGATCGAACAGCGGCTCGGCCGCTCGATCATGTCCGGACTGCACGGGATGTGGAGCGCCGGCGGGCTGCTGGCCTCCGGCTTCGGCATCCTGGCCGCCCACCTCGACCTCGACGCCCGGCTCCAGCTGGCCGTCACCGCGCTCGTGCTGCTCGCCCTCGCGCAGCCCGTCTGCCGCAACCTGCCCGACCTGCGGGCGCCGGAGGGGGCGGAGGAGCCGCCGCGGTTCGCACTGCCGCCGCGCAGCTCGCTGGTGATCGGACTGGTCGGCTTCTGCGCCGTCTTCGCCGAAGGCGCCTCGATGGACTGGAGCGGCGTCTACCTGCGGGACGTCACCGGCGCCTCGGCCACCGTCGCGGCCGCCTCCTACACCGCCTTCTCGCTCACCATGGCCGTCAGCCGCCTCTGCGGCGACGCGGTGGTCCGCCGGCTCGGCGCCGTGCGCACCACCCGTCTCGGCGGCGCCGTCGCCACCGTCGGCGGCCTGCTGGTGGTGGCCGCCGACAGCCCGGCGCTCGCCATCCCGGGCTTCGCCCTGATCGGCATCGGCATCGCGGTCACCGTCCCGCTGGCCTTCGCGGCGGCCGGGCGGATCGGCAGCAACCCCAGCCAGGCCATCGCGGGCGTCGCCACCGTCACCTACACCTCCGGCCTGGTCGCGCCCGCGATCATCGGCGCCCTCGCCCAGGCGACCTCGCTCACCGTCTCCTTCGGCCTGGTCACCGCGCTCGCCTTCGCGCTGCTGCTGAGCGCCGGAGCGCTGCGCCGGGCCGAACGGAATTCCCCCGGATCCGGCGCCGAGAATGTGACCGCAACGTCACCGGAAAGCACTTCGAAAAAAGATCTCTCTGCGATATGATCTAGGAAATTCCAGGGAATTCCTCGCTAATATCACCGACCGCCGGGCGCATTCCGCGCCCGGCGGTTTCGCGATCCGTGAGGTGGACCCCGTGTGCTACGACCCCGACGCCGCCCCGCCCGCCGTCACCCCCGCACTCTGGCCCCTGGCCGAGGCGGCAGCGCTCACCCTGACCTCGGCGGACGGCACCGAGTTCGCCGCCTTCCTGGCCCGCCCCGAGGTGGCCACCGGGGTCGGCGTCCTCGTCCTGCCGGACAACAAGGGCCTTTCCGGCTTCTACCGGCAGACCGCCGCCCGGCTCGCCGAACAGGGCCACCCCGCGCTCGTCGTCGACTATTACGGCCGCACCGCCGGAGCCGATCCGGAAAGCCGCCCGGAGGAATTCGGCGACCTGCCCGGCCTGCTCCGCCACCTGCTCGCCCTCACCCCCGAAGGCCTGGACGCCGACCTGGCCGCCGGCCTCTCCCGGCTGCGCGCAAGCGGGCCGGCCGAGGTGGTCGCGCTCGGCTTCTGCTTCGGCGGCCGGCAGGCCTTCCGCGCCGCCGCGCCCCGGTTCGGGCTGGCCGGCGCCGTCGGCTTCTACGGATACCCCGACGCGATCAACGGCTCCCCGGGGCCCACCCAGCTCGCAGCCGGCCTCAGCGCGCCGATCCTCGCCTTCTGGGGCGGCGCGGACGAGCACATCCCGCCCGCCACCGTCGACGCCTTCGACGCGGCCCTGACCGCCGCCGGCAACCCGCACGAGTTCGTCACCTACCCGGGCGCGCCGCACAACTTCTTCGAGCTCTCCGCCATCGAATACTCGGACGCGGCCCAGGACTCCTGGCGACGTCTGCTGGGATTCCTCGCCGACCGCTCCGCATCCGCGACCCCCCGGAGGACGCCCTGATGTCCCGCCTGCCCCGCCTACCCCGCCTGCCCCGCCTGCCCCGCCTGCCTCGCCCGTCCCGTCGTGCGCGGCTCGCCGCCGCCACGGCCGCCCTCGCCACCGCCGCGGTGGCGCTCACCGCCCCGCCCGCCCCCGCGGCCACCCCCGCGGCCGCCGCCGACTTCGGGCCCGCCGAGATCCGCACCGGCATGTACGCGGGCCCGGACGACCTGTGCCTGGAGGTCGCCGACTGGCGCACCGACGACGGCGCCCCGGTCCGGATCTGGACCTGTACCGGCGGCGCCAACCAGCAGTGGACCCAGAGCGCCCGCGGCTGGGTGAACTTGAACAGCGGCAAGTGCCTGGACATCCCGGCCTTCAGCACCACCTGGGGCACCCAGGCCGACCAGTGGACCTGCGACGGCGGCGCCAACCAGAGCTGGAGCGACCCCCCGGCCAGCCACCCCGGCACGCCCCGCCGGATCGTGAACGGCTACAGCGGCCTCGTCCTGGACGTCTCGGGCGGCGCCCTGACCGACGGCACCCCGGTGATCCAGTGGGAGTTCCACAGCGGCGACAACCAGTTCTGGCACTACAACCCGGAAAAGCCCCCGTACAGCTGACCGCTGACCGCGACCGCCCTCGACGGTCGCGCCCGGGCACCGGTTAGGCTCGGCCGGTGCCCGCACCCGCGCCGCCTGCGCCCGCAACAACCCCACCCGCCGTCGAGCAGCCGCCGTCCGGCCCCGCGCCGCGTTCGCCGTGGTGGCGGTTCGCGCTGCTGGTGGTGCTGCTCGGCGCCGCGGCCGGATCGCTGCTGCTGTGGAGCCCGACGGCGCTGCTGAACGGCGGCCTCGCCGACCGGATGCCCGGGTACTGGTTCGCGCCGCTGTTCGCCACCGTGTACGCGGTCGGCACGCTCGCCTTCGTCCCCCGGCCCGCGCTGAACGCCGCCGCCGGGCTGCTGCTGGGCATCCAGCAGGGCGTGCTGCTGTCGGTACTCGGCACCACGCTGGGCGCGGCCATGGCCTTCGGACTCGGCCGGGGCCTCGGGCGCGAGGCGCTGCAGCCGTACCTGCGCGGGCGGGTACTCGGCACGCTGGACCGGCGCTTCACCGAGCAGGGCTTCCGCAGCGTGCTGGTACTGCGGCTGCTGCCGGGCATGCCGTTCCAGGCGGCCAACTACGGCGCGGCCTTCTCCGGGGTGCGCTTCGCGCCCTTCCTGTTCGCCACCGCGATCGGCGTGGTGCCGACCACCGCGGTGTACGTGACGGCGGCGGCCAGCGCGGGCGAGCCGGGCTCGGCGGCCTTCCTGGTGTCGGCCGGGGTGATCGCGCTGCTCGTGCTGGGCAGCGTGGTCGGACTGTGGCGGGCCGTGGCCGCCCGCCGCCGCGCACCGGCCGCCTGAGCGCCTGAGCGCCTGAGCGCCTGAGCGCCTGACCACCTGACCACCTGACCACCTGACCGGCCGAGATTCCGAGGCACTCGGGGGGCGCTCGACAATTCGCTCGCGCCCGCCGGTCGGTGGGCACCAGGATGTCCCGCATGACCGAACTCTCCCCGCGGGTCGACCCGCCGATGGCGGCCGACGAGACCGCCATGCTCACCGCCTGGCTCGACTACCACCGCAGCACCCTCGCGCTCAAATGCGAGGGCCTGACCGACGACCAGCTGCGGCTGCGCTCCGCCCCGCCGTCCGCCCTCTCGCTGCTCGGCCTCGTCCGGCACATGGCCGAGGTGGAGCAGTACTGGTTCCAGGCCGTCCTTCGCGGCGACGAGTACACCGAGAACCACTACTGGACCGCGGCCGACGAGGACGGCGACTTCAACAACGTCGACACCGCCGACGTCGCGGCCGACTTCGCCACCTGGCGCGCCGAGGTCGAGGCCGCCCGCCGCGCGAGCGCCGGCCTGTCGCTGGACACCGTCGGCAAGCGGCTGCGCCGCGGCGAGGAGGTGACGCTGCGCTGGATCCTGGTCCACATGGTCGAGGAGTACGCGCGGCACAACGGCCACGCCGATCTTCTGCGCGAACTGGTGGACGGCACCACCGGCGAGTGAAATCGTTTCCTCATTGTTGACAGATGGTCAATTGCGCGGTGACCCCGACCGATATGGTCTACGCGCGCAACCGTACGGCTCACCGCCGCGTCGCTGATGTTGCCCGGGTTCGCCCGGGTTTCCGTCGCGGCGCGACTCGTACGGGGGCCGCGAGCGGGCACGGGACCGGTGAACAGTGCGATACTCGGACAGTTCCGACGAGTGGATGACGTGTCAAAAAGGGCACGCGGCCCCGGGGGACCAGGACGGGACGAGGCAGGGAGGCGCGGCATGGGAGCACTTCGCGACGAGCACCACAACGGGTGGCTGATGCCCTCCGGGAACTACCCGGCCGCGGTGTACGAGGACGAGTGGGTCGATCAGGAGACGATGCCGGCCGTCCCCGCGCCCGCGAAGATCGTCTCCCTGCGGCCGACCGGTTTCGAGGCGGCCCGCACGGTGGGCGAGCACATCCGGGCGAGCATCCCGGTGGTCATGGACCTCACCGAGATGAACGAAGCCGAGGCCAAGCGGATGGTGGACTTCGCCTCCGGGCTGATCTTCGGCACCCAGGGCGGCATCGAGCGGATCGCCCGCCGGGTGTTCCTGCTCACCCCGGCCGACGTCGAGGTCATGGTGATCGACCGCCCGCTCGACGAGACCGGGTTCTACAACCAGAGCTGATCCGGGCGGCGCACGGCCCGACCGGGCCGAACCGACCGAACTGAACCAGCCGAGCTGAACCGGCCGAGCTGAACCGGCCGCACGACAGCGGCACCCCGACCGGGGACGGCACCCGCCGTCCCCGGTTTTTTGCCGCCCCGACCGTGGCGGTCAACGCCTCATCCGAGACGCCAGCTATAATTTTGAGACATCTATGTCTCATGTGGCCTACACTCGATTCATGGCCACCGATCGCGACACCGTCCTGGAAGCCGCTGTCGGCGTGCTCTCCCGCCGCCCGACCGCCCACCTGGACGAGATCGCGCGCGCCGCCGGGATCAGCCGCGCCACCCTGCACCGGCTCTTCCCCGGGCGCGAGGCCCTGATCCGCGAGGTCGGCCTGCTCGGCCTGCGCCGGTTCGCCGCCGCCCTGGACACCGCCGCCGTCGAGGACGGCGACGCCGAGGCCGCGCTGCGCCGCCTGGTCGACGCCGCCGTCCCGGACGCCACGCTCTGTGCCTTCCTGGCCGGCGAGAACCAGCTCTACGACGACGACAGCGTCAACGACCTCTGGGAGCTCCAGATCGTTCGACTGCACGCGCTCTTCCTGCGCGGCCAACAGCAGGGCACGTTCCGCATCGAGCTGAGCGCCGCCTGGCTGAGCGAGGCCTTCTTCGACCTGGTGGCCGGCGTCGGCTGGGCCATCCAGGACGGCCGCCTCGCCCCGCGCGACGCCGCCTTCTCGCTCGCCGAGCTGTTCCTCGGCGGCGCGCTGCGCAGACCCGACGCCGCCACTCCCCCGCCCACAGCACCTTCGGCCCGCACACCGGAAACCGATACCCCATGAGCAGTACCGTCCTTGCCAGCCCCCGCCAGCGCTGGACCGGCCTCGCCGTCCTCGTCCTGGCCGTCACCGTGGTCGCCCTCGACGCGACCGTCCTCTCCCTCGCCATCCCCTCCATCAGCGAGACGCTGGAGCCCAGCGGCACCCAGCTGCTCTGGATCGGCGACTCCTACTCCTTCGTCCTGGCCGGCCTGCTGGTCAGCATGGGCTCGCTCAGCGACCGGATCGGCCGCAAGAAGCTGCTGCTGATCGGCTCGGCCGCCTTCGGCGCGGCCTCGCTGCTCGCCGCCTACGCGCCCAGCGCCGGCTGGCTGATCCTGGCCCGCGCGCTGCTCGGCGTCGCCGGGGCGACGATCATGCCCTCGACCCTGTCGCTGATCCGCGGCCTCTTCCCGGACGACCGGGAGCGGGCGACCGCGATCGGCATCTGGGGCGCAGCCGCCACCGCCGGCGCCGCGCTCGGGCCGGTGGTCGGCGGGGTGCTGCTGGAGCACTTCTGGTGGGGTTCGGTGTTCCTGCTGAACATCCCGATCCTGCTCCTGCTGCTGGTGCTCGGCGCCTGGCTGCTGCCGGAGTCCAAGGACCCGAAGCCGGGCCGCTGGGACGTGCTGAGCGTCGCCCTGTCGATGGCCGGGGTGATCGGCACGGTCTACGCGATCAAGGAGGCCGCCGCGCACGGCCTGGCGCGCTGGGACGTCCCGGTCGCCTTCGTGCTGGGCGTCACCGCGCTGACCGTCTTCGTCCGCCGCCAGCTGCGGCTGGAGACCCCGCTGCTGGATGTGCGGCTGTTCCGCGACCGGCGGTTCACCGCCGCCGTGCTGGCCTCGCTGATCGCCCTGATCGGCCTGTCCGGGGTGGTCTTCGTGACCTCGCAGTACCTCCAGCTGGTCCGCGGCTACGAGCCCCTGCGGGCCGGCCTGGCCGAGCTGCCGGCCTTCGTCGGCGCCGTCGTCGGCGGCCTGCTGACGGCCCGGCTGGTGCGCCGCACCGGCGCCCGGGCGGCGCTGACCGGCTGCCTGCTGACCATGGGCCTCGGCGTGGGCGTGCTCGGCTGGCTCCAGCAGGACACCACCTACCTGCTGCTGGCCGCCTCCTTCCTGCTGGTCGGGACGGCCGAGGGCGTGGTCTACACGCTCGGCGCCGACCTGGTGCTGAGCGCCTCGCCCGCCGACAAGGCCGGTGCGGCCTCGGCGGTCTCGGAGACCGCGTACGAGCTGGGCACCGCGCTCGGTATCGCGCTGGTCGGCTCGGTGGTCGGTTCGATCTACGCCGGCGGGCTCGTCGTCCCGGCCGGGACGGACCCGGCGGCCGCGGCGCGGGCCGGTGAGTCGCTGGGCGCGGCGGTCGAGACGGCGCACGCACTGCCGCAGGGCGTCGCGGAGCCGCTGCTGGCGAGCGCCCGGGAGTCCTTCACGCACGGCATGAACAGCGCCGGCCTGCTCGCCGCCGTCCTGTTGATCGGCGCGGCCGCGATGGCCTGGCGGCTGCTGCGAGGCCTGGACACCCCGACCAGCGCGGCTGCCGTGTCCGAGGTACCCGCTCCGGAGCGGCCGGAGCAGCCGGAGAAGGTCGACGCGTAGGCACACCCGACTCCCCTGCCACCGGCGGGAACGGCCACGGCCGTTCCCGCCGGTGGCGTATCGCGTGCCGGGCGGTGGGAACCGGGGCGGCTCAGGCCCAGAAACATGTGATGTTCAAATGTCTGATGTTTGTATAGGCTGCCTCCATGAAACGCATCAGTACACCGCGCAGGACGGCAAGCCTGTCCGCACAGCTCGTGGACAGCCTCCGCTCGCACATCGAGGCGGGCGGCTGGCCGGTGGGGACGCGGATCCCGCCGGAGCAGGTCCTCGTCGAGGAGCTCGGGGTCGGACGCAGCACGCTGCGGGAGGCGATCGGCGCGCTCGTGCACCTCGGCCTGCTGGAACCCCGGGCCGGGGACGGCACCTACGTCCGCGCGTCGAGTGAGCTCCAGTCGGTCATGGTGCGGCGGGCGAGTTCCGCGCGGCGGGACAACGTCCTCGAACTGCGCACCGTCCTTGAGGAGTACGCCTCGGGGGCCGCCGCCCTGCGGCGCAGCGAGGACCAGCTGCACCAGCTGAGGGAGCTGCTGGCCGACGCCGACGCGGCCTGCGCCGGCGAGGACAGGTCCGCGGCCATGAGTGTCGACGCGCTGTTCCACCGGGCCGTCGTCCGGGCGAGCGGGAACGACCTCCTGATCGAGGTCTACGACTACCTCGGCACGGCCCTCACCTCCGCCCTGGGAGGCCTGCCCTGGGACGCCACCGCCGCCGAGAAGCACGCCGACCTGCACCGGCGACTCGTCGACGCGATCGAGGCCCAGGACGAGAGCGGCGCCCGCACCGCGGCGGCGGCGATCGTCCGGCTCACCCACGACCACGGGGTCCAGGCACCACCGGCGACGGAGGAGCAATGAGTCCACAACTGTCCTCGACGCCCCGTCAGCACTCCGTCTCCGGGCCGGCGGCCACCGACAGCACGCGGCCCGCCGTGTCGATCGGGCTCGTCCTCGCGATCTGCCTCGTGGCGGCCAACCTGCGGACCAGCCTCACCGGCGTCGGCACGCTGCTGCCGGCGATCGAGCAGGGCAGCGGCCTGACAGCGAGCTGGGGCGGGCTGCTGAGCACCCTCCCCCTGCTGACGTTCGCCGCGACGTCACCCCTGGTGGCCCGGGCCTCCCACCGGTTCGGCAGCGCACGCCTGCTGGTGGCGGCCCTCGGCGCGCTGGCCGTCGGAACGGTGGTCCGGTCGCTGCCCTCCGTGATCTGCCTGTTCGCCGGGACGGTGATCCTCTCCGCCGCCATCGCGTTCGGCAATGTGCTGCTGCCCGCCATGATCAGGCGCAGCGTGCCCGCACACCGCATCCAGGGCGTCAGCGCTCTCTACGTCACCGTCATGGGCGTCACGGCCGCCGTCTCCTCCGGGATCTCCGCCCCGCTCTCCCACTCCCTGCCGGGCTCCTGGCACACCGCTCTCGCCTGGGGCATCGCCTTCACCATCGCGGCACTCCTCGTCTGGCTGCCCCGGATGCGGGGCGACGGGGCCCGGGCCTCCACCGGCGCGACCCGCAGTCCGGCCCCCTGGCGGTCGGGACTGGCCTGGCAGGTCAGCATGTTCATGGGCCTGCAGTCCCTGGCCTTCTACACCGCCGTCGCGTGGCTGCCCAGCATCCTGATCCACCACGGCACGAGCAGCACCACCGCCGGATGGATGCTCTTCTACTACCAGCTGATCTCCCTGGCGACCAGCGGCCTGCTGCCCCTGCTCACCCGGGGCCGTCACGACCAGCGGTGGACTGCGGCCGGGGCCTCGGTCATCGTGGCCGGTGGCTTCACCGTGCTGGTGTCCGCCCCCGCGCTGTCCGTCGTGGCGTGCACCCTGCTCGGGCTGGGCGGCGGCGCGTGCCTCGTCCTCGCGCTGACCTTCCAGAGCGAACGCGCCGGCAGCTCCGGCGAAGCCGCCGCACTGGCCGGCATGGCGCAGTCCATCGGCTACCTCGTGGCGGCGGCCGGCCCGCTCCTCCTCGGCATCCTGCACGACGCCACGGGCAGTTGGACGCTTCCGCTCATCGTCCTGGCCGTCCTCGGCATCGCCATGGCGGCGGCCGGATACGGCGCGGGGCAGGACCGCCACGTGCGCCTTCCTCGGCCTCGCTGACGCCACCATCACCGCACGCGGCCCCGTCCGTCACGCCTCTCGCGCGTCACGCCTCTCGCGCGTTCACCGCTGTCGCGCGTTCACCGCCCCAGGAGTTCGGCGAAGCGGTCCAGCGCGAGATCGGTGCGCCGGCGGTCGCCGGTGGTCGTGAGATCGAACAGCAGCCCCCGGACAACGGCCATCACCAACGTGGGCGTGACGGTGTCGTCAGGGCCGGTGGAGACGTCCCGGAAGGTGGCACCGAGAGTGTCGAACCAGTCCGTGATCGCCTCGGCCTGGTCGGGGTAGTTCTCGGGGTGGACCAGGCCGTCGGCGTGCACCTCGAAGAACAGCCGGACGAACGGCGCACGTTCGTCCGCGCTCATCCACCCCCAAATGCCACGCAGCCGCTCCTGCACGGAGCCCTTCATCGGCGCGGGGTGCCCGGCCAGACGCACCGCGCCTCGGCGGCGGGCCTCGGCGAGGACCGCCGCGACCAACTCCTGCTTGCTGCCGAAGTCGTAGAGCAGCATCCGTGGACTGGTGTCGAGGGCCACGGCCAGTGGTCGCAGGCTCAGTCCGGCCAGGCCGTGCGCCAGCACGTAGTCGGTCGCCCGAGCCAGCGTGCGCTCGCGACGGGCGGGGTCAGGGGGTCGCCCCACGGTGGATCTCCCTTCGGCGCATCGGAGTTGAGACGGCATTAGCGAGTATATGGTACGACTGTTTCAATAACGAGGGGAGACCACATGCACACCTTCGACCGAGCACTCGTCCTGGGCCCCGGAAGTCACGTCGGCACGGCCTGGACAGCCGGACTGACCTACGGATTGCGCCGCAACGGCGTGGACCTGAGTGAGGCCGACCTGATCGTCGGCACGTCAGCCGGCTCGATCGTCGGAGCGCTGCTCGCCACCGGGCAGGACCCGGGGCGGCTCGCTTCCTCGGCTCGCCAGGCCGCCCACCGGGTCAAGCCCGACCCTGAGCGGATGGGCGCGGTGTTCGCCGTACTCGGCGACCGCAGCCTGGAACCCGGCGAGGCGAGGCGCCGCGTCGGCCGCCTCGCGCTCGACGGCGCCAACCCCCAAGCCGAGGAAGCGCTGATCGCGGGGCGCGCCGCCCTGATCGGTGCGGACACGTGGCCGGAGCGACGACTGCTGATCACCGCCGTCTGCGCCACCACCGGTGAGCCCGTGGTGTGGGACCGCGACAGCGGCGTACCGCTGGTGCACGCGGTGGCGGCGAGCAGCGCCTTCCCCGGAGCCGCGCCGCCCGTCGCCATCGACGGCCGGCGGTACATGGACGGCGCCCTGCGTGCGGGCCCCAACGCCGATCTCGCCGCCGGAGCCCGCACGTTGGTCGTGGTCGAGCCGATGGCCCACCTGTTCCCCCGGGAGCCGCTCAACCAGCAGCTGGCGGCAGTGGGGGCGGACACCGTGGTGACCATCGGCCCCGACCCGGCCTCGGTGCGCGCCTTCGGCTCGGACGCTGGCGACCTGACGGCCTGGGAACCGGCCTACCAGGCGGGTGTTCGCCAGGCCGGCGACGTCGACGCGCAACTCCGCACCATGTGGAGGGCGGAAGTAGACGCGGGCTGACCGCTGATCACCAACGCCTGTCCGTCTTACCGCCGGGGTAGCCCTACTACACCTGACAGTTCACCATCGGGCCCGAAAGGAATTCCAGTCATGAGTGACCGCGCAGACCTGTCCGGCGCTTCCTGGATCAAGTCCTCGCATTCCAACAATGGTGGTGACTGCGTGGAGGTCGCCACCGACTTCCCCAACCTCGCTCCCGTCCGCGACTCCAAGGACCCCGAGGGCCCTGCCCTCGTCTTCCCCGCCGACGCCTGGTCGTCGTTCATCGCCGTGATCCGAACCGGCGAGCTCGGCGAGGCCTGACGCACGCACACCGCGCGAGCCCCACTACCCGCTGCGGGTAGTGGGGCTCGCACATCGGGTCGACGCATAGGCCCGTCCGGCTGAGCCGGGCCCCGGTTGGCGCGGGATAGGTATGCGGTCGTCATCGATGAGTGCCCCACACCCTGCTGTCACGCCAACTCTGCGCCCCCGGTGGGCTGTTTCCGCAGTTGGTCGACCTCCCGACGGTAGAGAGACCGGGCCGCCCACGTTTCGTACGCCTGGGTGGGCGACGCCTGCGGCCCCGCCCTCTGGGACAAGAAGACGCTCCTCCTCAATGCCCTCAACGAAGACGGCCCCGCGAGTCTGCGGAGTGCCGGTGTCCGATGTCGACAAGTTCTCCGGGCACGTACGCAAACCCCGATAGCCAGCTCATCGTCTACGGCGTCCTCCTTGGCGGCGAAGACCTGGTCAAGTTGGCCGACCTGTCGATGACCCTCGTCGCCGGCGGCTTCGAAGCCTCTGGCGTTCAGTGCGACCAGGGGCGAACCTGGAGCCCAGAACGGGGACGACCGCTTCAGGCCGTTCTGCCGCCCGGAGTTTCGACGGCAACCAGACTGGTTACCTGGCTTGCAAGAACGCGCAACCGACTTGGTACGGGAGGGCACCGTGGCTCTAAGGTTTCTGGGGATCTGGCCGAACACCCCCGACAACGGCTCGCCGACCATCTGGTTGGAGGAGGAGACGGGGGACCTGATCATCCAGTCCTGGTTCGCTGACGAGGCGACCATCAAGAGGGCCCAGGAGGTGGGTTCCATCCCCGGACACACCACTGATGTCCCGCCCCACGAGGGCGTATTTCGCCTTCCACAGAACATGATCCAGTTCATCCCCCGGCCCGACGACGAGGACCCCGATGTTTCTTGAGGCCCTGGCAGGCGCCCGGCGCTCCGCGCTGCACCTCGAACTCCGCGACTCCTACATGCTGGACGACCCCGAGTTCATCCGCTGGCAGCAGGGCTACCGCATCAATCGGGAGGACCGGGCTTCGTGGTGGCGCCCGTGGTGTGACACCGTCGCCACCGCTGCCGCCCGCGGTGTGGAGTTCCGCCGCGCACGTGTCGTCTCGGAGCCGGTGCACGACTACATCCGGTACGAGTACGACGTGACGTTCCCGAACATCGTTGCCGGCGAGCAGGTTCGTTGGCTGCCCCGCCGGAACACCACGGACCTCGCACTGCCCGGCGTGGATTTCTGGCTGTTCGATGACCAAGTGGCCCTGTTCAACCACTTCACGGGCAACGGCCAGTGGGCCGGTCCGGACATGGAGACGACCACCGATCCCGCTGTGGTGAAGCTGTGCAGCTCCGCCTTCGATTCGGTTTGGAGCCGCGCCATCGACCACGAGCAGTACGAGATCTGATCTAACGCCAGGCCGTCAGCCAATGCCCACATCTCCGTCCTCCAGCGCTCAGGCCGCCCAGAAGGCTGTCGCGGACCGCCTCCGTGAACTGATGCTGGACGCTGGGCTTCAAGGGCAAGAGCTGGCGGCCCTGTGCGGCTGGAACGCCGCCAAGACCAGTCGCATCATCAATGCGAAGACGGCGCCGTCCGACTCCGATATCAGGGCGTGGTGCGCCGCCTGCGGTGCCGAGGACCAAGCCGCCGATCTGATCGCCAAGAGCCGCGCGGCGGACTCCATGTTCCTGGAGTGGCGGCGCATGGAGCGCACCGGGCTTCGAGCCGCCCAGGAATCGGTACGCCCCCTCTACGAGCGGACCCAGCGCTTCCGCGCCTACGCCCCGTGGATTCTTCCAGGACTTGTACAGACCCGTGGCTACACCACCGCCATCCTGTCCGCGATCCGCGACCGCCGCGGCCTGGTGGACGACGTACCCGCTGCGGTGGAAGAGCGCATGGCCCGGCAGCATGTCCTCCACGACGGCAACCATCGCTTCGTGCTGCTGATCGAGGAGAGCGTGCTTCGGAGCGGACTCGGCGGGCCCGAGGTGATGGCGCTCCAGCTCCGACACCTGCTGACGATCGGCCGGCTCCCGACGGTCAGCCTCGGCGTGATCCCCTTCCGGTCGGATCGCGAAAGGGCCTGGCCTGTCGAAGGGTTCTGGATCTACGACACCGCACAAGTCAGCGTCGAGCTGGTTTCCGGCTACCTCACCGTTACCCAGCCCAGCGAGATCGCGATGTACGGCCGCGCCTTCGCGGGACTTGGTGAACTCGCGGTCCACGGAGCGAAAGCCCGGCAGTTGATCACGAACGCGCTGGACTCTCTCGACTAAATCTGCAATCAGATGCAAGTGCGTTGAGTGGTCAACTGGTTACTCCCTACCGTCGTTGGTGCCACTCGGGCCACGGTCACTTGGGTGGAGGACTCGACACACGAGGCGCATCGGCTCGCGCCGACCTCGCGGGCGCCCAGTCTCGCACCGTGCCACGCCTCAAGCGCTTTGCATCGCAGGAGATTTCTCGCACGTGTCCAACCGAAGGAACCGCAGTGCCTAAGCTCTCCAGCATGACCACCGACAGTGACAAGATCGTCACTCCCTTCGGGTCGCTGAGTGCGGCTCTCATCGACCAGCTGCGCGACCTCAACGCGATCCGCACCGATCGGGTGGCGGACGCTTTTCGAGCCGTCCCCCGCCACGTCTTCGCCCCCGAGGCTCCCGTGGAGGAGGTCTACTCGAACCAGCCCATCGTGACCAAGCGCGATGAGCGCGGCCTTGCCATCAGCACGGTCTCCGCGCCCCGCATCCAGGCGTTCATGCTGGAGCAGGCCGACATCCAGCCGGGCATGCGCGTTCTGGAGATCGGTTCGGGAGGGGTGAACGCCGCGTACATCGCGGAGCTGGTCGGCGAGGCCGGCGAGGTCACCACGATGGACATCGACCCGTTCGTCATCGACCGTGCCAAGCGGTTCTTGCCGGAGGCCGGGTACGGGCGAGTGAACGTGGTGCTCGCCGACGGCGAGTTCGGCGCCCCGAAGCACGCACCGTTCGACCGCATCGTGGTCACCGTCGGAGCGTGGGACATCCCGGCCGCGTGGTGGGAGCAGCTGGCCCCGGGCGGCCGGATCGTCGTGCCGATCCGAATCCGCAGCCTCAACCGCTCGGTGGCCTTCCAGCTGGACGGCGGTCACCTGGTCAGCCGGTCGATTGAGCGGGCCGGATTCGTCGCGATGCAGGGAGCCGGCGCCTTCGGTGAAGAGGTGGTCTACCTGCACGACGACACGGTGGCTCTCCGGGTGGACGACGGGCAGCAGGCCAACTGGGCTCTTCTGGCCGCCGCGCTGAAGCAGCCACGGGTGGAATCGTGGACCGGGGTCACCGTCGGCGACCAGGAACCCTTCGATGACCTGGACATCTTCCTGGCGACCACCCTGCCCGGCTTCTGCCTGCTGGTGGCACACGACTCTGCCGTGGCGGAGGGGATCGTCCAAGCCCGTCCCTGGGGAAGCTCGGCGGTGTTCTGCGACGGCACCTTCGCCTACGTCGTGCTGCGGCAGCTGGGCCCGGACCGCCACGAGTTCGGCGTGTACGGGCACGGCGCCGACGCCGAGGGCCTGGCCGCCAGGGTGGTCGAGCAGATCAACACCTGGAACAGCCGCCACCGCAACGGCGCGGCCCCGGTCATCAGCGCCTACCCGGTCGGCACTCTCGACGACCAGCTTCCCGGGAGCCTGGTCATCGACAAGAAACACACCCGGTTCACCGTCTCCTGGCCCTGCTGAGGGACCAGGTGCTCCTGATCACCACTAACGCAAAGAGGGGATCAACAGTGGCCAACAAGGTCATGGACAGCACGACCGAGTTCGACCTCGACGTGTCGATCGTCCGCAACACCAACGTCCTGTCGGCGATCATGCGCAGCACCGACGACGGCTGTGGCAGCACCTGCCCGGCGTGCGCCAGCGGTGCCGGCGGTGGGGGCGGCAACGGCGGCGGTGGTGGCGGCGGCGAGGGCGGTGGCGGCGAGGGCGGTCTGATCCTCGCCTGATCCACCTGCATCAAGTGGTCACGTCCGGCCCGGTGCGCCTGGAGCACCGGGCCGGGGCTGCGGAGAATCACGAGGTGGCACGTTGTACGAGCACGTCGATGCGGCCCTGATCCGGGCTGTCTCCCACCCCGCCGGTCTGCGGCTGCCGTCGTGGCCGCATCTGGGCGAGGACCGGACGCCCGGCCAGGCCGAGCGCTGGCGGGACTGGCTGTGCCAGGTCCGGGAGCTTCCCACGGTCGCCGAGGCTATCGAGGTGGCCAGCCCCGGGTTGGCCGAGCACATCGGGCAGGTCTGCGACGGTCGTCCTCTGTCTGAGCGGCACCTTCGGCGGACCGTACTGTCCACCGTCCGGTATCTGCTCAGGCTCACCGGCCGTGCCACCCCGTTCGGTCTGTTCGCCGGGGTGGCACCCGTCGGCCTCGGGTCGCACAGCGCCACCCGCTGGGGCGGTGAGCACCGCGCCTCGGCGAGGCCGGACGCGGCGTGGCTGGATGAGATGATCCGGCATCTGGAGGCGATACCCGAACTGCGCGAGCAGTTACCGGTGGTGGCGAATAACCTGTGCTTCGTCCGAGACGAGCGTCTGGTACTGCCACTCCAGCCCAGCACCGATGGCAGCGACGACATCAGCCCGTCGGAGGTCGCCGTCCGCCACAGTCGGCCCGTCCAATCGGTGATGGCCGCTGCCCGCACCCCGCTGGCGGTGCGCGAACTCGGCGAGCTGCTGGCTGCCGGATTCCCCGACGCGCCGACCGCCGCGATCACCGGTGTACTGGCCGGCCTCATCCAGCAGCGGTTCCTGATCACCGCCCTGCACGCACCGGCCACCGTCACCGATCCACTCAGCCACCTCGTGGAGCAGCTGGAGCGCGCCGGCGCCAAGGATCTGCCCCAGGCGCAGATCCTGCTGGGCGAACTCCGCGGGATCAGCGAGGCCCTGGCTGCGCACAACACCGCAACCGGCGCCGACCGGCGCCGCATCGGTCGGCATGCCGTCGACCGCATGCGGGCCTCGTGCAGCTCGGTGGCTCAGCCGTTGATGACGGACCTTCGGCTGGACTGCGCGATCACGCTACCGGAGGAAGTCGCCCGTGAGGCCGCAGCCGCAGCCGGGGTACTGGCCCGGCTGACGCCGTACCCGTTCGGCAGCTCGGTGTGGGGGGCCTACCACCAACAGTTCGTGGAGCGCTACGGGCCCGGTGCACTGATCCCGGTAACCGACCTGGTCCACGCCGACACGGGGCTCGGCTTCCCTGCGACCTACCGCGGCTCGCTCCTCAAGAAGCCCGCATCGGATGTGTCCCGGCGTGACCGCCGGCTCCTGGCCCTGGCGCAGCGTGCCGCGATCGACGGCCGGGGCGAAGTGGAACTGGACGATCGGGCGGTGGCCGAACTCGCCGCCGACAAAGGGAACGCCCAACCGACGCCTCACGTCGAGCTGTCGTTCCGTCTTCAGGCTGCCTCACAAGCGGCTCTGGACAGCGGAGCGTTCCGGCTGGTCGTGCTCGGCGCGATGCGGGCCGCTGGGGCGACCGCCGGCCGCTTCCTCCATCTGTTCGACCCGGCGGACCGGGACCGCATGGCCGCCGCCTACGCGCGGTTGGCGACTATGGACGAGGGCGCGGTGCTGGCCCAGGTGTCCGGTCCGCCGATGTACGTGCGCACCGGCAACGTCCATCGCTCCCCCGCCGTGCTGCCCACCGTGATCCCGCTCGCCGAGCACGCCCCAGCGGGTGATCGGACAATCCCCTTGGACGACCTGGCGGTCACCAGCGACGGCTCCCGTCTGCGGCTCGCCTCCCTCTCGACCGGCCGCTCGGTCGAGCCCACCGTGATGAACGCGGTGGACTTCCTCCACCACACTCAGCCCATCGCCCGGTTCCTGTGCGAATTGGTCCGCTCTCACACCGCCACCTTCCAGGCGTTCTACTGGGGTGCGGGCGACGAGCTGCCGTTCCTGCCCCGAATCCGGTACGGCCGGACCGTGCTGTCCCCCGCTCGCTGGACCCTCACCTCTGCCGATCTGCCAGTTCACTGCGAAGCGTGGCCGCGTTGGGCCGCTGCGGTGGATGGCTGGCGAGCGCGGCTGCGCGTGCCCGACCTCGTGCAGTTGGACGACAACGGCCTCCAGCTGCGGCTGGATCTTGACGAGCCCGCCCACCTCGCGTTGCTGCGCGCCCACCTCGACCAACGAGGAACAGCCGTGCTGACCGAGGCCGGCGGGCCGGACGACGACGGCTGGCTGGACGGCCGGACGCACGAGATCGTCCTTCCGCTGAGCGCCACCACCCCGCCCGGTCGCCCGCGGCGCGTCCACCGGCAGGCGGCCGGGACCGTCCGAGGTCACCTGCCCGGCCACTCAACGTGGCTGTACGCCAAGGTGTACAGCCACCCTGCCCGCCAGGCGCAGATCCTCACCGCCCATCTGCCCGAGCTGCTGGACGACTTCAACGAGCGGCCCCAATGGTGGTTCCTGCGCTACGCCGACCCCGAGCACCACCTGCGGCTGCGGCTGCGACTCGGCGGCCCCGAGGACTTCGGGCCCGTCGCCGCCCGGGTTGGCGCCTGGGCCGTGCGCCTACGCGGGCTGGGCCTGGTCGGACGCCTCCAGTTCGACACCTACGTTCCGGAGTCCGGCCGCTTCGGCGGCAACGAGGCGATGGCGGCGGCCGAGAGGGTGTTCGTCGCCGACTCCGCCGCCGCCGTCTCCCAGCTCACCGCCACGAACGGCCACACCGACCCCGGCGCGCTGACGGCCGCAAGCTTCATAGACCTGGCGACCGCCTTCCTGGGCGACGCCCCGGCCGGGATGAACTGGCTCGTCAACCACATCAGCACCGGCCACAAGGAACCGCTGGACCGGGCGGTACTCGCCGAGGCCGTCCAGCTGGCCGCCCCGGACACCCGCGTCACCCTGCTCGATCCCGGACTTCTCCAGCTTTGGGAGGAGCGCCAGTTGGCGCTCGCGGCCTACCGCGACCGTCTGGCGGCCACCGGTGGCCTTGAGGCCGGCGACGTACTGCCGACCCTGCTGCACCTGCACCACATCCGCACCCACGGCCTGGACCGCGACGGCGAACGCGCGGCCAACCGCCTCGCCCGAGCAGCCGCGCTCTCCTGGACAAACCGGATCGGAAGGAGTCAACGGTGACCGCGAGCGTCTCCGAAGTCGCGGCCGACCGCCTTGCCGAGGAGGTGGTGCACCCCGACGTCGGCGACGATCTCGATCCGCAGTCGCTGATCCGCGGCACCGCCGCCATCGCGTTGCTGGCCGTCGAGCGCGCCACCGCCGGGCGGGGCAGCTGGGATACCGCGCACCGCTGGCTTGCCGCCTCGATCCGCGAAGGTGCGGAGACCGGCGAGCACGCCACGCTCTTCTACGGCGCCCCAGCCCTCGCCTTCACCTTCCACGGCGCAGCTCACCCCAGTCGCTACGACCGGGCGCTCACGGTGCTGGACTCCGCCACCACCGCCGTGACCCGGGAGCGACTGAAAGCGGCTCACGCCCGCATCGACCGCCGCAAGCGGCCCGCCCTCGCCGAGTTCGATCTGATCTACGGCCTGACCGGGCTCGGAGCCCATCACCTTCGCCGAGATCCGCACGGCCAGGTGCTCCGCGATGTGCTCGCCTATCTGGTGCGCCTGACCGAACCGATCGATGTGCCCCCGTACGGCTTGCCCGGCTGGTGGACCGACCTGGCTCCCTCCGGCGAACTCTCGCCGCAGTTCCCTGACGGCCACGCGAACCAGGGCATGGCCCACGGCATCGCCGGGCCCCTCGCGTTGCTGAGCCTGGCCATGAAGCGCGGGATCACGGTGGACGGCCACGCCCAGGCGATCGGCCGGATCTGCGACTGGCTCGACCAGTGGCAGCAGCGCACCACCACGGGGGCATGGTGGCCGGAGTGGATCACCCTGGACGAGCATCGAATCGGCGTCGTCCACCAACAGGCACCCATGCGGCCGTCCTGGTGCTACGGCACCCCGGGGCTGGCCCGGGCCCAACAGCTCGCCGGACAGGCCACCGACGACCCTGCCCGCCAGCGGCTCGCCGAGACCGCACTGCTCGACTGCCTCGCCGACCCGGCCCAGCTGGCACGGATCACCGACAGCGGTCTGTGTCACGGCTGGGCCGGGCTGTTCCAGGCCGCCGTCCGCGTCGCCGACGCCGCGGACGGCCCCGAGATCACCGAGCGGTTGGCCGCTCTGCTGCCGTACCTGGTCGACGGCCCGCAGGTCCCCCACTCTGGGTTCCTGGACGGTGCGGCCGGGCTCGCGCTGGCCCTGCACACCGCGACGGGAACCGCTCCGGCCACCGGCTGGGACAGCTGTCTCCTGCTCAACTGACAGACCGGCGAAAGGGGATGGCGATGGACGACGGACACGAGCTGTGGCAACAGGTGGACATCCGGTTCGCGGACCGCCACCGCGCCGAGCAGGCGGCGGCCGACCACCTCGGGGATGCACTGCGGGTGACGGGCACCGGGCCGGTGGAGTCCTGGTTCTTCATCCGCAAGGGCGAGTGGCGGCTGCGGTACAACTCCACGAACCAGGCCGCCACCGCCGCAGCCAAGGCACTGGTGATGGGCGCATTGGCAACCATGCGGGAGCACGGTGCCGTCGAAGGCTGGGTGGTGAAGGTCTATGAGCCCGAAGTCCACGCCTTCGGCGGCCGGCAGGCGGTGAACACCGCCCACCAGTTCTTCCACCAGGACAGCCAACATATCCTGGACTACCTACGGCTCCCCGGCCCCGACCGCCGCCGGGAGCTGTCGGTGCTGCTGTGCGCGGCGCTGATGCGCGGCGCCGGCCTCGACTGGTACGAGCAAGGCGACGTCTGGGCCCGCGTGGCAGAGAACCGGCCGAACACCGGCGGCGCGACCGAAGACCAAATGCGCAAGCTCCGGGACGCCGTGCGCCAGTTGCTCGTTGCCGATCCCCGGTCGGGACTCATCTCGGCCTCCGACGAGTTGCAGACCTCAGCACGACCTGGTTGGACGCCGCCGAAGAGGCGGGCCACGCGCTGTACCTACTGTGGTCCGCGGGCCGACTTATCCGAGGTCTGCGCGCGGTGATTACCCATCACGTGATATTCCACTGGAATCGCATCGGGCTCCCTTACTCAGCCCAGAGCGTTCTGGCTCTGGCAGCCAAAGACGTTGTTCTAGGAACGTGATCTCGACTCCACCGACCGGTGATCGAGGGGCGGCCGCTCCCCGCCGGAGCGGCGATTTCGGCGGGGAGCGGCGTGGCTCGGCGAGGGTCTGGCGCCAACGTGCCCTCGGAGCCGGCCGGCAGGGGAGGTAGGCCTGCCGGCGCCCGTCCGTGACTGTCCTTCACGGACGGGCGTTGAACCCCACCACCGCGCGGGATGAGCACTCGCGGCGCGATGGCGGGAGCGTGTTGTCAGTCCGGCACGAACGTGCCGCATCTGCACGGGCGTTGAACCGGCGGCTCGGTGGTCGGCTCGTCACCCGCCTCGACCGCGTTTCGTTGCGTCGTCCCCGCCACAGCGGTGAAGCCGCCGGCCGCCAACGAGCTGAGGTGCAGCCCGGCGAGCAGCATCTCCCCCGAGGTCACGCCGGCTCCGGAAACATCGGCCGACGCTGGGAGTTGCTCCCCGTGCCCGGCGCGATCTCCCTGGGGTCGCACCGTCGCAGCTGGTCGGGCCTGGTCGTCCACTCGCACCCCCCGCCGAGCGGCCTCAGGAAGGCCGCCCCGCAGAGGATCTCCATGAAGACCCCCTCCTTCGGCTTGCCGTCGTCGTCTCGGTGCTTCAGGTCCCGCACCACCTCGTTGCGGACGAAGTCGGGCAGCGCGGATTTCGGGTTTTCGGGCATGGGAGTCTCCGTAGCGCTTCGCTCTCGGCGTGTCACTTGGTGTAGCCATGGTGGCGCGGCATCCCCTACGATCGGAAGGGTTCTCCACTTGACGAAATCCCTTGTGGGACACGGAAGGCACCGGAGGTCTGATCATGCGCGAGACCGAGCTGGACCCGTCTGCATCACCGCTCAAGGCCTTCGGCGCACAACTCCGCAGGTTGCGCAAGGCGGCGGGGCTCACACAGACCGACCTCGGGGCACTGACGAACTTGAGCGACAGTCAGATCTCCAACCTCGAACGAGGGACACGCAGTCCCACACTCGACTGGGTCGTACAAGCCGACCGGGCCCTGGATGCCGGTGGAACACTAGAACTGACGTACTGGAGTCTCAGTGGCTCATCGTTGCTGGAAGGGTTTCCCGAGTACGCCCAGCAAGAAGCGAAGGCCCTGAGCATCAACCACTTCGAACTGGGCATCGTGCCTGGTCTGGCGCAGACAATGGAGTACGCCGCGGCCTTCGCCTCCGCCGCCGTGCGGCGCGGCAGCGTCACCGAGGAGCAGGCTGCGGATCGGCTCGACTTCCTTGCCACGCGTCAGAAGCTACTTGACCGGCAGCCTGCGCCCCGACTCCACTTCGTCCTGGACGAGGGCGCCCTTCTACGACCGGTGGGCGGGCGCAAGGTCATGGCTCGGCAGCTTGCGCACCTTGAAGACCTCGCCACTCGTCCGAACATCACGATCCAAGTGGCACCGTTCTCTCTTGCAGAAGAGCTGCCGTTCACCATGGTTGTGACGTTGCTGACCCTGGCGGATCGCAAACTCCTGGCATACTCGGAGTGCCAGCTGCGCGGCTTCCTCTCGCGGGACGCCGAGACTGCTCAAACTTGGGAGCGGGACTGCCACCAGCTCCATGTGGAAGCGCTCTCGAAGGCTGCGTCACTGGAGCTGATCCGAAAGTGCAAGGCGTGAGAGGAACATCATGATCGCCCCTGTAGACCTATCCGGCGCCACATGGTTCAAGTCCAGCTACAGCAACAACGGTGGCACTTGCGTTGAGGTAGCTCCTGGCTTCCCTGGCCTGACGCCCGTTCGTGACTCCAAGGACCCCGAGGGTCCTGCTCTCGTCTTCCCCGCCGACGCCTGGTCGTCGTTCGTCGCCGCTGTCCAGGCCGGCGAGTTCGGCGAGGTCTGACGCGCACAACTCTCGCGAGCCCCACTGCCCACGGCGGGTGGTGGGGCTCGCGCGTTCTGGGCGGTGACAGTGTTTCAACTGCGTTCACCGAATGCTCGTGCGCGGTCTTGTGCACCGTGCGGGCGGCGACGTTGGATGTACACCATCCGCTGACCGTCGCGTTCACGTCATACCCTCACGGAGCCCCAATGCCGCTGTCGTCCCTCCGCAAGGCCGCCGCCGCCTGCGCTGCCGCCGCCGTGCTCGGCACGCTCGCCGCCGCCCCGGCCACGGCCGCCACCGGTGCCACGACCGAGAGCGCCCCGGTCACCGCGCCCGCGCTGGACGTCCTCACGTACAACACGTTCCTGATGAGCACGACCCTCTACCCCAACTGGGGCCAGGCGTACCGGGCCCAGGCGATCGCCTCGGCGGACTTCTTCCAGGGTCACGACGTGGTGGTCCTGGAGGAGACCTTCGACAACGCGGCCTCCGACGCCCTGACCGCCAAGGCCTCGGCCGCCTACCCGTACCACACCCCGGTCGTCGGCCGCTCCACCAGCGGCTGGGACGCGACCTCCGGCAGCTACAGCGCCGCCGCCCCCGAGGACGGCGGCGTGACGCTGCTCAGCAAGTGGCCGATCCTGCGCAAGGAGCAGTACGTCTACAAGGACGCCTGCGGCTCGGACTACTTCTCCAACAAGGGCTTCGTCTACGCCGTGCTGAACGTGAACGGCCAGCGCACCCACGTGGTCGGCACCCACCTGCAGTCCACCGACTCGGGCTGCTCCAGCGGCCAGCCGGCCGCCATCCGGGCCAAGCAGCTCACGGCCATGCGCGGCTTCCTGGACTCCAAGCAGATCCCGGCGAACGAGCCGATCCTGCTCGCCGGCGACCTCAACATCGACTCGTACGGCTCCGAGTACCAGGCCCTGCTGGACAACGCCAACCTGGCGCCGGCCTCCGCCCGCACCGGCTGGCCGTACTCCTTCGACACCGCCGACAACTCCATCGCCGCCTACCGCTACCCGGGCGAGCCCAAGGAGGACCTGGACTACGTGCTCTACCGGGCCGACCACGCCCGCCCGCAGCAGTACACCAACCAGGTCCTGCGCACGCACAGCGCGCCGTGGACGGTGAGCAGTTGGGGCAAGAGCTACACCTACACCGACCTCTCCGACCACTACCCGCTCGCCGCGCACTGACCAGGGACTGACCAGGGACCGACCCGCGGGGAACTACACCGCCCCGAAGGGCAGTTCCAGCTCCGCCCAGACCACCTTGCCGTCCCTGGTCATCCGGCTGCCCCAGCGCTGGGCCAGCTCGCTGACCAGGAACATGCCGCGCCCGCCCTCGTCCTGTTCGGCGAAGGGGCGCAGCTGCGGGGCCGCCCCGCCGGCGTCGGAGACCTCCAGGGTGAGCACCCGGTCGCGGAACAGCCGCAGCCGCCGCGGGGCCCCGGCGTGCAGCAGGGCGTTCGTGACCAGTTCGCTGACCAGCAGTTCGGCGTAGTCGGAGAGGGCGGTCAGGCCCCAGGCGTCGAGGGTGGCGCGGGTGAAGCGGCGGGCCTTGCCGGGCAGCCGGCCGCCGCCGGTGAGCGGGAGGGTGGCGATCCGGTCGGCGGGCAGCGGCAGCACCCGCGCCATGATCATCGCGATGTCGTCCTCGGTGCCGTCGGTGACCAGTGCGCCGAGGACGGCGTCGCAGTTCTCCTCCAGGGTCCGGCCTGGCCCGGCGAGGGTGTCGGCCAGCAGGTCGATGCCGTCGTCGAGGTCCTGGCCGCGCCGCTCGACCAGGCCGTCGGTGTAGAGGGTGACCATGCCGCCCTCGGGCAGGGTGAACTCGATCGACTCGAAGGCCACCCCGCCGACGCCCAGCGGCACGCCAGGCGGCACCTCGACCCTGCTGGCGGTGCCGTCGGGGGCGACCGAGATCGGCGGCAGGTGGCCGGCCGAGGCGATCTGGACGGTGCGCTCCAGCGGGTCGTAGACGGCGCAGATGCAGGTGGCGAACTGGCCCTCGCCGATGCCCGAGGCGGTCTCGTCCAAGCGTGTGAGGACCTGCTCGGGCGGCATGTCGAGGGTGGCGAGCGTCCGGGCGACGGTGCGCAGCTGGCCCATGGTGGCGGCGGCCCGGATGCCGTGGCCCATCACGTCGCCGACCACCAGGGCGACCCGGCCGCAGGACAGCGGCACGACGTCGAACCAGTCGCCGCCGACCTCGCTGACCACGCTGCTGGGCAGGTAGCGGTAGGCGATCTCCAGGCCCAGGGTGCGGTGGATCTCCTGCGGCAGCAGGCTGCGCTGGAGGGTGAGCGCCGTTTCCCGCTCGCGCCGGTAGAGCCGGGCGTTGTCGATGGCCAGCGCGGTGCGGGCGACCAGTTCCTCGGCGAGCGCCACGTCGGCGTCGCTGAACGGCTCGGAGTTGCGCATCCGGATGAACTCGGAGCCGCCGAGCACCATGCCCCGGGCGGTGAGCGGCACCATCAGGTACGAGTGGATGCCCGCCGCGATGCCGGGCTCGACCCGGTCCTCGCTGGAGACCAGGCCGCGCAGCACCTCGGCGTCCACGTGGGCGCGCAGCAGGGGGCGGCCGCTGCGCAGGCACTGGGTGTAGCTGCGGTCGGGGGCGTACTCGGAGGTCTCGCCGACGGTGTCCACGGCGTGCGCGAGGCCCGACTCGTACGACTCGCCGACTGCGACGGCACGCAGGGTGACCGTCCGGTCGGAGGGGATGGGGGTGGGTTCGGCGCCGCGCAGCACCGGTTCCAGCAGGTCGACGGTGGCGAAGTCGGCGAACCGGGGGACGACGGCCTCGATCAGCTCCTCGGCGGTGCGCTGGAGGTCGAGGGTGGTGCCGATCCGGGCCGTTGCCTCGGCGATGGTGGCGAGCCGCTCCTGGGCGCGGGCGGCGCGGGCCTCGGCCTGGAAGCGCTCGGTGACGTCGATGATCGAGGAACAGACGCCGAAGACCCGGCCGGTGGAGTCCTCCAGCCGGAAGTAGGAGGCGGACCAGGCGCGGTCGCGCTTCGGGTCCCCTGGCACCCGGCCGTGGGAGCGGGCGTCCACCACGGGCTTGCCGCTCCTGAGCACCTGCCGCATGGTCTGCTCGATCTCGACGCTGTTGATGCCGGGCAGCACCGCGGGTATCCGGCGGCCGAGGTGGGCGGCGATGGGGACGCCGTTCATCCGGGCGAGCGCCTCGTTGAGCCGGACGTAGCGCAGCTCGGTGTCGTAGACGGCCATGCCGATCGGTGAGCGGTCGAAGACGCCGTCCAGGACGGCGAGGTCGGCCTCGACCGCCTGGAGGGCGCGGATGTCGGAGGCGGTGGCGAGCAGCAGCAGGGTGCCGGCCGGGCCGGCGATCGGGTAGGTGCGGAACTCCAGGTCGACCTTGTGGCCGTCGCGGTGGCGGACCGGGAAGACGCCGGACCAGCCGGCGGAGCCGCCCATGATGTGGGCGAACAGGGACAGCACCTCGGGGCGGTCGGTGCCGTCGGTGAGCAGCTGGGCGGCGTAGCTGCCGACGGCCTCCTCGGCGGAGTAGCCGAGCAGCTCCTCGGCGTCCTCGCTCCAGTGCAGGATCAGGCCGTCGCCCTGGAGCAGGGCCGTCGCGAGCGGGACGAGTCGGTGGCCTTCGGGGCGTACGGGGGTGGCGCCCGGTGCGGGGCCGGCGGCGGAGGTCACGTCCCACTCGTTTCCGTGCATGATCAGGCAGCACCCCGGTTCGGCTCGTGCCCGGCCGGGGGCCTCACGGTCCGTGCCGGCCGGGATTCTTCTCCAGACTGCACGGACATCGGCCGCCCGGCGACCCCTTGGTCAGGGGTCGTCCGGCCGTTCCGGTAGTACGGGAGTCATGGGCGTACCGGCCGCAGCGTACTCTCCAGAACGCCGGTCCACTGCCGGATCACCCCGGATCGTCGGACGCTGTCGTCGGTGAGCAGGTTGGCCAGGCCCAGCCCGCGGGCGAGGTCGAGGGTGGCCTGCACGGACTCGCGCACGCCGGGGCGGGTCTCGTCGGCGTCCAGGAACTCGACGGCGGCCCGGTGGGCCTCCCGGCCGACGTGCCCCTCCAGGGCGATGATCCGCTCGCGCAGCGGCTCCTCGGTGGCGGCGGCCGTCCACAGGTGCAGGGCGGCGCGGAACAGCGGGCCGGTGTAGAGGCGCACGATCATGTCGACGACGGCCCGGGTGCGGTCGGGGCCGGCGGCCGGCAGCTCGCCCGTGTGGGCGCGGACGGCGGCCAGCCGCTCGGCGGTGACGTGCTCGACGGCCGCGGTGAACAGGTCCTCGCGGGTCGGGAAGTGGTGCTGGGCTGCGCCCCGGGACACTCCGGCGCGCTCGGCGACCACGGTGACGGTGGAGCCGTGCCAGCCGAGCTCGGCCAGGCAGTCCACGGCCGCCGCGAGCAGCCGGGCCCGGGTGGCGCGGCTGCGGTCCTGCTGGGGGGCGCGGGCGGCGGGGTGGCTGGTCATGGCTGGCGGCGGGTCCTGTTCCGGTGGGGGCTCGGCGGGCCGGTCGTGCCCGACGGGCCCGTCGCTCTCGGCGGGCCCGCCGTGCTCGGCGGGTCGATCCTCACAGACGGGCTCCGGTCTTCGGCCGCCGGGGGCCCGGCCGCTCAGCGGGAGGCCTCGGGGGCGGTGGCGGAAGTAGAGACGGAGGCCGACGCACGGCGCGAGGCCTCGCGGGCCCGTAGCTCGCGCCGGAGGATCTTGCCGGCCGCGGACTTGGGGACGGCCTCGACGAACTCCACCGCGCGGACCTTCTTGTACGGGGCCACCAGCCCGGCCACGAAGCCGGTGACCTCCTCCGCGCTCAGGCCGCTGCCCGGCGCACGGACCACGAAGGCCTTGGGGCACTCGGTGCCGTCGGCGTCCGGAACGCCGATCACGGCGGCGTCGACGATCTGCGGGTGGCCGAGCAGCACGGCCTCCAGCTCGGCCGGGGCCACCTGGTAGCCCTTGTACTTGATCAGCTCCTTCACCCGGTCGACGATGTACAGGTACCCCCGGTCGTCGACGAAGCCGACGTCGCCGGTGTGCAGCCAGCCCTCGGCGTCGACCACCGCGGCGGTGTCGGAGGGGCGGCCGAAGTAGCCCTTCATCACCTGCGGGCCGCGGATCAGCAGCTCGCCCGGCTCGCCGGGCCCGAGGTCCTCGCCGGCGCCGTCCAGGGCGGCGACCCGCAGCTCGGTGGACGGGATCAGCCGCCCCACCGAGCCGGGCGAGGGGTCGCGCTCCAGCGGGGAGACCACGTGGGTGACCGGGGACAGCTCGGTCATGCCGTAGCCCTGGAGCAGGTGCGGCAGGCCCAGGCGGCGGGCGCAGGCGGCGGCGAGCTCCGGATCCAGCGGGGCGGCCGCGCACAGCAGGTACTCGACGGAGGAGAGGTCGAAGCGGTCCACGACCGGGTGCCTGGCCAGGGCGAGCGCGATCGGCGGGGCCACCACCAGCGCCTGCACCCGCTGCTCCTCGATGGTGCGGCAGAACTGCTCCAGGTCGAACCGGGGCAGCACCACCACGGTGGCGCCGCAGCGCAGCGGCTGGTTGAGCAGCGCGGTCAGGCCGTAGATGTGGAAGAAGGGCAGCACGGCGAGCACCCGTTCGCCCACGGCGGGCCGGTAGAGGGCGTCGCACTGGGCGAGGTTGGTGGCGATCGAGCGGTGGGTGAGCATCACCCCCTTGGGCAGTCCGGTGGTGCCGCTGGAGTAGGGCAGCACGGCGACGTCCCGGCCTGGGTCGATGGCGATCCCGGGGGCGGGGCCGGTGGTGGCCAGCAGGTCGGCGAGCGAGCGGTGGCCCTCGGCGCCGTCCAGGACGAGGATCTCGGCCAGTGGGCCGCCCTGCTCGGCGAGCAGGGCGGCGGCCGTGCGGGCGGTCGGCAGGAGTGGGGAGACGGTCACCAGCCAGCGGGCGCCGCTGTCGCCGAGCTGCCCGGCCAGGTCGGCGGGCGTGGCCATCGAGGACACCGTGGTCACGGTGGCGCCGGCCCGGGTGGCGCCGTAGAAGGCCGTCGGGTAGCCGAGCGTGTTGGGGCTGAACAGGGCCACCACATCGCCCTGGCGCACCCCGGCCGTGGCCAGCCCGGCGGCCACCCGCTCGACGCCGGCGGCGAGCCGCGCGTAGCTGACGCGCTCCCCGGTGACGCCGTCGATCAGGGCCGGCCCGTCGCCGTACGCCGCCGCGCCGCCGAGTACCGCGTCATGGATCGGCAGGTCCACCGTCGGCACGTCCGGGAATTCGCTGCGGAACACCAAAGTAAGCCTCCAGGAAGGTAGTTGACGCATCGACTGGCGCGGCGAAAGGTCGACCGAGGGTACGAACAGGAGCATACGGACCATGACGTCCGCCACTGCAAAGTTCGCCGAGATGTCCCTCTGGTGACCCACCGGGGGCGCGCCCGGCGGGTGCGTCCGGTGGGTGCGGTGCGCCCGGTGGGTGCGGTGCCTCCGGTGCCTCCGGTGCGTCCGGTGCGTCCGGCGCTGCGGACTAATAGGACTTCGGGAGGCCGAGGGTGTGCTGGGCGACGTAGTTGAGCACCATCTCGCGGCTGACCGGGGCGACCCGGCCGACCCGGGTGGCGGCCAGCAGCGCGCCCAGCCCGTACTCCTGGGTGAGGCCGTTGCCGCCCAGCGTCTGCACCGCCTGGTCGACGGTACGGGCGGCGGCCTCGCCGGCCGCGTACTTGGCCATGTTGGCGGCCTCCCCGGCGGCCAGGTCCTCCCCCGCGTCGTAGAGCAGCCCGGCCTTCTGGGTCATCAACCGGGCCAACTCGATCTCCACCGCGCACTGGGCCAGCGGGTGGGCCAGGCCCTGGTGGGCGCCGATCGGGGTGGACCAGACGGTGCGGATCTTCGCGTACTCGACGGCCTTGCCGAGGGCCTGGCGGGCCAGGCCGAGGGAGAACGCGGCGGTCAGCACGCGCTCGGGGTTGAGGCCGGCGAACAGTTGCAGCAGGCCGGCGTCCTCGTCGCCGACCAGGGCGTCGGCGGGCAGCCGGACGTCGTCCAGGAAGACCTGGAACTGCTTCTCGGGGGCGACGAGTTCCATCGGTATCGCCCGGTACTCGAAGCCGGCGGCGTCGCGCGGGACGATGAACAGGCAGGGCTTGAGCCTGCCGGTGCGGGCGTCTTCGGTGCGGGCGACGAACAGCACGGCGTCGCAGTGGTCGATGCCGGAGACGAACACCTTGCGGCCGGTCAGCAGCCAGTCCCCGCCGTCCCGGCGGGCGACGGTGGAGATCCGGTGCGCGTTGGAGCCGGCGTCCGGCTCGGTGATGCCGAAGGCCATCTTGCGGCTGCCGTCGGCGAGTCCGGGCAGCCAGCGCTGCTTCTGCTCCTCGGTGCCGAAGCGGGCGATCACGGTGCCGCAGATCGCCGGGGAGACGATGAGCAGCAGCAGGGGGCAGCCGGCCGTGCCCAACTCCTCCAGCACGATGGACAGATCGGTGACGCCACCGCCCCCGCCGCCGTACTCGGCGGGCAGGTTCACGCCGAGGTAGCCGGCCTTGCCGGCGTCGGCCCACAGCTCGTCGGCGGGCTCGCCGGCCCGGGCCTTGGCCATGTAGTAGGCGGAGCCGTAGCGGCGGCCGAGGTCGCCGACGGCCTGGCGCAGGGCCCGGCGTTCGGGGGTCTCGATGAGCTGACTGCCGATGGTGGACATGCGGGGTCCTTCCTCAGGCTTCTGCGGCGGGCTGGACGGCGGCTGTTGCGGCGGGCTCGGCGGCGGGTCCGGCCTCGGGTTCTGCGGCGGGCCCGGCCTCGGGCCCTGGGGCGGGCTGCACGACGGCGAGCAGGGTGCCGAGCTCGACCTGCCGGCCGGGGACGGCGCGGAGTTCGACCAGGACGCCGTCGGCGGGGGCGGTGACGCGGTGCTCCATCTTCATCGCCTCCAGGACGAGCAGCGGCTGACCGGCGGTGACGGTGTCGCCGACGGCGGCGGTGGTGCGCACGACGGTGCCGGGCATCGGGGCGAGCAGCGCGCCCGGGTCCGTCCGGGCGGCGGGGTCGGGGAAGCGCGGCAGGGCGGTGAGCGCGATGCCCCCGTTCGGGGTGTCGACGTACACCCGGTCGCCGTAGCGCGCGACGCGGTGGCCGCGCCGGACGGCGCCCTCGCGCAGCGTGACCTGCTCGGGCGAGGCGTCCAGGAGCTCCGTCTGCGGGTGGTCGTCGGCCCGTAGGCCGTCCCGGGTGAGGCGGTAGCGGACCTCCAACTCGGCGCCGTCGTCGGCGCGGTAGCGCTTGGACTGCGGCTGCGAGGGCAGGTTGCGCCAGCCCGACGGCAGTGCACCGTGCGGGCCGGCGCGCCGGGCGGCGGCGTCGGCGAGGGCGGCGGCCAGGGCGGCGCGCGCGGCCTCCTTGCCGTCCGGGACGGTGAGCTCGGCCGCATGCTCGGCCAGGAAGCCGGTGTGCAGGCGTTCGGCCAGGAAGGCCGGGTGCCGCAGCGCCCGGACGAGCAACTCCCGATTGGTGGCGGGCCCGTGGACCCTGGCGCGGGCGAGCGCGTCGGCCAGGCGGCGGGCGGCGGCGGCGCGGGTCGGCGCCCAGGCGATCACCTTGGCGAGCATCGCGTCGTAGTGCGGGGTGATCTCGTCGCCAGCCGCCACGCCGGAGTCCAGCCGGACGCCCTGCCCGCTGAACTCCTGGTGCGGCACGGTGAGTTCGAGGCGGTGCAGGGTACCGGTGGCGGGCTGCCAGTCCTTCGCCGGGTCCTCCGCGTACAGCCGGGCCTCGATCGCGCAGCCGGTGGCGGGCGGCGGGACCGGCCCGGGCAGCCGCTCCCCCTCGGCGACGGCGAGTTGGAGCGCCACCAGGTCCAGTCCGGTGACCGCCTCGGTGACCGGGTGCTCAACCTGGAGGCGGGTGTTCATCTCCAGGAAGTGGAACCGGCCGTCCTCGCCGAGCATGAACTCCGCCGTACCGGCACCGGTGTAGCCGATCGCCCGGGCGGCGCTGACGGCCGCCGCGTGCAGCCCGGAGCGCACCGCCTCGGGCAGGCCGGGAGCCGGGGCCTCCTCGATCACCTTCTGGTGCCGGCGCTGGAGCGAGCAGTCGCGGTCGCCGACCGCCCAGACCGTGCCGTGCGCGTCGGCCAGCAGCTGGACCTCGACGTGCCGCCCGGCGGGCAGGTAGCGCTCGCAGAACACCTCGTCCGAGCCGAAGGCCTTCGCCGCCTCGGCGCGGGCGGCGGCCAGTGCGCCGGGGAGCTCCGCGAGCGTGCGCACCACCCGCATGCCGCGTCCGCCGCCGCCCGCCGCCGCCTTGACCAGGAGCGGCAGGTCGGCCTCGGTGGGGTCGGTCAGGGCGTCCAGCACGGGCACCCCGGCCGCGGCCATCAGCCGCTTGGCGGCCGTCTTGGAGCCCATCGCGGCGATCGCGGCCGGCGGCGGGCCGACCCAGACCAGCCCGGCGTCCAGCACGGCCTGCGCGAACTCGGCGTCCTCCGAGAGGAATCCGTACCCGGGGTGGACGGCGTCCGCGCCCGCCGCCAGCGCGGCGCGGACGATCAGGTCGGCGCGCAGGTAGGTGTCGGCGGGCGCGGCCCCGGGCAGCCGGACGGCCGCGTCGGCCTCACGGACGTGCGCGGCCCCGGCGTCCGGGTCGGCGTGGACGGCGGTGGTCGCGACGCCCAGGGCCCGGCAGGTGCGGAAGACCCGGCGGGCGATCTCGCCACGGTTGGCGACCAGCAGGTTGGTGATCATGTCTCGGGTGCCCCTCACAGCTCCGTCGAACAGCTCGGTCTCACAGCTCCGTCTCACAGCTCGGTCTCACAACTCGGCCTCACAGCTCCGTCGAACAGCTCGGTCTCGCGGCTCGGCCTCACATCCGGAAGACGCCGTAGCCGCGCGCGCCCTCGACCGGCGCGTTGTGGATCGCGGACAGGCACAGGCCGAGCACCGTACGGGTGTCGCGCGGGTCGATCACGCCGTCGTCGTACAGCCGCCCGGACAGGAAGACCGGCAGCGACTCGGCCTCGATCTGCTGCTCGACCATGGCGCGGATCGCCGCGTCCGCGTCCTCGTCGTACGGCTGCCCCTTCGCGGCGGCCGACTGCCGGGCGACGATCGACAGCACCCCGGCGAGCTGCTGCGGGCCCATCACCGCGGACTTGGCGCTCGGCCAGGCGAACAGGAAGCGCGGCTCGAACGCCCGCCCGCACATGCCGTAGTGGCCGGCGCCGTAGGACGCGCCGATCAGCACCGACAGGTGCGGCACCCGGGAGTTGGCGACGGCGTTGATCATCATCGCGCCGTGCTTGATGATGCCGCCCTGCTCGTACGCCCGGCCGACCATGTAGCCGGTGGTGTTGTGCAGGAACAGCAGCGGGATGTCCCGCTGGTTCGCCAACTGGATGAACTGGGCGGCCTTCTGGGACTCCGCGCTGAACAGCACGCCCTGCGCGTTGGCCAGCACGCCGACCGGGTAGCCGTGCAGCCGGGCCCAGCCGGTGGCCAGGCTGGTGCCGTAGAGCGGCTTGAACTCGTCGAAGTCGGAGCCGTCGACGATCCGGGCGATCACCTCGCGCGGGTCGAAGGGCACCTTGAGGTCGCCCGGGACGATGCCCAGCAGCTCCTCCTCGTCGTACTTCGGCGGCTCGGCCAGCCGGTCCGGCGACGGGCCCGGCTTGCGGTGGTCCAGCCGGGCGACGATCCGGCGGGCCAGCCGCAGCGCGTCCGCCTCGTCCGCCGCGAAGTGGTCGGCCAGGCCGGAGGTGCGGGCGTGCATCTCGGCGCCGCCGAGCGACTCGTCGTCGGCCTCCTCACCGGTGGCCATCCTGACCAGCGGCGGGCCGCCGAGGAACACCTTGGCGCGCTCCCTGACCAGCACGGTGTGGTCCGACATGCCGGGCACGTAGGCGCCGCCGGCCGTCGAATTGCCGAACACCACGGCCACGGTGGGGATTCCGGCCGCGGAGAGCCGGGTGAGGTCGCGGAACAGCGCGCCGCCGGGGATGAAGATCTCCTTCTGGCTGGGCAGGTCGGCGCCGCCGGACTCGACCAGGTTCACCACCGGGAGGCGGTTGTCGAACGCGATCTCGTTGGCGCGCAAGGCCTTGCGCAGCGTCCACGGGTTGCTGGCGCCGCCACGCACGGTCGGGTCGTTGGCGGTGATCAGGCACTCCACGCCCTCGATCACGCCGATGCCGGTGACCAGCGCCGCGCCCACCGGGTAGTCGCTGCCCCAGGCGGCCAGCGGCGACAGCTCCAGGAACGGCGAGTCCGGGTCGACCAGCAGCTCGATCCGCTCGCGCGGCAGCAGCTTGCCGCGGGCCCGGTGGCGGTCCACGTACTTGGGGCCGCCACCGGCCAACGCCTTGGCGTGCTCGGCGTCCAGCCCGGCCAGCTTGGCGAGCATCGCGGCCCGGTACTCGGCGTACTCGGGCCCGGCCGGGTCGACGCGGGTGGGCAGCACGGTCACAGCAGGGCCTCCGGGATGTCGAGGTGGCGGGAGCGCAGCCACTCCCCGAGCGCCTTGGCCTGCGGGTCGAAGCGGTGCTGGGCGGCGACGCCCTCGCCGAGCAGGCCGGTGAGGGTGAAGTTGACCGCGCGCAGGTTCGGGAGCAGGTGCCGGGTGACGGGCAAGTCGGCGGTTTCGGGCAGGAGTTCGCGCAGCTTGTCGACGGTGAGGGTGTGGGCGAGCCAGCGCCAGCCCGCCTCGGAGCGGGCCCAGACGCCGAGGTTGGCGTCGCCGCCCTTGTCGCCGCTGCGGGCGCCGGCCACCAGGCCGAGCGGGGCGCGGCGGGTCGGGCCGGCGGGGGGTGCGTCGGGGAGTGCGTCGGGGAGTGCGTCGGGGAGCGTCGGCTCTTCGGAGGTCTCGGCCGGCCGGCTCGTCACCGGGGCCGGCGGGACGGCGAGCCGGCGGCCGTCCGGCAGTACGGCGGTGTGCTCGACAGCCTTGGCGTCGACGTACGCGGCGGCGAACACCCCGTACGGCGCGCCGGGGCCGGGCGGCGCGGTGAGGTGGAAGCCCGGGTAGCCGGCCAACCCCAACTCCACGGCGGCCTTGCCCAGTTCGCGCCCGACCTTGGCCTGGTCCGGGTCGCGGGCGGTGAGCCGGAGCAGGGCGGAGGCGGCCTCCTCGGTGCCGGCGTCCGGGTGGTCGGTCCGGGCGAGCGTCCAGCACAGTTCGGCGGGCCGGGCGGCGGGCGGGAGGGCGTCCAGGAACTGCCGCTGCACCAGGTCGGCCTTGGCCTCGATGTCGAGGCCGGTGAGGACGAACACCACCTCGTTGCGGTGGCCGCCGAGCCGGTTCAGGCCCACCTTCAGCGTGGGCGGCGGCGCCTCGCCGCGCACCCCGTCGATCCGGACCCGGTCCGGCCCCTCCTCGGCGAGCCTCACGGTGTCCAGCCGGGCGGTGACGTCCGGGCCCAGGTAGCGCGCTCCGCCCGTCTCGTACAGGAGTTGGGCGGTGACGGTGCCCGCGGTGACGGCGCCGCCGGTGCCCGGGTGCTTGGTGATCACGCTGGAGCCGTCGGCGTGCAGTTCGGCGATCGGGAAGCCCGGGCGGGTCACGTCGTGCTCGCGGAAGAACGCGTAGTTCCCGCCCGTCGCCTGGGCGCCGCACTCCAGCACGTGCCCGGCGACCACCGCCCCGGCGAGGGCGTCGAGGTCCGCCGCCGTCCAGCCGAAGTGGGCGATCGCGGGCCCGGCGACCAGCGCCGCGTCCGTGACCCGCCCGGTGACCACCACCTCGGCGCCCGCGGCCAGACAGGCCGCCACCCCGAAGCCGCCGAGGTAGGCGTTCGCGGCCAACAGCCCTTCGGGCAAGCCGAGTTCGCTCCGGCGCGGCAGCAGGTCGTCCCCCTCGACGTGGGCGACGGCCACCGCAAGACCCTGGCGCTGCGCCAGGTTCCGCAGTTCGGCGGCGAGCCGGGCCGGGTTCAGCCCGCCCGCGTTCACCACGATCCTCACCCCGCGCTCCTGCGCCAGGCCGAGGCACTCCTCCATCTGCCGCAGGAACGTCCGGGCGTAGCCGAGGGACGGGTCCTTCAGGCGGTCCCGGGCCAGGATGAGCATGGTCAGCTCCGCCAGGTAGTCCCCGGTGAGCACATCCAGCGGCCCGCCGGTGAGCATCTCCCGCACCGCCGCGAAGCGGTCCCCGTAGAACCCCGAGGCGTTGCCGACCCGCAGTACCGAGCGTTCGCGCGCCAAAGCGCCTCCCCTGCCGACGGGTTGGCGACGCTCCCACACGAGCGCCGCCGGGCAGCAGCGTGGCACCGGGCGCAGAAAAAAGCAATCACGCCTGCTTGTTTCAGGAAGGCGCCCGCACTCGGCAGGGTCGCGTACGGCCCGTGTCCGTTCTCGCGTGACCTGTCGGGTTCTCAGCGGACCTGGCGTCCGATCTGGCGAGTTCTCATGTGACCTGGCAAAGGCTCGTCTGCCGCCTCGTCCAGCTGACCGGAGCGTGTGAAGCCCACGGGTCTTGGGCGGCCTCCGGCGAAATCCGTTGCTGGCCGGGTCAGGAGCACGGGATGCTCTGTGCTGATGAACGACTTCACTTATGCCGACCCGTCCAGCCTCCATGGACAGCTCCAGCGGGGCCGCGGACTTGGCGCCGCCCGCGCGCTGGACGAACCCGGCGTCGCCGCCGACCTCGTGTACGCGTGCGCTGTCAACGACAGCCGCTGGGATCGGCAGACCGAGCACCGCTCCGGCTACCTCGCCCGACTCATCCACCGGCTGGACCTGCCGCTGGAACCGATCGAGCTGTACGTCTTCGACTACAACGGGGACGACGCCGACGGGATCGAGCCGACCCTCCAGATCCTCACGGAGCTGCCACTGCTTGGCCGGTTCGACGCCGTACCGGTCCTGCGCCGCTACGCCGTTGAAGGGCTGCACTGGGCCGACGGCCTGGAGACGATCGCGTACAGCGACGCCTGGGAGCAGCTCCCAAAACTATGGACCGGACTCGACGCGGACATCCTCGCGCGGCGCAGCGACGCCGAACTCAGGGCCGCGATGGACGAGAAGTCGGCCCCGTGGACTTCCTGGGCCCAAGCTTGGCCACGAGTCCGGCGCTTCCTCGATGGCGACACAGACAGCGGCCCCGCACCCGTCCGCCCCGACCTCTCCGGCGCCGGCACCGCAGACCTGCACCGGCTAGTCGCCGCACGCCCCGGACTCGGCAGGCAGCTGGCGCTACGGGAGTTGGGCCGGCGCGGCGACCTCGGTGTCCTCGACATGGCCGAGGACACCGGCCTGCGCAACGCGGCCGGAGGGACGCCAGGCATCGCCCAGGCCCTGCGGCACCTGGGCAGCGCGGCCATCCCCCGGGCCCGGGCGTGGACCGGCAGCGGCGATGACTTCCTCGAATGGCTCGCCGTCGAAGTCCTCTCCGGGTTCGGCGAGGCCGAGGACGGCCCGTACCTGCTGAAGACCCTCACCACGGCCGCCGCCGAGGGCGCCTGGTGCGCGACCGAGTCACCCGCCAAGGGGCTCGGGCGGCTCCGCGTCGCCGGGGCAACCGACGCCCTGGTGCACGCCTGGGAGTCGACCATCCACTCCTATGCCCGTGAGGCACTGCTCGAAGGCCTGCGCGGCTGCGCTCCCGAGGCGGTGGCGGACGGCTTCACCGAGGAGGGACTCGACGACTGCGAACCCCACGTCCAGGAAGCCGCCCGCGCCCATGCCCCCGACACGGCATCCGCCCGGGCCCGCCTCGACGCGCTCGGCACCGACCCGCTCGCGACCGGGCTACACGAGAGGGCCCGCCAGCGGCTTACCCCTCCCGCCAGCACGGGAGCGGCCCAATGACCTCATCTGCCAGAGCTGCACCTTAGACGCCTCGCCAGTCGCTGGAAACGACACCTGGACCTCCCACGACGATCTGATCTCGCTCGCCTGTTGCACTCATCTGCTGTTGCAGGCTCAACAAGGCCACCCGCTGATCCCGTTACGAGCTCTATGGGCGAGCAAAACCCAGGTGCCCGTTGTCAGCGCTACGCGGGACCATGCTCATGCGGCCCCACAGCCGCGACCGGGCGCACCTCTGCAGGAACGATAGAGCGGAAATAGTCCATGACCGTGCACACCTTCAGGCTGGCCTTTTCCCAGATCACCTGCTCGGGCTGCGGCATCAACCGCATCAGGGGCATCGAGTGCGCTGACTGCGGCCAGCGGCCCGAACCGTGGGAGGTGAACACGGCCAGTCTCGCGCGTCGACAAGCCGCCGTCCGGGCGCGGGCGATGCTGTCGCGGTCCGTCTCCCTTCCGACCTCCGGGTGTATGGACGCCGTCGAGTTCCTGCATGCCGGAATTTTCGCCCGCCTCGGCGCGTGGATGGAAGGCTTCCTCCAGGCGGCGGCAGCGACGGCTGAAGGAAGCATGCAGGGCGCGCAGGACCTTGAGAAGGGCGTGTCCGAGTTCGTCGAGCTGCGTGCCACGGTGCTCGGCGCCGACGATAGGCGCCCGTTGCGGGCGCTGGTCACAGTCCTGCGTTTGCTGGCAGGCGAGTTGGAGTCGATGGTCGACACCTACCTTGCAGCGCTCATCGCGGCCTCTCCCTTGCAGGCCCAGGATCTGGCTCGCGCTGCACAGCGGCACCTGGACCGCACCGCAGCACTGGCCGGTCGAGCCGCTGCCATCGCAGACACGATGGAGGCGATGACCAGCCAGCGGGATATCGCGCAAATCCAGGCCGACCTGCTGACTCGGGCACTGCAGGCGTACCAAGTGCCGGACCTGCTGGCCTTGGACACTGCTGGCCGTGACGCGCTGCAGCAGCTGGTGTCTTCGCGCGGGGTCGCCGGCTCGGGGATCCTGTTCGCCGTGCACGACCTGCAGACCCGCAGCGTCTTCGACTCCGACCAGTTCCACGATGTTCTGCGTCGCGCCTACCTGGTGTTCCGCTCCAATCCGACGGTCTTGCGGACCCTAGCCACGACGCCTTCGTTCGAGGAGGACTTCAAGCGGGCGGTCTGGGAGCTGTTCGACGGCTCCATGGAAGCTGCCCACGCCATAGACAACGCGGTCCACTCCCGGCAGGCCGGCCGGGCACTGCTCGGTATTGCGGCCGCACTGGTGGAGGGCCCGGGCCAGGTCATGGCGACCGTCCTGCTGCTGGCCTGCGGCCGCAAGTCGGCCGCGTACGCGAACCTGCGGCACGCTAACGCGACCGACCTCGTGAGTACAGCCCAACAGGAACCCGCCCTGCAGGGACTCCTCGACGGCCTGGACAGTGACCTGCGCACCGGTCGCGCTCATGCCCTGGTCCGCTACGAGCAGGACTTCGCTGTGATCGAGCGCAAGTCCAAGACCCTCCAGGTGGCGTGGGCCGATGTCCTTGACAGGGTCTTCCAGGGGCACGAGAGCGTCCTAGCCTGCCAGCTCGCCCTACTCCAGGCACTGGGCGAGCTCGGATTCACCAGCTTCGCAGTCAACGGCCTGTGGCGCAGTCTGGGCCTGACAGCCGAGCAGGTAGCCATCACCGTTCTGGGGACGATGAACTGCCGGGACGTCACTATCACGCCCAGGGGCAAACAGTGGCATATCGAAGCCCAGGTAGGTTCGGGCACGCCCTTGCCGATGTTGGTCGCTATGCTCCAGCCGACCATGCCGGGAGACCTGGAAGCGCTGGTCCTCACCGCGCATCAGACGGACGGCATCCACGTCCTTGCCGGGCCCGTCGCCCCCTGGCGCGAACTGTCGGACGCACCGGAGGGCAGTGACGCACACCAGGTGGCTTTCCTTCGCGCCCAGCTGAGCTGGACATACGACGGAACTCCATGGCTACCCACCAGCCTTGTTCGCAGCTGGATGGCCGGGCAAGCCGCCAAGGCTCTGGATACAACGCCTGCGATGGCAGTCTCACAGTTGCGCATGCTGCGCGAGCTTGCCGTGCTCGCCGGAGACGACGCGCTGATCTGGACGCTGTCCGGGGCGATTCGATACACCCGTCTGGGATCCGACAGCGACGCAGCAGCAGAGCTGACTCAACTCGCAGCTTGGGGCAGCGCGCCTGTCACAGGTCCCACATGGTGGCAGACCTACAACAGCACCCTCCGCTAGACCCAACACCACCCGAACTCAAACTCCATCCAGGGACCGTACCGCGGTCACCCGATGCAGCTCCATCCTTATATGCGACGGCCTTTCGTAGTATCCTCATATCGACAGCCTCTTTAGCGAACACATTCGGATGCTCCCATGAGAGACGACTTCAGCGAAGAAGTTAAGCGGACACTTAACTTGCGAGTTGCCTCGCGCTGCAGCAATCCAAATTGTCGAGTTCGCACCTCGGGACCAAGTCAAAATCCCACGAAGTACGTCAATGTGGGAGTTGCGGCCCACATCGCTGCAGCCTCACCCGGCGGGCCACGCTACGACGCAAGTCAGTTGCCAGCTGAGAGATCCGCTGCCTCAAATGGGATCTGGCTGTGTCAGACATGTTCCAAGTTGATTGACTCCGATGCCGTTCAATTCACCGTTTCACTGCTTCACGACTGGAAACGCAAGTCCGAAGCGACTGCAATTCCTGGAGCGATAGACCAACCCATCGAAAGCCAGTCGCTTGGGCGTCTATTGAACTTGGGGACTGCTGCCGATCGTGGACTGCTTGCCTACGCAGATCTCACAATCGATCATATTGGTCGGGAACGCGAACTTAATGAGCTCAATGAGTTCCTCGCAGATCCGGCGACCTTCTCCTGGTGGCTGTGGACCGGACCAGCCGGCATAGGGAAGAGCCGCCTCGCGCTGGAGCTCTGCAGAAGGGTTCCCGGCGATTGGGATGCCGGATTTTTAGGGGAGTTGTCACAAGATCACCTTCTGGAGACTAGAGTCACTCGGCCAACATTGATAGTTGTCGACTATGCGGCTCAGCGAAGCAAATGGATCTCAGATTCTCTGCTCAGCCTATCTCGACGGGATCCCGCCGGGCCTCCCGTGAGGGTTCTGATACTTGAACGGGCAGCCTCGGGAAGCTGGTGGGAAAATGTTCAGCGACTTCATCGCTATTCGGAATCATTGGAGATTGCGAACTGCAGGTACGCCCTAGCCCGTCCCATGAGCGGACTACATGACGAGGAAATTGAACGCATAGTCGACGGCGTAGCCCGAAGCCGAGGCCGCATCCTCTCCAGGGCCGATCGCGAGGATATTCTGGAGCATTCGAAGAAAATTGACAGCTACGGGCGACCATTGTTTGCAGTGATCGCTGCGATAGATTGGATGGACAGCTCTGAACATCAGGGCACAAGAGATGAGGTACTAAAACAGGTCCTGGTCCGCACTGAAGCTCAACTCGCAAACGCCATCGCCGAACCTGCCTTCACGCGACAGGCAAAGAATCTTCTATGCTACGCAACGAGCATCGGTGGAATTTCCTTTGACTCATATGCGCAGGATTTTGGCAATCTTCAAGAACGAATCCTCCCTGATCCTTTCAATCCCCCAATAGCGGCGCCACTGGAAGCATTTCTTGCAGGAATTGAACCGGACATTCTCGGCGAACTCTTCGTGCTGGAGCGCTTGAATTCAGAAGAGCCAGCGCCAGCTTCCACCAAGATCCTAATTGAAGCCGCTTGGCGCACTCACCCCGAGGCCTATTGTGCATTTGTCGAGCGAGTGGCATCCGATCACACGGAACACCGTCATTTGGGAAGCCTGCTTCAACTGAAGCTAGCCAATTCACAGGAGAAAGAGCGATGGGCCGAACTCGCCGCCAGCACCATCCCGCATCTCCGCCGTAGCGATCACCCGCTCATCCAATACCTGCTCCAGGGTCTGTCTCAGCTAAAATCAGAGATGAGCGCCCTGCGGATTGGGGTTGCATTGGCTACCGCCCATTTTCGAATTGGGAATCTTCTACTGAACGAAGCTGACCTACAGCGCGCTGAGGAGTCATTCTCACGTGCACTGTCGATTGCCAAGCCAGATTGGGCCGTGCACGCTAATAGTCTGAACAATCTCGGCATCGTCCACTCTGAGCTCGGGGAGACCGCAAGGGCGTACCAGGACTTCACGATCGTGATCGATTCCGCAGCCGCCTCAGACGAATCACGAGCATGTTCCTTGAACAATCGTGCCGATCTGCACGATAGCAAGAAGGAGTTCACTCATGCCATCTCCGATAGATCTTCCGTCCTCTCACTGAAAGAGACGACATATAATAGGCGATACATCGCCCATTATCGCCGCAGCCGGGCGCTCTGGAAAACCGGGCAGACAGATCTAGCTTTTGCCGATATCGAAGCAATCCTAGATTCGCGAGATATTGCAGTGGAGCAAAAGATGTCCGCCTTGCTACTCAAAGCAGAATATCTAAGAGAGGTCGGCAAGCCGAAAGAGGCACTGGAATGCATTACTGCCATCCTGGGCTCATATCGCAACTTCGATGACGTTGTTATGCGGGCCCAGGATTTTGATGCGGAACTCAAACCCAGTCAGGCTTAAACCCGCGCACGGCCCGAAGTGGAATACGAGGGCGGCGAGAAAGAGAGCTAGCCACAGCGGGTCACTGGTCTCGTCGCATATCGGCGACCACGTCTGTGTTTGGCCGCCTCGGATGGAGCGTCCGCCAAAGGCGCCGCCTCTCGCTTAGTCCAACCGCCCAGTCGTCGGCGCTCGATCGCAGTTTCACGCAGAACCAGCAATTTATTAGCGAACTGCCCATGCGGATCAGAAATGACGCCAGGGTACGCGTCAATGATCGCGGCGCCGGCCTCCCAGTTCATTTCGCTATCCGAACGTGACGGCATCACGAGAGCAGCCGCTTCGAAGGCCGAAAGCTCCGCGAAAAGCCTGAGCCGCTCGACCAGCCACTGCTTGGCCTGGGCAGCTCGGTGGGGCCTGTCCGGGAACCTCCAAGTGAGGCGAGTAAGTCTCTTACGGAGCTGCGAAGTGAGTTTGCGGCCGATGTGGAGTGAGCAGGCCCGCGCCGTGGCCAGCTCGTCGGGGGTCAGGAAGAGACTGAGATCTGCAGGCTGATTGCTTGGACGAGGAGGCAGGAGCAAGTCGAGTGAACTGTCGGGGAGCACGACAGGATTGTCGTCGTCCCGACGCGCGAAGAGGGCGCGGCTCGCCGCAGGGCATAGTCCAGAACGCGGAGAGGAGTCCACGAGCTTCCTGACCACCGCAGGAGCCGTCAGTATCATCCACATTGCGCTGCGACTCAGGATGTTACTGGATGGGACGTGGCGAATTCTCACTCGATATGGCGAAGATTAAGCCAATCAGCTGCGGCATAGCGTGCCGTCCCGGTATCGAAGAGTGATCCAGACCGGCGCGCACCTTGGCGGGGAATCCGATGAGCAGACTGCCAATGACCTCTGACGGCAAGCCAACTCAACCAGTAGGCTTCGAGGTTAACTACGTGGATCCGGACGGTATTGAGCGACGTGTGCCACTGGCACGGGCTCGTGGGGTTCAGTTCGAGGATTCGCGGCCCGTACGGACGTTCCCGTCGTACCGGGGGCAGCGGAACTATCCGGGGCTGTACTGGTCGGCGACGGTGGGCGGGCATGTCGGCTTGTCGGCGACGGCTGAACCGTGACCCACTCTGGCCGGTCGAGTTCTGACCCTCGCGTCGTTGGTTGTCTTGGTTAGTTGTTGTCGGTGGTTGA
>NZ_JBFBNR010000020.1:0-152810 GCF_040687675.1 Kitasatospora sp. NPDC056731
GATCTTGGCGGATCAGCCCGCGGCGTTGGGCGCCCGGCTGGGCGTGCGCCCGGATCGCCCTCGTACTGGACGTACTTGGGCGATTCGGGCGTGCGGCCAGGCGGGATGCCCGGCGTCGCGGGCCCGCCAAGATCGGCCGGACAGGGCCTAAGGCCGGCCGCCAGCGCACCCGGCGGCCGGCCCGTCGGCATGTGCAGCCCCGCAGAGCGGCTCCGACCAGGGCCCGAGTGGACCTGGGGCACCCGTTCACGGCAAACTGGTCTAGACCTCAAGGGTCTAGACCAAGCACCCGGCTCAGAACGGTGGACCAGTATGGAAATCGTGATCGTCCCTGACGCCTCAGCGGCCGGCGAACTCATCGCCGCGGCGATCACCGATCTGCTGACCGGCAAGCCCGAGGCCCTGCTCGGCGTGGCGACCGGCTCGACGCCGCTGCCGATCTACCAGGCCCTCGCCGAGCGGGTCCGCGACGGCCGGCTCGACGCCTCCCGGGCGCGCATCTGCCAGCTCGACGAGTACGTCGGCCTTCCCGCCGGCCACCCCGAGTCCTACCGTTCGGTGGTGCTGCGCGAGGTCGTCGAGCCGCTGGGCCTGACCGAGGACTCCTTCCTCGGCCCGGACGGCAACGCGACGGACATCGCCGCGGCGGCCGCCGCCTACGACCGCGCGCTGGCCGCGGCCGGCGGCGTGGACCTCCAGCTGCTCGGCATCGGCACCGACGGCCACATCGGCTTCAACGAGCCCTGCTCCTCGCTGGCCTCCCGAACCCGGATCAAGACGCTCACCCGGCAGACCCGCGAGGACAACGCCCGGTTCTTCGACAGCCTCGACGAGGTCCCGCACCACGTCATCACCCAGGGCATCGGGACCATCCTGGAGGCGCGCCACCTCGTCCTGCTCGCCACCGGCGAGGCCAAGGCCGAGGCCGTCGCCCTCTCCGTCGAGGGGCCGCTGTCCGCCGCCGTCCCCGCCTCGGCGCTGCAGCTCCACCCGCACGCCACCGTGGTGGTCGACGAGGCCGCCGCCTCCGGCCTCAAGCTCGCCGACTACTTCCGCGACACCTACGCCGCCAAGCCGGCCTGGCAGAAGCTCTGAGGCCGGCGGGCCCGTGCGGGAGGCGACTGCCTCCCGCACGGGCCCGAACCACATTCCTTTCCAGCAGCACCCGGCGGTCAGCGCCCGCGGAGCCAGTCGCCGAAGGCCGCCAGGGCCGGGCCCGGGTCGCGGCGCCCCAGGCCGATCCGGAAGCGGTCGACGGGGGCGGGTGTCAGGTCGGAGTGGAACATGCTCGCGGGCAGCAGCAGGACGCCCGCCTGCTCGACCAGCGCGGTGCAGAAGTCCTCGACCCCGTCCGCCCCGAGGTAGCGCGGGTAGGCAACGCAGCCGCCGTCCGGGGCGCGCCACTCGAAGAGGTCGCCGAACTCGGCGAAGAACGCGTCGAACCGCGGCAGGTTCTCCGCGATGATCGCGCGGTTGCGCGCCAGGATCTGCTCGCGGGCGTTGATCGCGATCCGGGCCAGCACCTCGCTCGGCGCCGAGTTGCAGATCGTGGTGTAGTGCTTGGCCCGCTCCAGCCGGGAGCGCAACTCCCGGTCGCGGCAGGCGATCCAGCCGATCCGCAGGCCGGGCAGGCCGAGCGACTTCGAGGTGACGTTGAGCGAGAGGGCGCGCGTGGAGAGGTCGGCGGCCTGCGGCAGCGCACGGTCTGGGTCGCGCTCCAGACCGCGGTAGACCTCGTCGGAGAAGAGCCGGATGCCGCGCTCGTCGCACAGCTCCACCAGACGCGTGAAGTCGGCCGCGTCGATGACCTTGCCGGTCGGGTTGTGCGGGAAGTTCACCGACAGCACCCGGGTGTTCGGGCGCAGCGCGGCCGTGACCGCGTCGAGGTCGAGCGCCCAGTCGTCCTTCTCGTCCAGGGCGACGCCGGTGACCTCGCAGAGCGAGAGCGGGATGGTCTCGGCGGACTGGTAGTTGGGGGTCACCACCACGGCGTGGTCGCCCCGGTCGAGGAGCACCTGCATGGCGAGGTTGAGCCCCTCCTGCGCGCCGCCGAAGCAGAGCACGTCGTCGGCGTCGACCTCCTGGTACATCCCGGCGATGGCGCGGCGCAGCTCCGGATCGCCGTAGGTCTCGGTGTAGCCGAGGGCGAGGCCGTCCCAGGCCCGGCGGTCCTCGGGGCCGGCCAGGGCGAGGAGTTCGGCCATCGTCATGGTCTGGGCGTCGGAGGCGGCGAGGTGGTGGCGGGCGCTGAACTCCCAGCGCGAGAAGTAGGTTTCGAGCCGGAAGTCGGGGAGCCTGGTCATCTCTCTGTCACTCGCTCTCGTCGGCGCCGGCGTCGGCGTCGGGGTGCCGGTGCTGGGGCTCGGGGGCTTGCTGGTTCTCAAGGGCCTGCCAAGGCTCAGGGGCTTGCCGGGGCTCGGGGGCCTGCTTGAGCTCGGCGAGCAGGGTGTAGGCGGTCGAACGGGAGACCCGCAGTGCGGTGGCGACGGCCGGGACGGCGCGGCGGACGGCGAACACCCCGGCCTGGTCGAGTTCGCGCAGGACGGCGAGCCGGTCCTCGCGGCCGAAGCGTTCGAGCGGGCGGCCGTGCGCGCGGACGTAGCCGCCGATCACGTCGTTCATCCGCTCCGTCCAGTCGCGCTCGAAGAGCGGTTCGGGGCGGGGCGCGGTGGGCGCGGCGAAACCCGCCAGCAGGGCGGCGGCGTGCTCCAGCGGGCCCCGGTCGAGGTTGACGCAGAGCACCGCCGAGGGCCGTCCGGCGTCGTCGCGCAGCACAGCGCTGACGGAGGAGAGCCGGCGCCCGTCGGGCAGCAGCTTCTCGTAGGGCCCGTAGACGTCGGGGGCGGACGGGTCGAGGGTGTCCAGTTCGCCGAGCAGCGACGGGTCGCCGGGGGTGCGGGGGGTCATCGGGTTCCAGATGGCCAGCACCTGGTCGGCGGTGGCGTCGTGCAGCACCACCTCGGCGTACGGCCCGAGCAGCAGGGCCACGGCGCGGCAGACCGGTGTCCAGGTCCGGACGCGCGGGTCGGGGGTTTCGGTGGTCATGTTCGGACTGTACGTCCAGACCAGACGTTTGGTCCAGATCTTTCGTTCAGGCGTTTCGTTCAGGCGTTTCGTCCGGTCGTCCGGGCATCCGGCACCTGCGGCGACGGCGAAGGCCCCGCCGTGACGCCGGCGGGGCCTTCGGTGCTCGGGGAGGGTCAGTGGCAGGTGATCAGCAGTCCGAGGACGGCGGTGCAGCTGCGGGTGTCCCGGCTGGTGGCCGGGGTCGGGTCGGCGGGCACGCCGGCGGTGCGGGCCACCGTGACGTCGAAGCTGCGGATCAGGCTGAGCAGGCCGACCGAGATCGAGAAGTGCCGGGTGGTGCTCGCCCCCTTGGCGAGCGGCCCGGTGAGCTTGCAGGTGAGCTTGGTGCCCGCGATGGTGCAGTCGCTGGAGGTCGCCGCGAGGCCGGCCGGGAGGTCGGCGGAGACGGTGCCCGAGGTCAGCGTGTCGGGGCCCTGGCCGGTCAGCGTGACGGTGTAGTCGACCCGGCCGCTCAGCAGGTTGGACACCGGCGTGGCGGTCAGGGCGACGCCGAGGTGGGCGCTGGGGGCCGTGTAGCTGAAGCGGTCGGCGGCGACGGCGGCGCTGGTGCCGCCGGGCGCGGTGACCCGGACGTCCACCGGCCCGGTCACCGTGGTGGCGGGGGCGGTGGCGGTGCAGCTGGTCTTGGTGCAGTTGAAGGCGGTGGCGGCGCCCGCCGCGCCGAAGGTCACGGCGGTGGCGCCGTTCAGGTCGGTGCCGGTGACGGTCACCGTCGTGCCGCCGACCCCCGAGCCGCCGGACGGACTGATCCCGGTGACGGCCGGGACGGGCAGCGGGAAGTCGAGCACGTCGACGGCGCTGCCGGTGAAGTCGGTGAGGTAGCCGCGCCGGCCGTCGCCGGTGATCGCCAGGCTGTACGGGCTCGCGCCGACCGGGACGGTCGCGGTGACCGTCCGGCTGGCGGTGTCCACCACGCTGACCGTGTTGTCGGCGTAGTTGGAGACGTACGCCGCGCTGCCGTCCGGGGCGAGCGAGACGGCGTACGGGCCGGCGCCGACGGCGACGGTGCCGACGAGCGTGTTGCCGGTGGTGTCGAGGACGCTCGCGGTGGCGTCGTCGGCGTCGGCGGCCCACAGCCGGGTGCCGTCCGGGCTGAGCGCGAGGCCGAAGACGCTGTGGCCGACGGGAACGGTGGCGCTCACCGTGCTGCTCGCGGTGTCGATCACGTTCACCGCCTTCGCACCGGAGGCGGCGACGTAGAGCCGCTTGCCGTCCGCCGAGACGGCCAGCCCGTGCGGTTCGGCGCCGACCGGGACGGTGGCGGTGACCGTGTTGGTGGTGGTGTCCAGCACGCTCACCGTGTTGGCCCCGGCGTTGCCGACGTAGGCGCGCGAGCCGTCCGCGGAGAGCGCGAGGCCCCACGGCTGGGCGCCGACCGGGACGGTGGCCGTCACGGTGTTGCTCGTGGTGTCCACGACGCTGACGGTGCCGTCGAGGTGGTGGGTCAGGTACGCCCGGTGCCCGTCGGGGGACAGGGCGACCGCGTAGGAGCCGGTGCCGGCGGTGAAGGTGGCGGCCACCGTGTTGCTCGTGGTGTCCAGCACGCTCACGGTGCCGCTGCTCTGGCTGGTCACGTAGGCGTGGCCGCCGTCCGGCGTGAGCGCCACGCCCGCCGGGTAGGGCGCCACCGGCACGTGCGCCTTGACGGTCGGCGGCGGTGTGGCGGCCTCGGCGGTGGCGGGCTGCGACAGCAGTGCGGCCGTGGCCGCGGCTATCGCGGTCACGGCCGTCCAGGTGCGCCCGGGTGCGCGACGTGTTCTCACGAGTCTCTCCAGCATGGTCGGTCAAGGGATGCAACGCCGGTCGCTCCAGCCCCCTGCGGATCCGGAGCCGCACGAAGCGTAGAAGCCGGTATGACCATCCGTCAGGGACTGATCGGTAATGTCGCCAACTGTTCAGATTCGACCGGGATTCGGACAGCAGCAGCCCCGCAACCCCCCTCCCCGTCGCGACCAGGGGCCGGGCACGGGCCGGTCGGGGGCGTGCAGGAAATTGGAGTTGTGGAGTCGTATTCGATAGCGTTTCGAACGTGAGGCTGACCAAGAGCACCGACATCGCCCTGCGGATCGCCATGCGGCTGGCCGTCCTGAGCGAGGACGCCAACCCGACCACCCGCGAGGTGGCCGAGGCGGTCGGCGTGCCGTACACCCACGCGGCGAAGGTGGTCAGCCGCTTGCAGCACCTCGGGGTGGTGGAGGCCCGGCGCGGGCGCGGCGGCGGGCTGCTGCTCACCTTCGCCGGCCGGACCGGCTCGCTCGGCCTGCTCCTGCGCGAGCTGGAGGGGGTCGGCGACGTGGTCGGCTGCGAGGACGACCCGCCGTGCCCGCTGCGGGCCGCGTGCCGTCTGCGCGGTGCGCTGCGGACCGCCCAGGAGGCGTTCTTCGCCGCGCTCGACCCGCTCAGCATCGACGACCTGGTGGCCGCGCCCACCGGGCCCGTACTGCTCGGCCTCACCACCAGACCCACCGCCTGATCCCCCACTCCCCACTCCCCATCCCCCGGGGCCGGGCTCACGCACGGCCTTTAATGCGAATCTCACATACCAGTTAGGAGCCGGACTGATGCTGTCCGCCAAGTCCGCCGAGGTCATCGAGGCCACCCTGCCCGTCGTGGGCGGCGCCATCGGGGACATCACCCCGCTCTTCTACGACCGGCTGTTCGCCGCCCACCCGGAGCTGCTGCGCGACCTGTTCAACCGCGGCAACCAGGCCAACGGCACCCAGCGGCAGGCGCTCGCCGGGTCGATAGCCGCCTTCGCCGGCGCGCTGGTCGCCCACCCCGACCAGCGGCCGGACGCGATGCTCGCCCGGATCGCCCACAAGCACGTCTCCGTCGGAATCGACAGCAGCCAGTACCGGATCGTCCACGAGCACCTCTTCGCCGCCATCGTCGACGTGCTCGGCGAAGCCGTCACCCCCGAGGTCGCCGCCGCCTGGGACGAGGTGTACTGGCTGATGGCCAACGCCCTCGTCGCCGTCGAGGACCGGCTGCGCGCCGAGGCCGCCGCCGGCGGCGACCAGGCCGACCTCTGGCGCCCCTACACCGTCGTCGCCCGCTACCAGGAGACCGACACCGTCACCACCTTCCTGGTGCGCCCCGCCGACGGCGGCCCCGTCCCCGCCGCCCGACCCGGCCAGTACGTCTCGGTGCGCACCGAACTGCCCGACGGTGCCCGGCAGATCCGCCAGTACAGCCTCTCCGGCACCGCCGACGGCGCGCTGCGCTTCACCGTCAAGCGCGAGCCCGGCGGCGAGGTCTCCGCCCACCTGCACGACCACCTGCACACCGGCGGCCTCGTCCACCTCGCGCCCCCGCTCGGCGACATCGCCCTCGCCGACGGCGACGGGCCGGTGCTGCTCGCCTCCGCCGGCATCGGCAACACCCCGATGACCGCCATGCTCGACCACCTCGCCGCCACCGGCTCCCCCCGGCAGGTCGTCTCGGTGCACGGCGACCGCGACCAGCTCACCCACGCCTTCCGCGCCGACCTCGCCCAGCTCACCGCCAAGCTGCCGAACGCCACCGCCCACGTCTTCTACGAGCGGCCGCTCGGCGACTGGCCCGCCGAGCGCACCGGCCTGGTCGACCTCTCCACCGTCGACGTCCCGGCCGGCACCACCGCCTACCTGTGCGGCCCGCTGCCCTTCCTGCGCGCCGTCCGCGAGCAGCTCCTCACCGCGGGCGTCCCGGCGGCGGACATCCACTACGAGGTGTTCGGCCCCGACCTCTGGCTCGCCTGAGACCCCCTGAGGTCCCCGACATCCCCCGGCCCGCTCGGTACGATCACGAGCGGGCCGGCCGGTGTCGCCGGACGAAAGGAGGGCCGATGCGGGTCGCACTGTTCGCCACCTGCGTCAACGACGCGCTGTTCCCCGCCACGGCGGTCGCCACCGTCCGGCTGCTCGAACGCCTCGGCGTGACCGTGGACTTCCCCGCCGGGCAGACCTGCTGCGGGCAGCCGCAGTACAACACCGGCTACCGGCGGGCGTGCGAGCCGCTGCTGCGGCGCACCGCACGGGCCTTCGCCGGGTACGAGCACGTGGTGACGCCCTCCGGGTCGTGCGTGGCCATGGTCCGGGACAACTACCCGCGGATCGGAGCCCGGGCCGCCGCCGACGGCCGGGGCGGCGAACTCGACTCCATGGCCGCCGCGTTGACGCCCCGGGTGTACGAGCTGACCGAGTTCCTCACCGATGTGCTCGGCGTCGAGGACGTCGGCGCGCACTTCCCGCACACCGTCACCTACCACCCCTCCTGCCACGGCCTGCGGGTGCTCGGCCTCGGCGAACGGCCGCTGCGGCTGCTGCGCGCCGTCCGGGGACTGGAACTGGTCGAACTGCCCGGCGCCGACGAGTGCTGCGGCTTCGGCGGCACCTTCGCCGTCAAGAACGCGGCCGTCTCGGCGGCCATGGCCGAGGACAAGATCGCCCACGCGCTCGGCACCGGCGCCCAAGTCCTGTGCGGCGCCGACAACTCCTGTCTGCTGCACCTCGGCGGCACGCTGCGCCGCCGGGGCGCGGCCCTGCGCCCGCTGCACCTGGCGGAGATCCTCGCCAGCACCGAGGAACACCCGTGGAGGCCCGCATGACCGGCACCTTCCTCGGCATGCCCGCCTTCCCGCAGGCGACCTCTGCGCAGGCGACCTTCCCGCAGGCCGCAGCGGAGGCCGTCAAGGACGAGCGGCTGCGCGCCAACCTGCGGCACGCCACCCACACCATCCGGGACAAGCGGGCCCGCGCCGTCGCCGAACTCGACGACTGGGCCGAACTGCGCGCCGCCGGCAAGGCGATCAAGGACCACACGCTGCGCCATCTCGACCGCTACCTCGTCCAGTTGGAGGAGGCCGTCACCGCGGCCGGAGGCATCGTGCACTGGGCGGCCGACGCCGAGGAGGCCAACCGGATCGTCGCCGACCTGGTCCGTGCCACCGGCGAAACGGAGGTCGTCAAGGTCAAGTCGATGGCCACCCAGGAGATCGGACTCAACGAGGCGCTCGCCGCCGAGGGGATCACCGCCTACGAGACCGATCTCGCCGAGCTCATCGTGCAGTTGGGCGACGACCGGCCCTCGCACATCCTGGTGCCCGCGATCCACCGCAACCGCGCCGAGATCCGGGAGATCTTCGCCGAGCGGATGGCCGCCTGGGGCCGCCCCGCGCCCGAGGGCCTGACCGACTCCCCCGCCGAACTCGCCGAAGCGGCCCGGCTGCACCTGCGGGAGAAGTTCCTGCGCGCCCGGGTCGCGGTCTCCGGCGCCAACTTCATGGTCGCCGAGACCGGCACCCTGGTGGTCGTCGAGTCCGAGGGCAACGGCCGGATGTGCCTCACCCTGCCGCGCACGCTGATCTCCGTCGTCGGGATCGAGAAGGTCGTGCCGACCTGGCGGGACCTGGAGGTCTTCCTGCAACTGCTCCCCCGCTCCTCCACCGCCGAGCGGATGAACCCGTACACCTCGCTGTGGACCGGCACCACGGAAGGCGACGGCCCGTCCGCCTTTCACCTCGTACTGCTCGACAACGGGCGCACCGCCGCGCTCGCCGACCAGGTCGGCCGCCAGGCGCTGCGCTGCATCCGCTGCTCGGCCTGCCTCAACGTCTGCCCGGTGTACGAGCGGGCCGGCGGCCACGCCTACGGCTCGGTCTACCCGGGCCCGATCGGCGCCATCCTGACGCCCCAACTGCACGGCACCACCAGCCCCTTGGAGGCCTCGCTGCCGTACGCCTCCTCGCTCTGCGGGGCCTGCTACCAGGTCTGCCCGGTGGCGATCGACATCCCCGAGGTGCTGGTGCACCTGCGCGAGCGGGTCGCCGAGCAGGGCGGACACCCGCTGGAGCGGGCCGCGATCGCGGCCGCCGGGTACGTGCTCGACCACCCGGCGGCGCTCGCGGCCGCCGAGCGGCTCGCCGGGCGCACCCGCGCGCTGCACCCTCGCCGGCTGCCCGGCCCGGGCCGGGCCTGGACCGACACCCGGGACCTCCCGGAGGTGCCCGCCGAACCGTTCCGCGACTGGTGGCGAAGGAACCGCTCATGACCGCACGGGAGTTGATGCTCGCCCGGATCCGCGCCGCACTCGCCGACCCCGACCCCGGTCCCGACCAGGACTGGCGCCGGGACCGGGACCCCGATCGGGACCGGGCAGCGGAGGAGCCGGTCACCCGGGACTACCTGCGCACGCACAGTCCGGACGATCCGGCGGCCCTGCTCGACCTGCTGCACCACAACCTGGCCGACTACCGGGCCCGGGTGCACCGCTGCACCGAGGCCGAACTGCCCGCCGTCCTGGCCCGGTTGCTGGCCGAACGCGGCAGCCGCACGGTCGCCGTGCCGCCCGGACTGCCGCCCGCCTGGCTCAGCGCCACCGCCGTCACGGCCGTCCCCGACGACGGCACGCTCACCGCCGCCCGGCTCGACGCCGTGGACAGCGTCGTCACCGGCTGCGCGCTCGCGATCGCCGAGACCGGGACGATCGTGCTGGACGCCGGGCCGGGCCAGGGGCGGCGGCTGCTCACCCTCGTCCCGGACCACCACCTGTGCGTCGTCCGGGCACCCGGGCAGGTCGTCGCCTCCGTGCCGCTCGCACTGCCCCGGCTCGACCCGGCCCGCCCGCAGACCTGGATCTCCGGGCCGTCCGCGACCAGCGACATCGAGCTCGACCGGGTCGAGGGCGTGCACGGCCCGCGCACCCTGGAGGTGCTGCTGGTCGAGGGCTGACCGGACCGCCGCGGCTCAGCTCATCGTCACGACGCTGTACCTGTCGTCCTGCGAGCTGTCCCAGGCGACCTGCACCCGGCAGTCGACCGGCCGCCCGGAAGCGGCCAGCCCCTGCCCCGCGATGGCCGCCGACGGGTCGGCCAGCGTGCTGAACAGGCCGCCCGCCGGCGGGGCGCCGCCCGGTGCGAAGCCCAGGTCCGCGGGCGCGACGGCCGTGGGGTAGAACACCGCCCGGCCCGTGATCGTGTACGTCCCCCGGGTGGTGTCCTTGCGCTTGCGGCCGGGGATGACCGAGCACAGCGAGAAGGTGTCCTCGGCGCCGTCCGAGACGTTGCCCGCCGCGTCCACCGTCCACAGCTCCCAGTAGCGGGCGACCGTGGCGTGGGCGCTCGACCCCTTCGCGGTGATGTACGAGTCGATCCGGCTGCCCGACATCGCGTTCCAGTTTGTGCCGTCCCACTCCTCCACGGCGAAGACGCGGTTGATCTCCTGGATGATGACGCCCTGCTGGGGCGCGGCGACGCTCAACTGCCGCCTGCGCTCGAAGTAGCCGCACTCACCTTCCAGGTCGTCAGCTGTCAGGTGGGTGAGCGCGATCTGCGTCGCCGGCCCGGCCCCGGGCGTGGGGGCCCGCTGGACCGGCGCCCCCGCGCCGCCGGAGGCCTCCTGGCCGTGCCGCTGCTGCTCGACCAGCCGGGCCACCGCGGCGTTGCCGAGGGTGCGTTGCAGGGGCAGGGCCGTCGAGGGGGACAGCGGGCCAGCGGCCGCAGCCTCCCGGGCGCCCTCGGCCGGGAGGTCCGTGCTCCGGCGCTCGGGCGCCGCCCTGCGCCGCCGCGCCGCCTCGTCCTCGGATGTGGACGCCTGATCGCGCATGTGGCCCTCCCGTCGGCACGGCACCGCCCCGGATGCCCTGACCAAGCTCTACCGGACGGCGGGACGGCCGGGAAGGTCCGCGAGGGCAGCGCGGAGGGCAGTGCGAAGGGCAGCGCCGACGGCAGGGCCGGGCTCAGGCCAGCCGCAGCTCCAGCGTGCAGCACTTGGCTCCGCCGCCGCCCTTCAACAGCTCCGAGACGTCCACCGGGACCGGCTGGTAGCCGTGCTCGACGAGCCGCCCGGCCAGGTGTTTCGCCGCCTCGGGCAGCAGCACCCGGCGCCCGTCCGAGACCGCGTTGAGGCCGAACACCTCGGCGTCGGCCCGGTCGGCGAGGATCGCGTCCGGGTACAGGGTGCGCAGCACGGCCCGGCTGTCGGCGTCGAAGGCCTCCGGGTAGTACATGACGTGGTCGTCGGCGAGCACGGCCAGCGCCGTGTCCAGGTGGTAGAAACGCGGGTCGACCAGGGTCAGGCCGACCACCGGGACGCCGAAGAACTCGCCCGCCTCGGCGTGCGCGGCCCGGGAGGTGCGAAAGCCCGTCCCGGCGAGCACCCGGCCGCCGGCCACCAGGTGGTCGCCCTCGCCCTCGTTGACGTGCCCGGCGCGGTGCACCTCGCGGTAGCCGTGCGAGCGGAACCAGGCCTGGTAGGCCTCGGACTCGGCGGCCCGCTCCGGGTAGCGGAAGGTCGCGACCAGCGCCCGGCCGTCCAGCACGGTCGCGCCGTTGGCGGCGTAGACCATGTCGGGCAGGCCGGGCACCGGGTCGATCAGCTCGACGGTGTGGCCGAGGCGGCGGTACAGCCAGTACAGCCGCTCCCACTGGCGGACGGCGAGCGCGGTGTCGGTGGGCTGCGCCGGGTCCATCCACGGGTTGATCGCGTAGTCGACGGTGAAGTACGTCGGCCGGCACATCAGGTAGCGCCGCGGCCTGGCGGTGCGCTCCGGGGTCTGCGTGGGCATTCCTCAACCGTCCTCGGGTGCAGGGGAGTTCGGGGATTCCGTTCCCCAGGCCGCTGCCCCGGCGGGGCTGTTCGCACACCCGCGCGGGCGCCCCCGGCGGGCGCAGGCCCCCGCGCACCCGGCGCGGGCTCCGGCGCACGCGCGGCCGAGCGCCATCGGGGCGGACCGCGTCGAGCGTCACCGGCAGGCCGCGCCGAACGTCACGAGCGGGCCGTCACCAGCAGACCGTCACCAGCGGACCGCGCCGAAGTCCACCGGCGCGGTCCGCAGGCCCCGACAGCGGTCGGCGAGCGCCCGCAGCCGGGCCGCCGCCTCCTCGGCGGGCATCCGGTGCCGCTGGCCGTGGCCGGGCAGCAGCCACTCGAAGCGCAGCGCCTCCAGGCTGCGGTCCAGCGAGGCGGAGAGCTCCTCGATCGAGTACCAGGTGACGGTGTCGTACACCTCCAGGTCACCGGTGGTGCGGGACCAGTACAGGGTGTCGCCGGTGAAGCAGTACCGCTCGTCGACCAGGTAGAGCACGCTGCCGCGGGTGTGGCCCGGGAAGGGGTGGGCGGTGACGCCGGGGGCGACCTCCACCGGTTCGACGCCGTGCAGCACCCGGTCGGCGTCGGGCGCGGCGTCCAGGTCGCCCTCGTGGATCCAGAGCCGGGCGCCGAGCCGGTCGGCGTACGCCCGGCCGTGTGCCGCGTGGTCGCGGTGCGTCAGCAGGATGTCGGTGACCGGGCCGAGGGCCTCGTACCGGGCCGCGAGCGGCTCGGCGTAGCGGGGCGTGTCGACCATCAGCCAGCCCGCGGGTCGGCGGCAGAGGTAGGAGTTGGCCCCGGCGTTGTGGCGGGAGTTGTGGCCGAGCAGCAGCAGGCCGTCGTCGAGGGCCAGCGGGAAGGGGTCGGTGGCCGGGTCGAGCGGGCCGGCGCCCGGCCGGATGGAGCGGGTGGGGCAGGCGTGGGCGGCGGCGAGCAGCTGGCCGTGCTCGGCCTCGTCGCGCGGCTGGCGGACCAGCTCGGAGCGGCCGGCGCGCTCACGGATCAGTCCGGGCGCGAGCTGCCGGGCCACGTCGCAGTTGGTGCAGCGGTCGTCGACGGACCACTGCCCGGGCAGGCCGGAGGTCGGATTCAGAGCCATGGATGTCTTCCCCCTGGAAGGACGGCGGCCGGGCCGGCCGCGCCCTTCGAGCATCGGCCGGGCGGGCCCAAAAGCGGAAGGGGGGCGGGATCTTGTGGTTTCCGGGGGCCGCCGCTCTGCACTCCGGCCGTATTCCGGGTGGGGCACGTGGCCCATCTCACGTGCCGCCGGGGTCACCTACGGTGGCGTAGGTCACTTGAATGGGTGAACTATCTCCTTCATGCCGAACCTCCAGGAGACCCTTGACCTCAGTTCGTATGCCGCCCTCGGCGACAGCTTCACCGAGGGCCTGAACGACCCCGGCGCCGACGGCGCCTTCGCCGGCTGGGCCGACCGCCTGGCCGGGCTGCTCGCCGACGGACGGCCGCCGGGCGGGTTCCGCTACGCCAACCTGGCGGTGCGCGGCCGGCTGCTGGACCAGATCATGGCCGAGCAGGTGCCGCAGGTCCGCCGGCTCCAGCCCGACCTGGCCACCTTCTGCGCCGGCGGCAACGACATCCTGCGGCCCGGCAGCGACCCGGACGAGGTCGCCGAGCGCTTCGAGGCGGCCATCGTCCAACTCACCGCCTCCGCCGGGACGGTGCTGATCTGCACCGGCTTCGACACCCGGGACGTACCGCTGTTCAAGCACCTGCGCGGCAAGATCGCCACGTACAACGGGCACATGCGGGCGGTCGCCGACCGCAACGGCTGCAAGGTGGCCGACCTGTGGTCGCTGCGCGCCGTCCAGGACCGCCGGGCCTGGAGCGAGGACCGGCTGCACCTCTCCCCCGAAGGCCACCAACGGGTCGCCCTGCTGGCCGCCCGCTCCCTGGGGCTGCGCACCGAGCAGGACCCGGAGGCGCCCTGGCCGACCACCCCGGAGCTGTCCGCCGCCGACCAGCGGCGCGAGAACCTCCAGTGGGCCCGCGAGTACCTGCTGCCCTGGGTCGGCCGACGGCTGCGCGGGGAGTCCTCGGGGGACCACGTCGAGGCCAAGCGGCCTGATCTGCTCCCGCTCTGACCTCGCGTCAGGCGGCACCGGGTGCTGCGGTCCTCCTCGCAGTCCTTGCGGCCCTCGCGGTCCACGCGGCCTTCGCGGTCCGCAGCACCCGGTGCACCAGCGCGGCGAACGCGGCGCCGACCAGGTACCAGAACAGGTCCGGCGGGTTGAACGTCGACCCCAGCACCAGCCGGGCCAGCCCGCTGCGCCGCCCCAACTCGTCGGGCACACCGGTGATCTGGAACAGCTCCACCGCCCAGCTCAGCCCCGCCGCCACCACCGCCGCCCGCCCCGGTCGCACCCTGGGCGCGACCAGCACCACCAGCGCGTACACCAGCACCGTGTAGAGCGCGTCCCCGGCGTACTTGGCGACGTCCCCGCCCAGCCCGGCCCGCACGCCCAGCCCGGCCGCCACCGTCGCCCCGGCCGCCAGCAGCGGCACCGCCCGCACCCGCAGGCGCCCCCAGAGATCATCCACCCGCCCCACCCTACGGCCAGGGGCTGGGCCGAACAGGTGGCGCTGCGCATCCGTGACGCCCGGGCGTCGTTGGCCGCTGCGTGACCGCACACCGAAGCCTGCTCCGCATGGCCGCCGCCGCCCTGTTCCTGACGGCCGCCGCCGCTCCCTCCGCCGCCCCGGCCGGCGCCGCCGTCCCCTCCGCCCACCCCGCACCGCGGATCGTCCGCGGCATCCTCGAACCCCCGCTGCCCGTCGACCAGTTCCCGCCCCAGGTCGAGGAGGCGTGCCACATCTGGCACGACCTGCACTGGCCGACCGCGAACGCCCCCCGGGACTACCCGGTGGCCGACTCCCCCTACGTGATCCGCGGCAGCAACGTCTACGGCAACCGCAGCGGCGACCTCCCCCAGACCGGCCACTACCGCGAGTACGACGTCAACCCGCGCTCGCCCGGCCAGCACCGCGACGCCGAACGCCTGGTGCGCGACCCCGCCACCCAGCACATCTGGTACAGCGACGACCACTACGCCAACTTCCGTGAGATCAGCTCGGGATGCTCCTGATCCGACCCCACGGACACCGCCCGCAGGCCGGGGCCAGGCGCGTCACTCGCGTGACCACTCGGTCTCGGCCTCGGGCTCGCCGACGGCGTCGGACCCGTCCCAGACCCGGACCCTGACCGCCCGGGGCCCCGGGGCCGGTCGGGAGAGCGTGCGCACGAACACCTCGCGGACGTGGTTGGCGGCCTGCTGGGGCGGCCCGTCGTACTCCAGGGGGTTCGGCATGGGCGCGCCGCCCTGCCGGGCCCAGTGGCCGTCGTCGTCCTGGGTCTCCAGGACCCATCGGTAGTGCCGCATCCTGACCTCCTCCGGCCCGGGGCCGCTCCTCGGTACAGTCCGGCCAGCGCAGTCCGGTCACGGCAGTCCGGCCAGCGCACTCCGGTCAGTGCATTCCAGTCAGGGCAGTCCGGTCGTGGGCTCGGAGCCGATGCCGGTTTCCAGGAGGATCTGCCGCGCCGAGTCGGTGCCGCCGGCCCGGACCGCGCGGGCCATCGCGGTCAGGGCCGCTTCCCGGCCCGCCTGCGGCGGAACCACGAGCAGACTGAAGTGATCACGGTCGCCCCGCGTGACGATCACCGTGTCGTCGCCGACCGGATACCGGTCGATACGCACCGACCGGCCGTCGACGACGATCCGGGCCGGCACCTCGTCCCAGGCGTCCGTGTCCAGGCCCACGCTCGCGACGGGGCCGAGGTGTTCGGTCAACGCGCCGACCAGACCGGGCAGTTCGGCGCCGATGTTCCGCGACCGCGGCCACCAGGCGCCGTCCAGTGCGCCCTCGCGGGACCGCGTGGTCTCCAGGCGCAGCAGGACCGTCCCCGGTTTCACCGCCTGCCGGAAGTGGTCCGGCAGAAGCCCTGAGTGCGGGGCACCGGCATCGTCCGACATGGCTCGTCGCCTCTCCGCGGGCGCGGATCGGGCCCGCTGAACGGGGCCGGCCCTTCGGTTCCGCAGCTCGGGCCGCCCCGCGCTCCCACGGTACTCCGACCGCACCGGGGCCGAACGGGCGCAAACGGGCGCCGCCGGACGCCCGCGCGGGAGGGCGCGGCCCTGCTCGACGACCCGGCGGCGGTCCTGCGCCACCGGAAGCCGCGATGCGTAACACTGTGTGTCGTGTCGAATACGAAGAATGACGGCGGTGGCGCCGGGGCGGGCGGCGCACCCAGTCCCGACGCCACGCTGCCGGTCCTCGACCGGCAGCAGGTCGGGGTACTGCGCCGGGTGGGCCGGGAATGGGGCCGGGCGGCCGGGGATCCGCAGGCGTGGCGCCGGGCGCTGCCGGTGGACCCGGAGCTCGGCCGTTTCCCGGCCTCCTCCGAGATCCGGCCGGTGCGCTTCGGCCGCTTCGTGCGGGTGGCCACGGTCGGCGGGCAGCCACCGGTCGAGGCGGGCGGCGAGGACACCCCGACCTCCCGACTCGGCCGGGCGGGCGCCGGGGTCAGGCACGTGCTGCTCGGGGCCCCGCTGCGCAGTACCGCGATCGCGCACGAGCGGATGCGCAAGCTGGTGGCGCTGCCGGTGCTCTCCGCCGACGCGCTCTCGTCCGTCGCCTACGGGCCCGAGGCGATGCTGGCCGTCCTGGTCCTGGCGGGCACCGCCGGCCTGCGCTACTCGGTGCCCATCGCCGCGACGATCGCGTTCCTGATGCTGGCGGTCGGGGTGTCCTACCGTCAGACGATCCGCGCCTACCCGCACGGCGGCGGCTCGTACATCGTCGCCACCGCGAACCTCGGCCGCCTCCCCGGGCTGGCGGCGGCCGCCGGTCTGCTGACCGACTACATCCTCACGGTCGCGGTCTCGATCGCCTCCGGCATGGAGGCCGTCACCTCGGCGGTCCCCTCGCTGCGGGGCGACGTCGTGCCGATCGGCCTCGCCGTGATCGGCGTGCTGCTCGCCGGGAACCTGCGCGGCGTACGGCAGGCGGGCGTCCTGTTCGCCGCACCGACCTACGCCTTCGTCGTCGCCCTCCTCGCCCTCATCGCCTTCGGCCTGTACGACGCGGCCGGCCACGGCTTCCAACCCACCGCGGCTCCGCAGTCGACCGCGACCGAGGGGGTCGGCGTGCTCCTGGTCCTGCGCGCCTTCGCCTCCGGCTCGACGGCGATGACCGGCATCGAGGCGATCTCCAACGCCGTCCCGGCCTTCCAGCCCACCGAGTGGCGCAACGCCCGTACCACCCTGACCTGGATGGTCGGCCTGCTGATCGTGCTCTTCGCCGGCACGGTCGCGCTGGTCCACCTCGACGGCGTCGTCCCCGACGCCCAGGAGACGGTGCTGTCGCAGCTCGCCCACCGCGCCTTCGGCCCGGGCTTCGGCTACGTCTTCACCCAGGCCGCCACGGCCGCGATCCTGCTCCTGGCGGCCAACACCGCCTACAACGACTTCCCCCGCGTCCTCTACCTCCTGGCACGCGACAACCAGGCGCCGCGGATCTTCCTGCGGCTGGGCGACCGGCTGGCCTTCAGCAACGGCATCGTCGTGCTCTCGGTCGCCGCGGCCGCGATCTACGCGGCGTTCGACGGCATGACGGCGCCGCTGATCCCGCTGTACGCGGTCGGCGTGTTCCTCGCCTTCACGCTGTCGCAGACCGGGATGGTCGTGCACTGGTGGCGCCTGCGCGACCGTCACTGGCGCAAGAGCCTGATCTTCAACGCCGTCGGCGCGCTGCTCTCGGCGATCGTGCTCGTCACCGCCGCGATCACCAAGTTCACCTCGGGCGCCTGGTTCGCCGCGCTCGTGGTGGGCCTGTTCATCCTGGTGGCCACCAGGATCCGGCACCACTACGAGCAGGTCGCCGCGGCGCTCGCCCTGCACCCGCACGCCGTCGAGGTCCCCGGCCGCGCTCTCACCCGGCCACGCCCACGGGCCGGCGCGCCGCCCGCACCCTCGGCGGAGGCGAAAGCGGAGGGTGAGCGCGAGGCGGAGAGCGAGGCCGAGAGCGAGGAGACTCCCGAGGAGATCCACCCCCTGCTGATCGTGCCGATCGCCGCGCTGGACCTGGCCGGCATGCGCGCCCTCGCCTACGCCGCCTCGCTCCGCCAGCCCGTCCTCGCCCTGCACATCAGCGCCAGCGAGGAGGAGGCCCGGCGCTTCCGCGCGTACTGGAACCTGTGGGGCGACCACCTGCCCCTGAAGATCCTCCTCTCCCCCTATCGCACGATCGTCGCGCCCCTGGTCAACTACATCGAGTCCCTGCACGACCAGCGCCCGGACCTCACCCTGACCGTCGTCCTCCCGGAGATCGTCGTACGGCACCGGCGCCATCGCCTCCTGCACAACCGCCTCGCCCCCCGCCTGCGCAGGGCGCTCCGCCCGCTGCCGAAGATCGTCGTCACCACCGTCCCGTTCCACGTCTGAGGCCCGCCCGGGTGTCCGTACGGGTGCCACTGACCCGCTGATCCCCCGACCGGCCAGGCCTGCCGCCCGGCCCGGGCCGCCGCATCCGGCCTCTGCCAGGATGGGCGTCCTCGACCCCGGGCGCGGCGAAAGGGCGGCACAGCGGTGGAACTCGACCCGAAGAGGCTGCTGATCCTGCGCCGGATCGCCGACGCCGGCAGCGTGGCGGGCGCCTCACGCGCGCTGGGACACACCCCCTCCGCGGTGTCCCAGCAGCTGGGCCGGCTGGAACGCGAGGTCGGCGTCCCACTGGTGGACCGCACCGGCGGACGGGCCGAACTGACCGCCGCGGGCCGCCTGTTGGCGGGTTACGGCGACCGGATCGGCCAGGCGCTCCAGGATGCCGCCCGCGACCTGCGCGCACTCGGCGCCGCCGCCGCCGGCCCGGTCGCCATCGGCGTGCCGCCGCCCGCCATCACGTTCTTCGCCACCACCGCCGTCCACCTGCTCGCCCGCACCCACCCCGACCTGGCCCCCCGCCTGGTGGAGACCGGACGGCAGGAGGGCCTGCGCGCGCTGCGCCTGGGCGAACTGGACGTCCTGGTCATCGAGGACGACCGGCAGGAACCCACCCCGCTGCCGCCCGGCGTCGAGGCGAGTGTCATGTTCGAGGACGCCTACCGCCTGGTCGTCCCCTCCGACTGGACCCCGCCCACCGACCCCGCCCAGCTGTCCGGCCGCCCCTGGATCGCCGCCCCGACCGGCTCACCCCGGCAGCTGGCCTTCCGACGCCTGGCCTCCCGGCACGACATCGTGCCCCTGGTCGAACACACCGCCCGCTACCGCTTCGCCGTCTACACCATGCTCGCCGCCCGTCTGGGCGCGGCGATCCTGCCCGCGAACGCCGCCGCCCTGATCGGCCCGGGCGCCGGCACCGTCACCACGCTGCCGGTGCCGGGCGCCTACCTGGTGCGCCTGCTGCGCCGCACCGGACCGTGGGGGGCGCCGCCGGCGGTGCGGGCGGCGGCCGAGGCGCTGCAGAGCGCACTGCTGGCGGCGAGCGAGCGGCTGGCGGCCCAGGGGCTGACCGAGAGCGAGCCGCGCGTGAACGGCCACCTGGTCGACCCCAGCGAGCCGAGCACACCCGAGGGCCCGCCCGCCGAGCCGCCCTCCGGGGCGCCGTAAGCGCTGCTGAACGCCGGGGGTGAGCGCCGCTTGCTGGTGCCCGGCCCGGCCCTCTGCCAGCGTGGCCGGGTGACCACCATCGCGGACGAGCGACCCCCCGTCCCTGCTTCTCCCCCCTCCGGCCGGCTGCGCCGCCGGGCGCGCGCCGCCACGCTTCTGCTCCAACGGGCGGCCTGGGCCGCCGCGCTGGTCGGCACGGTGACGACGGCCTGCGCGCCGTGGGGATCCACGCCCTGGTACGCCGGCTGGATCGGCGCGGCCGGCGCGGCGGCACTCGCGGCGCTGGCCTCGCCGGTGCGGCCGGCCCTGGGCGAGAGCCCCCGCTCCGGCTCCGTCTCCGCCCTGTTCCACGGCGCCATGCTCGCCCTGATGCTCTGCACCTTCGCCGGCTGCTTCGCCTTCTCCCTCAGCGGCTGGTTCCACGAGCGCGACCTGGACCGGCACGCCACGCTGCGGGTGTCCGCCACCGTCACCGGCTGCCACAGCAGCGGTGACACCAGCACCGAGTGCACCTTCCTCTGGACGGCGGACGGGCGCGAGTACCGCGCCGCCGAGGGCACGGACGTGCAGTGGCCCGACGGGCACCGGGTCGACGTGCGGATCGATCCCGTCCACCCGCAACGGGCCCCCGTCACCGGCGGCAACTACTGGCCGCTGTGGATCGCGGTCGTCGTGGGCGGGCTCGGCACCCCGTTCAGCCTGGGCGTCTGGTGGGTCCTGGAGGAGTCCGCGAACTACTGACGCCGCACCAGGGCGGCACCCGCGACGGCGGGCCCGGTGGGGTATGAGGTGCGGCATCGCGGTCATACTTGATCGGAAGTCGATCGAAAGATATGGTCCGATCAACCAGCCACGGTTCGGAGCAGTACGGGGGACAGGCGATGACCATCTCGGCCGAGGAACGTCGGGACCTGATCCTCAAGGCCGTCGGCGAGGCGAGCGGGCCCCTGCGGCTCGCCGACCTCGCGACGCGGCTCGCCATTCCGGCGGTGACCGTGCGGCGGGACGTCGCCGCACTGGCCGAGGCCGGCCGGGTGGGGCGCTCGCACGGGTTCGTCGTCCGGCGCACACCGGAGAAGCCGACGGACGCCGAGGGCGGGACCCGCACCCTCGGGCTGCTGGTGCCCTCCGTCGGGTCGTACTTCGACGAGCTGATCAACGGCGCCCGGGCCGCCGCGACGGCGGCGGGCGCCCGACTGGTCCTCGGCATCGCCCCCTACGAGGCCCGCGACGACCGCACCCAGGCCGAACGGCTGCTGGAATCCGGCCTCGACGGGCTGCTGCTCGCACCCAACCTCCTGCCGGGCCGGCCCGCGCAGGCCCACGACTGGCTGGACGACCTGCCGGTGCCCGCCATCCTGGTCGAACGCGGCGCGCCCGAGTACGGGGGCCCCGGCGCCGGCCTGGACTCCGTCGGCTCGGACCACCGGCAGGGCGTCCTCCTCGCGCTGCGCCACTTCGCCGACCTCGGCCACGACCGGGTCCTGCTCGCGGCCCGCGGCGACTCCTGGACGGCCCGGGAGGTCCGGGCCGGCTACCAGCACGGCACCCGGCTGCTCGGACTGGCCGCCCTGCCCGTCCTGGACACCCTCGGTGACGACGGCCGCCCCGCCGACTCCGACCGGCTCGCCGGGCTGATCGCCGACGCCGTGTCCGACGGCGTCCGCGCCGCCCTCATCCACAACGACCAGGACGCGATCCAGCTGCTCCCGCTGCTCCGCGCCCGCGGCCTCGCGGTACCCGACGACCTCGCGCTGATCGCCTACGACGACGTGTTCGCCGCCCTGGCGGCCCCGCCGCTGACCGCCGTCGCCCCGCCGACCCGCGCGGTCGGCGAGACCGCCGTCGGCCTCCTGCTGCGCCGCCTCACCGCCGGGCCCGACCTGCCGGTGCACCGGATCTCCCTGCTCCCGGCCCTGCGCATCCGCACCTCCTGCGGCGGCTGAACCCCCAGCCCCCGACCGGGGAGCCCGCCAGGTCCTGTCCGGTCTGTCTTGGCGGATCAGTCCGCGGCTCCCCCAGCCTCCGGCCGGGAGGTACCCCCACTACGCGCCCGGCTGGGCGTGCGCCCGGATCGTCCTCGTACTGGACGTACTTGGGCGATTCGGGCGTGCAGCCAGGCGGGATGCGTCATGGGGGTACCGCCCGGCCGGAGGCTGGGCGCGTCGCGGGCCCGGCGAGATCGGCCGGACAGGACCTACCGCCGCAGTCCCGCCAGCCAGGCGGCGGCGGCACCGAGCAGCGGAGCCAGCGGGGCGGCCTCGGGGTACCACGGCGCCTCGTACTCCCAGCAGACCCAGGCGTCGGCCGGCAGCAGGGCGAGGCAGGCGGCGATCGGCAGGGTGCCGGCGCCGAGCGGCAGCGGCGTGCGGTCGGCGGCCGAGGCGACGTCCTTGACCTGGACGTGGCCCAGCCGGCCGGCCAGCGCCCGGTGGGTGGCCTGCGGCGGCTCCCCGCCGAGGACGGTGTGCTGGAGGTCCCACAGGGCGCCGACGGCCGGGTGGTCGACGGGGGCGAGCAGCCGTGCGAGGTCGCGGCCGGTCGGGTGCGAGTCGTGCGTCTCGACCAGGACCCGGACGCCGAGCGCGGCCGCGCGGCCGGCGACGGCGGCCAGCCGCCGGGCGGCGCGCCCATCAGCCCGTTCGTCGGCCGCCGCCGGGCCGGGCGCGGCGCTGCCGCGCGGGAAGACCCGGACGGCCGGGCAGCCCAGGTCGGCGGCGAGTTCCAGGTGCCCGCCGAGGTCGGCGAGCAGCGGGGCGTCCGCGCCCGGGGCGGCGATGCCGAGGTAGGAGGCCAGCGCGAGCGGAACCGTCCCGGTGGACGCCAGTGCGCGCACGGCGGCGCGCCGCTCGTCGGCGGTCAGGCCGGGGTGGACCGGCTGGCCCGGGGCGCAGCGCAGTTCCAGCCCGTGCCAGCCGTGGTCGGCGGCGAGGCGCGCGGCGGCGGCGAGCGGCAGGTCGGGCAGGCCGAGGGTGGAGAGGGCGAGCGGCACGGGTGCTCCTCAGGTCCGGGCGCCGGGCGGAAGCCGGCGGGCGGAGGCCGCTCCCGGCGACAGCTCCACCTCGTGGACGGCGCCGTCGGGCCACCGCACCCACAGCCGGTAGGCCTCGTCGGGAGCGGCCGCCACGTCCGCCGTCAGGCCGTCGAGCGACGGGAGTTCGTCCCCGGCGGCGGTGAGACGGGCTGCGGCGAGGTGAGCGGCGGTGAGACGGGCGGTGGTGAGGCGAGCGGCGGTGAGGCGGGCGGCGCACACCAGCAGGTGGACGGCCCCGCCGGTGGCACCGGTCAGGACCGGCAGGGCGGCGGCCGCTCCGAAGGCCGTGCCGTCCGGGACGGGGCTGGTGCGGGCGGCGGTGTAGCCGTGCAGGGCGCGCAGTTCACTGGTCAGCAGCCGGCCGTCCAGCGTGTGGGCGGTGGCAGTGGCGGCGGCGGCAGTGCCGGTGCCGGGCCGGGCGGGCGGCAGGTGGTCTCCGGCGACGGCCCAGCCGCCCTCGCGCAGCGGGGTGCCGGGCGGGGCGCCGACGACCAGGTGGGCGCGGACCTCGTCGGCGCCGTGGGCGAGGGTCAGCGAGGTGACGGTGACGCCGGGCAGGGGGTGTCCGGCGGCCCGGGGGCGGTGGGTGGAGGCCGCCCAGCCGTCGCCGGTGGCGAGCGGGGTGATGGGGCCGCGTTCGGTGGGTTCGCCGTCGACCAGCAGGGCGAGGTGGTTGTCGGCCGGTCCGGTGTGGACGGGGCCGGTGGCGGTGGAGTGGGCGAGCCGCGCGTAGTGCGGGTCGTCGGGGTGGACGCGGTCGGCGGGCTGGTCGTCGCTGCCGTGGTTGTGGAGGCGGACCAGGCCGTCGGCGGCGGTGGACTGGACCAGCCAGCCGGGGCCGGGCAGCGCCCGGACGGTGTCGCGGCGTTCGGCGGGCGCGGGCTCCTCGCGGTCGGTCCAGGCGGGGTGGTCGGCGGGCAGCAGCAGGCCGAGGAAGCCGGAGGCCGCCCAGTAGGGCGAGGCGGGGCCGGAGTAGGGCTGGACGAGCGGGGGGTGGGGGCCGTACCAGCCGAGGGTGAGCAGGCCGTCGGGGCCGGTGGCGCCGCGGTCGAGGAAGTGGCGCAGGGCGCCGGAGGCGAGTCGGCGGGTGGTGCCGGGGGTGAGCGGGGTGTGGCCGGTGAGGGTGCCGGCCCAGAGCGGGGCGGCGGCGGCGAACCGGTAGATCAGCGAGCGGCCCTGGTGCACCGGCGCGCCGTCGCCGCCGAACAGGTGGGCGTAGTCGGCGAGGTGGGCGGCGAGCCGGGGGCCGTATTCGGCGAGCAGGGCGCGGTCGTCGGCGAGGTGGGCGTGCAGCACGGGGTAGAGGTGCAAGGCCCAGCCGTTGTAGTGGTCGAAGGCGCGGGGGCGGCCATCGGTGTACCAGCCGTCGCCGAGGTAGAAGCGGTCGATGCGTTCGAGGCCGCGCCGGACGGCGGCGCGGGCGGCGTGCTCCTCGATGCCGGCCTCGGCGAGGAAGCCTCCGACGGCGAGCGGGAAGAGCCACCAGTTGTTGTCGTTGGGTGTGCGGTGGAGGGCCTCGGCGAGCCATCGGGCGGTTCTGGTCCGGACGTCGGCGGGGAGGCGGTCCCAGAGCCAGGGGCGGGTCAGCCGCAGGGCGAACGCGATGGCGGCGGCCTCGACCATGGCCTGGCCGCGGTCGGTGACGACGGGCCAGGACGCCGGGTCGTCGTCGGTGAGGTCGCGTGCGGTGGTGGGGTGGCGGGTGCCGGCGTCGAGTCCGGCGGCGTAGCGGTCGAGCAGGCCGTGCGGGTCGGCGCCGCCGGCGCCGGCGATCCGCAGGGCGGCGAGGAGGAAGGTGCGGGCGAAGCCTTCGTGGGCGTCGGAGCGGCGGCCGGACCAGCTCGGCGCAGCACGGGGGAGGTCGATCAGCGCGTGTCCGGGGCCGGCCCAGGGGAGGACGGCGTCGAGCAGCCCGTCGGCGGCGGCCTCCCAGTGGGCTCTGGTCCAGCCGGTGCGGGGGCTGAGGGCGTGGTCTTCCGGGGGCAGCAGCACGGCGGTGTCCTCCATGGCCCGGGGCTCGGGAGTCGTGCCCCGTGCGGGGAATCTAGAAAGCGGTTGATCGTTCGTCAAGGCTTTTGATCGCAACGGATCATTTGATCCAGATCTCTTGACTTCGATCGATCGCCCGCCCAGGATGGCGACCACTTGCCCGCCCGGTCGCGGCCACCGGCAGCCCCACTGACCCCCCGGCCGCGCCCCCCTCTCCCGGAGTCGTGCATGCCCTCACTCCCGCTCCCCCTCCCCCACCCCCGGCGCAGACTCCTCCGCGCCGCCGCCGGCGGCCTGCTGTCCACCGTCCTCCTCGCCGCCTGCGCCAGCGGCGGCGGGGCCCCGAAGGCCGACGACGGCAAGCCGGTCACGCTGACCTTCTGGGCCTGGTCCAAGGGCACGAAGGAGGTCGTCGCCGCCTTCAACGCCTCCCACCCCGACGTCAACGTGGTCTACGAGGAGATACCGTCCGGCACGGCCGGCGGGTACGCCAAGATCTCCAACGCGGTGAAGGCCGGCAACGCCCCCGACGTGTTCAACGTCGAGTACGCCCAACTGCCGGACTTCGTCAGCCAGGGCGCCGTCCAGGACATCTCCGGGCTCGTCCCCGGCGAGCTCAAGGCGAAGTACCTGCCGCAGACCATGGACCTGACCACCCTCGGCGGCCGCACCTGGGCGCTGCCGCTGGACGCCTCGCCGCAGGCCTTCTACTACCGCAAGGACCTCTTCGACCGGGCCGGCCTCACCCCGCCGAAGACCTGGGACGAATTCCGCACCGCCGCGCAGAAACTGAAGCAGGCCCAGCCGGACACCCGGATCGCCACCTTCTTCCCCGACGACCCGGCCACCTTCGAGGCGATGGCCTGGCAGGCCGGCGCCCACTGGTTCACCGGCCGCGACGACGCCTGGAGCGTCGACCTCAACGGCGCCGGGACCAAACCGATCGCGGACTACTGGCAGCAGCTGATCGCCGAGGACCTGGTCCGCGTCCAGCCCTCGTTCAGCCAGCCGTGGACGGCCTCGCTGCAGAAGGGCGAGACCGCCGGCTACCTCGGCGCCTCCTGGGGCGGCGGGGTGCTGAAGGGCACCCTGCCCGACGCGGCCGGCACGTGGGCCGTCGCCCCGGTGCCCAGCTGGGACGGCGCCCCGGCCAGCGGCATGGTCGGCGGCACCACCTTCGCCGTCTCCAAGAACAGCAGGAAGGCCAAGGCCGCCGTCGAGTTCGCCACCTGGGCGACCACCACGCCGGAGGGCATCAAGGCCCGGATCGCCTCCGGCACCTCCTCCGCCTTCCCGGCCGCGCCCGCGCTCGTCCCGGTGGCCGAGGAGGCCTTCAAGGCCGACTTCTACGGCGGCCAGGACGTGTACGCGCTCTACACGGACGCCGCGAAGTCGATCAAGCCGAACTGGCAGTGGGGCCCGACGATGAACGCGACCAACAACGCGCTCAAGGACGCGTTCGGCAAGCTCACCCAGGGCGGCACCGTCCAGGCGGCCCTCGACGCCGCGCAGCAGTCCACCCTGGCCGAGCTGAAGAACCGCGGCCTCAAGGTCAAGCAGTGACCGCCCAGCCGCCCCGCACCGGGCCCGGGCCCGCCGTCGCCGCCCGCGCCCGCCGGCGCGGGCGGTACGGGGCGCCGGCCGTCCTGCTCGCCCCGTTCGTGCTCCTGTTCACCGCCTGCACGCTCGTCCCGATCGGCTACGCCGTCCACCTCAGCCTGTACACCGAGCACCGCTCCGGGCTCGGCTTCGGCGGCGGCGAGACGGTCTTCACCGGCCTCGGCAACTACGCCCGGGCGCTCGGCGACCAGGCGTTCCGCTCGGGCTTCTGGACCACCGCGCAGTACTGCCTGCTCTACATCCCGCTGATGACGGGGCTGGCGCTGCTCCTCGCGCTGCTGCTGGACTCGGCGCTGGCCCGCGCCCGCCGCTTCTTCCAGCTGGCGCTGTTCCTGCCGCACGCGGTGCCCGGCATCATCGCCGCGCTGATCTGGGTCTACCTGTACACGCCCGGCATCAGCCCGGTCATCGACCTGCTGAACGCCGGCGGCGCCCACCCCGACCCGTTCGGCGCGCCACTGCCCGCCGTGGTCAACATCGCACTCTGGGAGTGGACCGGCTACAACATGGTCATCTTCTACGCCGCGCTCCAGGCCGTCCCGCGCGAAGTCCTCGAAGCGGCCGTCGTCGACGGCGCCGGACCGCTGCGGACCGCCGTCAGCGTCAAGATCCCGCTCATCCGCGCCTCGATCGTGCTGGTCGGCCTGTTCACCCTGATCGGCTCGCTCCAGCTCTTCACCGAACCGATGATCCTGCACGGCGCCTCCTCCGGCGTCGTCTCCACCTGGACGCCCAGCATGTACGCCTACACCGCCGCCTTCGACCGGGGCGACTACGGCCTGGCCGCCGCCGCCTCGGTGCTGCTCGCGCTCGCCGCCGCCGCGCTGTCCTTCCTCGTCACCCGGGCCACCCGCCCGCGCCCGGACCGCCGGACGGAGGCCACCGGATGACCATGCTCGCCCCCGGACGCCGTCCCCGGCAGCGCTCCGCCGCCCTCAGCCACCCGCCCCGCCGCCCGTGGAGCCTCTCCAAGGCCGCCGTCAACGGCGCCCTCGTCCTCGCCACCGCCTACACCCTGCTGCCGCTGCTGTGGCTGGTGACCGCCGCCGCCAAGAACACCGGCGACCTGCTCGGCGGGCGCGCCCTCTCCCCCGCCACCTGGCACCTCGGCGAGAACCTGCACGCGCTGGCCACCACCGGGGACGGCATCTACTTCCGCTGGTACCTCAACTCCCTGCTGTACGCCGGGCTCGGCGCACTGGCCTGCGCCCTGGTCTGCGTCTGCGCCGGGTACGCGTTCCACGTCCACGCCTTCCCCGGCAAGGAGAAGCTGTTCGGCCTGGTGCTGCTCGGCGTGCTGGTGCCCACCACCACGCTGGCCCTGCCGATGTACCTGCTCGCCTCGGACCTCGGCGTGGTCAACACCTTCTGGGCGGTCTTCGTGCCCTCCCTGGTCAACCCCTTCGGCGTCTACCTCGCCCGGGTGTTCTGCGCGGGCTACGTCCCCGGGGAGGTGCTGGAGGCGGCCCGGATGGACGGCGCGGGCGAACTGCGCACCTTCTGGTCGATCGGCCTGCGGATGATGACACCCGGCTTCGTCACCGTGTTCCTCTTCCAGTTCACCGCGATCTGGAACAACTTCTTCCTCCCCCTGGTGATGCTCTCGGACAACCGGCTCTTCCCGGTCAGCCTCGGCCTGTTCAGCTGGAACGCCCAGACCCACGCCTTCCCCGAGTACTACCCCCTCGTCGTCAGCGGCTCGCTGCTCGCCGTCCTCCCGCTGGTGGCGGCCTTCGTCGGCCTGCAACGCCACTGGCGGGCCGGCCTGACCGCAGGAAGCGTCAAATGACCACCACCACAGCCGACATCCGCTCCCCCGCCGCCCCGGCCCGCCGGCCCCGCGCCCTGCTCGCGATGGACCGCGCCCTGCCCGCCCGGCTGCTCGACCGGCACGCCGTCCAGCGGCTCACCGACCTCGCCGACCTCGACCCCGACCTGGTCGTGGACGACTTCGCCACCCCCGAGGCCGCCGCCGCGCTGGCCCGCACCGAGGTCATCATCAGCGGCTGGGGCTGCCCGCCGCTGGACGAGGCCGTACTGGCCGCCGCGCCCCGGCTGCGCGCCGTCATCCACGCCGCCGGCTCGGTCAAGCACCACGTCACCGACGCCTGCTGGCGGCGCGGCCTCCAGGTGACCTCGGCGGCCTGGGCCAACGCGCTGCCCGTCGCCGAGTACACCGTCGCCGCCGTGCTGCTCGCCAACAAGCGGCTGCTGGCGATCCGCGAGGACTACCGGCACCGGCGCGCCCCGCACGACTGGCAGGGCGCCTACGCCGCCGCCGGGAACTACCGGCGCACGGTCGGCGTCGTCGGCGCCTCCCGGATCGGGCGCCGGGTGCTCGAACTGCTCGGCCCGCACGACCTCGACCTGCTGCTGTACGACCCGTACGTCGAGGCCGCCGAGGCCGCCGCGCTCGGCGCCCGGGCCGTCGGCCTGGACGACCTGTGCGCCTCCTCCGACGTGGTCACCGTGCACGCCCCCGAACTGCCGGAGACCCACCACCTGGTGGACCGCCGCCGGCTCGCCCTGATGCGCGACGGCGCCACCCTGGTCAACACCTCCCGCGGCTCGCTGGTCGACCAGCAGGCGCTCACCGACGAACTCGTCGCCGGCCGCCTGGACGCCGTCCTCGACGTCACCGTCCCCGAGGTCCTGCCCGCCGACTCACCGCTGTACGAGCTGCCGAACGTCCTGCTCACCCCGCACGTGGCCGGCTCGCTCGGCGGCGAGCTGCACCGGATGGCCGCCGCCGCGGCCGACGAGCTCGCCCGCTACGCGCGGGGCCTGCCGTTCGCCCACGCCGTCCACCCCGAAGGCATCCACCGCACGGCCTGACCGCGCCCCCCGTCACCAGCTGCACGGCCTGACCGCGCCCCCGCCAGCACCAACACCACCAGCTGCAAGGAGAACACCCGTGGACCGCAAGGTGATCGGCGTCGTCCTGAACGGCGTCACCGGCCGCATGGGCCACCGCCAGCACCTCGTCCGCTCGATCCTCGCCATCCGCGAGCAGGGCGGCCTCGACCTCGACGACGGCCGGGTGCTCTGGCCCGAACCGATCCTGCTCGGCCGCAACGAGGCCAAGCTACGCGCCCTGGCCGAACGCCACGGCCTGGAGCACTGGACCACCTCGCTCGACGAGGCGCTCGCCCACCCGCTCACCGAGGTGTACTTCGACGCCCAGGTGACCCCCGCCCGGGAGGCCGCCCTGCGCGCCGCGATCGCCGCCGGCAAGCACGTCTACACCGAGAAGCCCACCGCCGAATCCCTCGACGCCGCCCTGGAGCTGGCCCGCCTCGCCCGGGCGGCCGGCGTCCGCAACGGCGTCGTCCAGGACAAGCTGTTCCTGCCCGGGCTGCGCAAGCTCAAGCGGCTGATCGACGGCGGGTTCTTCGGCCGGATCCTGTCCGTGCGCGGCGAGTTCGGCTACTGGGTCTTCGAGGGCGACTGGCAGAGCGCCCAGCGCCCGTCCTGGAACTACCGCGCCGAGGACGGCGGCGGCGTGATCCTCGACATGTTCCCGCACTGGCGCTACGTGCTGGACAACCTCTTCGGGCCCGTCCGCACGGTGTACGCGCACGCCTCCACCCACATCCCCCGCCGCGTCGACGAACAGGGCCGGGCCTACCCCGCCACCGCCGACGACGCCGCGTACGGCGTCTTCGAGCTGGCGGGCGGCGTCGTCGCGCAGATCAACTCCTCCTGGGCGGTGCGGGTCGACCGGGACGAGCTGGTCGAGTTCCAGGTCGACGGCACCGAGGGCAGCGCCGTCGCCGGGCTGCGCGAGTGCCGCATCCAGCACCGCGCCACCACCCCCCGCCCGGTCTGGAACCCGGACCTCCCGGCCACCGACCCCTTCCGCGCCCAGTGGCAGCCGGTGCCCGCCAACGAGGAGTACGACAACGGCTTCAAGGTGCAGTGGGAGCTGTTCCTGCGCCACGTGGCGACCGGCTCCGCCTACCCGTGGGACCTCCTGGAAGGCGCCAAGGGCGTCCAGCTCGCCGAACTCGGCCTGCGCTCGGCGCGCGAGGGCCGCCGGCTCGACGTCCCCGAGCTGGTGCTCTGATGGCCGAACTCGACCTGCCCGGACACGGCCGGCTGCGGCTGCGCGAGCCCGCACCGCTCGACCTGCCCGCGCACCCGCCCGCCTCCCGCACGGCCTTCGCGGCCGCCCACGTCGTCGCCGACCCGCTCGGCGCCAACGCCGCCGGCGCCCCGGCCGCCCTGGACTGGGACGCCACCCTCGCCTTCCGCCACCACCTCTGGTCGCTCGGCCTCGGCGTCGCCGACGCCATGGACACCGCCCAGCGCGGCATGGGCCTGGACTGGGCCGCCACCCGCGAACTCATCACCCGCTCCGGCGCGGCGGCCCGCGCCGTCGGCGGCCGACTCGCCTGCGGCGTCGGCGCCGACCAACTCACCGACCCGGCAGGCTCCTTGAGCGACATCACGGCCGCGGCCCTGAGCGAGGTCGCAGACGCCTACGAGGCGCAGCTCGCCGTGGTCGAGGCGGCCGGCGCGCAGCCCGTCCTGATGGCCAGCCGGGCCCTCAACTCCCGCGCCCGCGGCCCGGAGGACTTCCTCCGCGTCTACGACGGGCTGATCCGGCAGTCCGCCCGGCCGGTGATCCTGCACTGGCTCGGCGCCGCCTTCGACCCGGCACTGGACGGCTACTGGGGCTCCGCCGACCTCGACGCGGCCACCGACACCGTCCTCACCCTCATCCGCGAACACCCCGGTCGGATCGACGGCATCAAGGTGTCGCTGCTGGACGCCGACCGGGAGGTCGCGCTGCGCCGCGCCCTGCCCGCCGGGGTGCGGCTCTACACCGGCGACGACTTCCACTACCCCGAACTGATCAAGGGCGACGAACTCGGCCACAGCGACGCCCTGCTCGGCGTCTTCGACCCGATCGCCGGCCACGCCGCGGCAGCCCTGCACGCCCTGGACGCCGGCGACACCGCCCGCTACGACGCGCTGCTCGGCCCGACGCTGCCGCTGGCCCGGCACCTCTTCGCGGCGCCGACCTTCCAGTACAAGACCGGCGTGGTCTTCCTCGCCTACCTGGCCGGCCACCAGGAGCACTTCACCATGGTGGCCGGCGCCCAGAGCGGCCGGTCCGTACCGCACCTCGTCGAACTGCTCCGGCTCGCCGACGCCGCCGGGGTGCTCCCCGACCCCGACCTCGCGGCCGGGCGGATGCGCCGCTACCTCGCCCTGGCCGGGTGGTCGGCATGACCACACCTCACCCCGCCGAACGGGGTACCGCCGCCCCCGGACTGGAACGGCTCTCGCTCAACCAGATCACCACCAAGCACTGGTCCCTGCCCGAGGCCGTCCGGGGCTGCGCGCAGGCCGGCATCCCGGCGATCGGCCTGTGGCGGGACAAGGTCGCCGAGACCGGAACGGCCCGCGCCGCCCGGCTGGTCCGCGACAGCGGCCTGACCGTCAGCAGCCTCTGCCGGGGCGGCTTCCTCACCGCCGCCGGAGCCGAGGGCCGCCGCGCCGCGCTCGACGACAACCGGCGGGCCGTCGAGGAGGCCGCCGAACTCGGCACCGACACCCTGGTGCTGGTCGTCGGAGGCCTGCCCGAGGGCAGCCGCGACCTGCCCGGCGCGCGCGCCCGGATCTCCGACCTGCTCGCCGAACTCGCACCGTACGCCGGACAGTTCGGTGTGCGACTGGCGATCGAACCGCTGCATCCGATGTTCTGCGCCGACCGCGCCGTGGTCTCCACCCTCGGCCAGGCGCTCGACCTCGCCGCGCCGCACCCGGCCGCCCAGGTCGGCGTGGTCGTCGACAGCTACCACGTCTGGTGGGATCCGGCGCTGCCCGAGCAACTCGCCCGGGCGGGCCGGGACGGCCGCATCGCCGCCTACCAGGTGTGCGACTGGACGCTGCCGCTGCCCGCCGACGTCCTGCTCGGGCGCGGCCACGTCGGCGACGGCCACATCGACTTCCGCTCCCTCACCGACCAGGTCACGGCGGCGGGCTACACCGGCTGGATCGAGGTCGAGATCTTCAACGAACGGATCTGGGCCACCCCCGGCGCACAGACCCTCACCACCGTGGCCGACCGCCACCGCACCCACGTGGTCACCGCGCCACACCGGTAGCCGTTGGCCTACCCTGGCAGCCCGTGCCACACCCTCGAAAGCTGGTCACGCGATGATCGAAACGATCGAACTCGACTACGACGACTCCGGATTCCGCCGCAACGGGGCCCCGCACCGGATCGTCGCCGGCGCCCTGCACTACTTCCGCGTCCACCCCGAGTTCTGGGACGACCGGCTGCGCCGCCTGCGCGCCCTCGGCGTCAACACCGTGGACACCTACATCCCCTGGAACTTCCACGAACTGCCCACCGGTGAGATCGACTTCACCGGCTGGCGGGACGTGGCCCGGTTCGTCCGGCTGGCCCAGCAGCACGGACTGGACGTCATCCTGCGGCCCGGCCCCTACATCTGCGCCGAATGGGAGTTCGGCGGCCTGCCCGCCCGCCTCCTCGCCGTCGACGGCCTGCGCCTGCGCTGCGCCGACCCCGCCTTCCTCGCCGCCGTGGACGGCTGGTTCGACGCCCTCGTGCCCGAGCTGCTGCCGCTGCTGGCGAGCCGCGGCGGCCCCGTCGTGGCCGTCCAGGTCGAGAACGAGTACGGCAGCTACGGCACCGACGCCGGCTACCTCGCCCACCTGCGCGACGGCCTCCTCGCGCGCGGCGTGGACTGCCTGCTGTTCACCGCCGACGGCGCCGAGGACTTCATGCAGCAGGGCGGCGCGATCCCCGGCCTGCTCGCCACCGCGACCTTCGGCTCCCGCGCCCCCGAGCGCTTCGAGGTGCTGCGCCGCCAGCAGCCCAAGGGGCCGCTGGCCGCCATGGAGTTCTGGATCGGCTGGTTCGACCGCGTCGGCGGGCCCCACCACGTCCGCGACCCGGAGGAATCCGCCCGCTCCCTGGACGCACTCCTCGCCACTGGCGCCTCCGTCAACCTCTACATGGCCCACGGCGGCACCAACTTCGGCCTCTGGTCCGGCGCCAACCACACCGGCACCAGCCCCGACACCCCGGGCTACGAACCCACCACCACCAGCTACGACTACGACGCCCCCATCGGCGAGGCCGGCGAACTCACCGCCAAGTTCCACGCCCTGCGCGACGTCATCGGCCGGTACCTCCCCCTGCCCGACGGCGAACTCCCCGCCGAGCCGCCCCGCCTGGCCCCGCGCCGCATCGACCGCAGGACCGGCCGGGCCCGCCTGTTCGACTCCCTGGACGCCCTGGCCACCCCGCACCACCGGCCCGTCCCGGAACCCATGGAGAACCTCGGCCAGTCCCTCGGCCTCATCCACTACCGCACCCGCGTCCCCGGCCCCCGCCCCACCCTGCCGCTGCGCATCGACGGCCTCGGCGACCGCGCCCAGGTCTTCGCCGACGGCCGCCCCCTCGGCACCCTCGACCGCAACGACCCCGGCGCCACCCTCCCACTGGCCACCGCGCCGGCCGGCACCACCCTGGACATCCTGGTCGAGGCGCTCGGCCGCACCAACTACGGCCCCCAGCTCGACGACCGCAAGGGCATCCGGCGGGGCGTCTCGCACGAACGCCAGCGCCTCCACGACTGGGAGATCCGCCCGCTCCCCCTCACCGACCTGAGCGGCCTGGCCTTCGACCCGGCCACCACCGCCACCGACGGCGACCCGGCCTTCCACCGCTTCGAGACCGACCTCGACACCCCCGCCGACGCCTTCCTCGCCCTCCCCGGCTGGGGCCACGGCCTGCTCTGGCTCAACGGCTTCCTCCTCGGCCGCTACACCGACGAGGGCCCGCAGCGCACCCTCTACGCCCCCGCCCCGCTCTGGCACCCGGGCACCAACACCCTCGTCCTCCTCGAACTCACCCGCCACGGCGAAGCCCTCGACCTGCGCGACCGACCCGACCTCGGCCCCGTCACGGACGCCCCCAGCTCCGAGTTCTGAAACTCCGCCTCACCGGCATCGTGACCGCCCTGCTCACCGGCTACGCCGTCGCCTCGACCCGGCTGGCCGGCCGGGGACTGAGCGTCCTGCGGTGGCCACCTACCGGCGCCGGCCCCGGCAGGTGATCAGCGGGGCGGTGGCCACGTCCAGTTCGGTGTCGCGGAGGTTGGCCAGGTGCCGGTCCAGGTCGGCGGCGGGGAGGTCGGGGCCGACCAGCTGGTCGCGGAGCTGACGGACCGTCGCCGCCTCCAGCTCCCGGCAGGCCGGGGAGGTGACGGGGAAGTACGCCTCGGCGGCGACGTCCGTCAGGCCCGCCTCGCGCAGCAGCCGGGGCAGGGTGCGGCCGAAGGCGAGGTCGGCGCCGCGCTCGGCGAGCCGGGCCCGGAACGCCCGGCGCACCCGGTTCGCCAGCTCCTGGTCCGGTCCGTGCTCGTCCGGGCAGGCGAGCGGTTGCAGGGCCGGGTCCGCGTCCTCGACCACCAGCCAGCCTCCGGGCCGTACCGCCGACGCCAGCCGCCGCAGCACCTCGGCCCGGTCGGGCAGGTGCACCAGCACCAGGCGGACGTGCACCAGGTCGAACAGCCCGTCGGGCAGCGGGTCGCGGGTGACGTCGTGCCGGCGGACCTCGACGCGGTCGGCGGGCAGTCCGGTCAGCCAGCTGGTGTCGAGGTCGCTGGCCAGGACCCGGCCCGCCGGCCCGACCCGCTCGGCCAGCGCCAGCGGGATGCCCGGGCCGCCCGCACCCACCTCCCAGCAGTGGTGCCCGTCGGCCGGGCCCAGCCGGTCCAGGTGCTCCAGCGTCCACGGGTCGAACAGCTCGGCGATGCCCTCGAACCGTCGACCCGCCTCCCGCTGCCGGTTGTCCAGCAGGTAGCCGCGCTCGTCGCCCATGCTCCGCGCCTCTCGGATCGCCCTTGCCCGTCGCCCCGCCCGTCGCTCGACGCGGCCGACCGCGATGCTAGGCGATCGGTGCCGGGTGCGCGAAGGCGCCCCGGGCTGCGGGCGGTGGCCGAGGAAAGCCGACCGATTAAACTGATCATCCGAAAGTGGATCAGTTTGCATCCTCCGCCGACCCACCCGAGGTACCCGCGATGAGTCAGTCCTGGAAGCCGCTCCCTGACGATCTTTCGGAGCCCGCTCGACGTCTGGCCGAGGAACTACGCGCGGTCAAGGACGCGCACAGGATCTCCCTGGCCGAACTCGGGAAGAGGACCTACCTCAGCAAGGCCTCCTGGGAACGCTGGTTGAACGGGAAGCGCCTGATCACCCCGCAGGCCCTGGCCGGCCTGATCGCCACGGTCGAGTGCGACGCCGATCTGCTCACCTCCCTGCTGCGGAAGGCCGAGGCCGCGCGCGACGCGGACGAGGTGCCCTCCTCCGAGGCCGCGCACGACACGGACGAGGCGCTCTCCCCGGCGCCCGCGCCCGCAGCGCCGGCCGAAGCGCCCGACGCCGCCCCCGCCTCGCCGCGGCCTGCCCCGTGGCGGCGGCCGGCGGCCGGCGTGGGAGCCGCCGTGGCCGCCGTGCTCATCCTGTTCGCGGCCCTGTACCTGCGCGGCCCGCACGGCGGCAACGGCACGGCATCGGCGGCGACGCTCCCGCCGAAGACAGCGGCGGCGACGGCAGCGGCGACCGCCGGGCCAGCGCCGCTCTGCGAGGGCGTCGGCTGCGCGGGCAAGGACCCCCAGGACATGCGGTGCGACGTCGACCAGCGCACCCTGCTGACCGGCAACGTGGGCAAGGTGGTCCTCTACGTCCACTACAGCCCGCGCTGCCGGGCCGCCTGGTCGGGGATCACCGACGGCTCCCCCGGGGACAGCGCCACCATCACCACCAACCACGGCTGGCAGGAGACCGCCCTGATCCACTGGGGCTACGACAACTACTCCGTGATGGTCGACGCGAGCCCCGGCGACACCACCTTGCAGGTGTGCGGCCACCAGAAGGACGGCGACAACTGCACCGGCGTCGTCACCGACCCCGCCGCCCGCGCGAGCGCCCTCCCCAGCCCCCCGCCTCCGGCCGCCGTTCCGGCACCCACGCCGACGCCGACGCCCACGCCCTGAGGCACCGTCGCCCATCGCGGCAAAACCCACTGGCGGCTCGGGCCCGCACGGGCGAGCATGGCCCGCATGAGCGACCAACCCGAACGATGGACCCAGGCGACCGTCTACCCCGACATGTGGGCCGACCCGGACGACGACCCCCGCAACAGCGAGGGAGTCTGCCCGGACGGCGAACTCCCCACCCTGAACGACTTCCTGACGAACTACCGCCACACCCTGCGGATGAAGTGCGAAGGCCTGGACCCGGAGCAGCTGGCCCGCCGGTCCGTCCCGCCGTCGACGATGTCGCTGCTCGGCCTCGTCCGGCACCTCGCCGCAGTGGAACGGGACTGGCGCGGCTGGATCAGCGACGGTGATCCGCTGCCGAAGCTCTACGGCAAGCGGGACGCGGACTTCGACGGAGCCGTCGCCGAGCAGGCCGAGGTCGACGCGGCGTTCGCCGACCTGGCCCGCGAACAGGCCGCCACCGACGCCGCCCTTGCCGCGCACCCGGACCTGGGCACGCGGCTGGGGAAGAGCGGCATCGCGGTGCGAGAGCTGCTGGTGCACAGGATCGACGAGTACGCCCGTCACTGCGGGCACGCCGACCTGTTGCGCGAGTGCCTCGACGGGCGGGTCGGCCAGTGAGGCCCGTCCCGGTGCGCTGACCTCGGCGGCCGGCCCCGTCAGGCGGCGCCCCGCTGGAAGCCGGCGCTCCGCCGGAAGACCGCCGACAGGCTCGCTCCCCCGGTGCCCGCCACCGCGCAGCGCAGCACCAGCGGCCCGGAGTCCGAGAGCACCGTGATGCCGGTGCCGCCGCTCGCGAGCCGGTAGCCGTCCAGCGCCAGCGTCAGCTGGACGGTGGACGCCTTCCGGGTGGGGTCGGCGACGGCGACGGAGAGGTCGCCGCCGTTCTCGCGGAGCAGGACGGAGCAGGGGGCGGAGACGGTCAGCGGGCCGACGGTGCCGGGGGCGAAGAAGTTGGCGAGGGTGAGTCCGAGTCCGGGCGCGCTGATCGCCTGGGCGTCGGCCGTGTTGGCGAGCACGGTGGCCGTCGGGGCCGCCGCGCGGGCCGCCGCCTGGTCCGGGCCGGCCCCGGGCATCAGCACGTAGTGGTACGCCCCGTCGACGGGGTCGGTGCCGTGGTCGAGGCCGATCGACAGGTAGGTCCGGGTGATCGGGTCGGGCGCGCCGCCCCGGTTGATGTCGGCCCACGCCCCGGTCCGCCGTTCGCGGGCGAGGTCGAGGGTGGCGCCGTCGGGGAACACCCAGGCGCCCGACCCGGCCAGCGCCGCCCAGCGGACGCCGTCGGCCCGCTGGCTCCAGCCGGGGTCGGTGGGCTGGCGGACGCCGTCCAGCACGAACTCCCGGTCCTCGCGGGCCCCGAGGTTGCGGTGGTCGACGGTCGTGCGGACGGCGACGCCGTCGGTGCAGCCGATGCCCGCGCCGAGGCAGACGATCGAATCGTCCAGGCAGAACCAGGACTTGCGCCCGACCAGGGTGGAGCCGAGGCCCCGGACGTCCTGGCCGACCACCGACCGGTCGCCGTCGCTCGCCCCGCCCGCCCAGGCGGTCGCCGGGCGGGCCTGGCCCCAGTCGCCGCCGGCGCCGTCGGCCAGCGGGCGCGTCGACACGGTGGTACCGGGCAGCCGGTAGGGGTCGGCGGTGGGCCAGAACGAGTCGCTGTACTGGTCGTCGCCCTGCTCGCCGCCGTACCAGTAGAGCATTCCGCTGCCGCTGTGCCAGGCCCGCAGGTTCTCGCCGTTCCCGCACTCGTAGAAGGCGGTCCGGGACGAGGACAGGCTGAGCTGCGCGCTCCAGCCGGGCCGGCGGTGGACGGCCCGGTCCATGGTGAACACCCGGCTGCCCGTGCCCTCGTCCGCCGCCCGGGTCCCGGAGTCCGCCAGGAGGGCCTGTGCCCGGGCGAGTTCGGGGACGTCGGCGAGGACGTTGGACAGGTAGGGGAGCACCTGGTCGCGTTGGAGGGAGCCCTTCACGGCGGCGCGCCAGGCCGCCGCCTGGGCCGCCGGCACCGACCCCGAGTCGGCCAGCCGCAGGACGTCCCCGAGCAGGGCGTGGCCGCGCACGTGGTCGTCCAGGCGGGCCCGCCGCGCGTCGCCGGCCTGCACGCCACGGCTGACGGCGCGGCCCGAAACCCCGTCCATCACCAGGCCGTTGAACAGGAACGGCAGGAATCCCCGGTCCACGGCGGTGAAGACGTTGCGCAGCGCGGGGTCGGTGACGGCCCAGGGCGTACCGGCGAGCAGGCGCAGCAGCCGGCTCAGGCTGCCGAGCAGCACCTCGCCGTAGCTGCCGGTGTACGGCACCCAGGTGTGCTGGACGAAGCTGCCGTCGGCGTAGATCCCGTCGCCGGTGGTCACGTAGCGGAACACCGGTGACAGCCCCCGCTGCGCGGCGGCGACCGGGGCCGCCGAGCGGCCGATGACACCGCGCAGCGCGAGCACCCGGCACAGGTCCACCCGGTTGGCCCCGGTGCTGGTGCCGGTGTACTTGTCGACCACCGAGGACGGGACGAAGTGGTCCACGGCCGCACCGCACGCGGCCGCCCGTTCGGCCGTCAGGAGGTCGCCGAGCAGCACGCACACGTCCAGCAGGGCCTGGGGGGCGCCGATCTGCCAGTCCCACCAGTTCCCGTACGACGTGGTGGTGGCGGTGTAGGCGCGCTGGAGCACCCAGTCCAGGCCGGTCGCGACGGCGGCGCCGAGGCCGGGGTCGCCCGTCGAGCCGGTGGCCGGCCGGATGAGGGCCAGGGCCATGAGCCGCAGCCGCCCGACCGTCGACGTGACGGCGGCGGAGGCCGAGCCGACCGGCAGGTCGGGCCAGAGCGACCCGGCCTGCGGGCTCAACGCGGCCTGGTGGCGCCGTGCCTGGTCGCCCAGCGCGGTGAGCGCGCGGGCGAACGGCGGCGCGGCCGGGTCGTACCCGGTGCCGGTCAGCTGCTCGGACCAGGCCGCGCGCATCGCGTCGTAGTTGTCGGCGGCCCGGGCCTCGGTGGGCCCGCCGAGCCACCACGCGGCCGCCGCGGCGGTGGCGGCGGCGCTGGTCCTGAGCAGTCCGCGCCTGCTCAGGACCGGTATCGCCGCCGGGTCACCGGTCTTCGTCCACGAGCTGTCCATCGGGCCGTCCTTCCTCGCGAACTCCCTTGCCTGACCGGAGAGTAAGCGCTTTCTATCGCGAGGACAACGCTTCCGGCACGGGCTCGTGGCCGGAGTGCCTGCTACCCCACCGGCCCCGTCGACCCGCGGGGCACCAGCTCGGTGGCGAGGACGGCCCGCTGCGGCTCGGGGCCGGGGCGGTGCAGCGCGAGGCGCAGCGCCGTGCGGCCGAGGTCGAGGTGCGGGATGCGCACGGTGGTCAGACCGGGCCTGAGGTCCTCGGCCCCGGGCAGGTCGTTGAAGCCGATCACCGAGACCTGTTCGGGCACGGAGATCCCCTGCTCCCGCAGGACCGTCAGCACGACGGCCGCCACGTCGTCGTCGTGCGCGAAGACCGCCGAGAAGTCCGGCGGGCCCTGGGCCAGGCGGCGGCGCAGCCAGGCCCGCGCGCCGTCCCGGGTGTGGCACCCCTCCACCGTCAATTCGGCCGGTTGGCACAGGCCTTGGGCCGCCAGCGCGGCCTGGTACCCGGCGAGGCGCTCCCGGGTGGTGGTGGTCGCGGCCGGTCCGCCGAGGAAGAGGATCCGCCGGTGGCCCAGCGTCAGCAGGTGGTCGACGGCCGCCCGCGCACCGCCCGCATTGTCGTAGTGCACGGCCGTCAACGGCAGTTCCTCCCCCGGGGCGGGCCGGCCGCAGAGCACCAGCCGGGAGCCGGCCGCGTCCAGGATGCCCGCCAGCCGGGCGATCCGGGAGCGGTACCCCGGGCTGTCCTCCACCCCGCCCACCAGCACGACGGCCTCCACGTCGCGCGCCCGCATCTCCTCGACCAGCGTCAGTTCGCGGTCGGGGTCGTCGTCGGTCGCCGCCACCAGGCAGAGGCAGCCCTCGTCCACCGCCTGCCGCTCCACGCCGTGCGCGACCCGGTTGTGGAAGGGCGCCGCGAGGTTGCCCAGCAGGATCGCCACCGTCCGGGACCGCCGGCCGGCCAGCGCCCGCGCCTGCGCGTTGACGACGTAGTCGAGGTCGCGCACCGCGCGCAGCACCCGCTCCCGGGTGGCCCCGGCCACCGGGTAGTCGCCCGCCAGCACGCGCGACACCGTCGCCATCGACACGCCCGCCAGCGCCGCCACGTCGTTCACCGTGGGCCTGCCCCGCCGGGCTCTCCCCCCGTCGCTCACCGCTGTCCCCCCGGTCCCGACCGACTCCGCGCCCGGCCTTCGACGGCGGGCCGTGCCCCGAGGATACGGGCGGCTGCCGCCTCGCGTCCGCCGGGCTCAGGAACCGTCGTCAGGCGCCGGACGTCACTCCCCCTGCAGAACCGTTCGCGCAGGTCGCGGGCGGGTGGGAGCCGGAAGGGACGGGTGGGGAACGGTGACGCAGGTGACCGAGGTGGCGGAGGTGGCGGACGGGGCCGCGGCCGGCGTGGACGGAGCTGCGCCGCAGGGGCGGCGGGCGTTCGCGGTGGCCGGGTTCGCGTCGGGGCAGGGCGGGCGTTCGCGGGAGCGGGGGAAGGCGCTGCGCGGGCGCATCCCCCGGGAGCGGCACGCGGAGTTCTCGCCGGTGCCCGGGCGGCCGACGGCCGTCGAGGCGATCGAGGCGTCCAACGCGGGCCGGATCGCCGCGTTGGTGCCGATCCGGGTGGGGCGGATGGCCGCCACGCCGTTCGCGTTCCTGCGCGGTTCGGCCGGACTGATGGCCGCCGACCTGGCGGGCACCCCGGCCACCGGGGTCGGCGCCCAGCTGTGCGGGGACGCGCACGCCGCCAACTTCGGGCTGTACGGGGACGCCCGCGGGCAACTGGTGATGGACATCAACGACTTCGACGAGACCGTGCCCGGCCCGTGGGAGTGGGACCTCAAGCGGCTGGCCGCGAGCCTGGTGCTGGCCGGCCGCGAGACCGGGGCCGACGAGACCACCGCCCGGGAGGCCGCCCAGCACGCGGCCGGCTCCTACCGCCGCACGATGCGCACGCTCGCCAAGCTGCCCGCGCTGGACGCCTGGAACGCCGTCGCGGACGAGCAGTTGGTCTCCTTCACCGAGGCGCACGACCTGGCCGAGGTGCTGCGCAAGGTCGGCGCGAAGGCGCTGGGCAACACCAGCGCCAGATTCGCCGCCCGCAGCACCACCCGTACGGCGGACGGCGGTCGGCGGTTCACGGCCGCTCCGCCGGTGCTCACCGAGGTGACCGACGCGACCGCGCGGGCCGTCGCGCAGTCACTCGGCCCGTACGTGGCGACGGTGCCCGCCGAGGTGCGCACCCTGCTGTCCCGCTACCGGGTCCAGGACGTGGCGTTCCGGGTGGTGGGCACCGGCAGCGTCGGCACCCGCTCGTACGTGGTGCTGCTCACCGACCACCGGGACCAGCCGCTGGTGCTCCAGGTGAAGGAGGCCCGCCCGTCCGTGCTGCTGCCGCACCTGGAGCGCGCGGGCCACCCGGTGGCCGGTCAGGACGGCCACGAGGGCCGCCGGGTGGTGCTCGGGCAGAAGCACATGCAGGTGGTCAGCGACACCCTGCTGGGCTGGACGACCGTGGACGGACTCCCCTACCAGGTCCGGCAGTTCCGCAACCGCAAGGGCAGCGTCGACCCGGCCGCGCTGCTGCCGGGCCAACTGGACGACTACGCCCGGATCACCGGCGCCCTGCTGGCCCGGGCGCACGCGCACACCGCCGACCCCGGCCTGCTGGCCGGCTACTGCGGCAGGAGCGAGGCGCTGGACGAGGCGGTCGCGGCCTTCGCCGTCGCGTACGCGGACCGGACCGAGGCCGACCACGCCGACCTGGTCGCGGCGGTGCGCGCCGGCCGCCTGCCGGCCGAGTTCGGCGTCTGACCGGCGCGTCCGCTCCGAGGCGTCCGTATCAGGACGTCCGTATCAGGACGTCCGGGTCAGGACGTCCGCGTCAGGACGTCCGCGTCAGGACGTCCGCGTCAGGACGTCCGCGTCAGGACGTCCGCGTCAGGCGGACAGGAACGGCGCCACCGCGGCGACGAACTCGGCGGGCCGGGCACTGTGCACGAGGTGCCCGGCCTCGATGGTGACCATCCGGCAGTCCGGGATCAGCCGGGCGAGCTCGGCGAGCCGCTCCTGCGGGACGTGGCTCGCCGAGCCGCCCGCGACCACCAGGGTGCGGGCGGTGATCCCGGCCATCCCCGCCAGCCAGGCCGGGTCGGGGGTGTCGACCTGCGTCTTGACGGCCTTCACCACGGCCCAGTCGAAGTGCACCGGCTCGTCCGGCGCGTCCGGCACCGCACCGGCCGGGCGCGGGTGCGGTGCCGGGATGTCCTCCAGGACCAGCCGGCCGATCCGCTCCGGCCGGGCCTGGGCGACCAGGTAGCCGACCACGCCTCCCATCGAGTGGCCGACCAGGTCGACCCGCGCCAGGCCGAGCACGTCGAGGAAGGCGAGCACGTCGTCGCGCATCTCCTCCAGGCCGTACCGGGCGGTGCGGCCGCTGTCGCCGTGGCCGCGCAGGTCGAGCGCGTACACGCGGTGCCCGGGGGCGAGGCCGGGCAGGACGACGTCCCAGTCCGTGGCGCGCTCCCCGAGGGCGTGCAGCAGCACCAGCGCCGGGCCGTCCGGCGGGCCGCTCTCGCGGTAGGCGAGCGCCACTTCGGGCAGGTCCACGATCCGGTTCTCGGTCATGACCGCCACCGTACGTGCGGGCCTGCGCCGGACAGAACTCAGCGGACCGCTGTTCGCCCACGGCTCACCGCGACGGGCTCGCCGGTCGCCTCCCGGGCCGCGCGCCGGCCGGCGAACACCGAGGCCAGGACGGCGAGGGCGGCGACCGCCGCGCACACCACGCTGGTGGCCAGGTAGGCGGAGCGGTGGTCGCCGCCCCCGGCGGTCTGCCGCAGGTAGACGCCGGACAGCGCCGAGACCGCGACCGCCGCCGCGATCCGCTGCGCCATCTGCAGGATGGCCCCGCTCACCCCGGCCGCCTCGGCGGGCGCGTGGCGCAGCACGTACGCCTGGTTGGTGGCGCCCATCACGCCGATCGAGGCGCCGCCGAACAGTTGCAGCAGCGCCAGCAGCCAGGGCAGGACGGCGGCGGGCGCCCAGTGCGCGACCAGTCCGCTCGCCAGCATGACCAGGGCGGAGCCGGTCATGCCCGCGGTGACGGTGCGCCGCCCGAAGCGCTGCACCACCCGCCAGGCCAGCGCGGAGGCGACGCCCATGGCCACCGCCGAGGGCAGCGCAACGAGTGCGGCGCCCATCGGGGAGAGCCCGAGGCCGTCCTGGAGGAACATGGTGAGCACCAGTCCGGCGGCGAGCGAGGAGCCGAACTGGGCCATCGCGGTCACGGTGCCGAGCGCGTACGGCGCGGAGCGGGTGAGTGCCGGGTGGATCAGCGGGTGGCCGCCGGAGCGGGCGTAGCGGCGCTGCCACCAGGCGAGCGCGCCGAGCAGCAGGACGGCGACGGCGACGAAGGCCAACCAGCCGGTCCAGCCGGGCGGTTGGACGAACGGCAGCATCAGGGCGAGGGTGAGCGCGGCGACCAGCAGCAGGCCGACCAGGTCGAGGTCGGCGTGCCGGGCACTCGGGCGCGGCCTGGGCAGGTGACGCACCGCCAGCGCGACCGTGGCCAGTCCGAACGGCACGTTGAGCAGGAAGGTCAGCCGCCAGCCGTGCTCGGGGCCGGCCGCCGCCAGGACCGCGCCGCCGATCGGCGGGCCGAGCGCGAAGGCCAGGCCGCCCGTGACGGCGTACATGCCGAGGGCGCGGGCCCGCAGCTGGCCGTCGAACACGTCCTGGAGGGTGCCGATCATCTGCGAGTTGACGAGCCCGGCACCCACGCCCTGGAGCAGCCGGGCGGCGATCAGCACCTCGGGCGCGGTGGCGGTCGCCGAGACCAGGCTGACCAGGGTGAACAGGGCGAGGCCGGTGACGAAGAGCCACTTGCGGCCCCTGACGTCGCCCAGCCGCCCGCCGGGGATCAGCGCCAGGCCGAAGGCGAGCGAGTAGCCGGCGACGATCCACTGGAGGTGGGCGGGCTGGGCGTGCAGGCTCTCGCGCAGGGCCGGGATGGAGGTGTTGAGGACGGACTGGTCGAGCAGCGTGGTGAAGCCGCCGGCGACGCAGACCAGCAGGACGCGGCGCCCGGCGGCGTCGAAGCGCTCGCGGGGCGCGGCGGCTATCCGGGTCTTCGGGCGCCTCACGGTTCCACCACCACCAGGGCGTACCGGGCGTCGTCCGGGCCGGGGGCGCGGAAGCGGCTGGTTCCGGAGACGTAGCGCAGGCAGTCGCCGGGGCCGAGCAGGTGTCGCTCGCCGTCGACGGTGAGCTCCAACACCCCCTCGAACACCCACAGGTGGTGTTCCAGGTCCGCCACGCAGGGGCGGTCGTAGGCGATGTCGGCGCCGGCGGGCAGCCGGCCCTCGACGATCTCGGCGCGCAGCGAGCCGTGCGGCGGGGAGACGGAGCGGCGGACGAAGCCGGTGGTCTCGTCCCGCCAGATCCGCTGGTCCGCGGCCCGCACCAGCCGGGCCGGCGCCGACTCGACCTCGGCGAGCAGCCGGGACATGGTCCGCCCGTAGACGGCGCAGAGCCGCCCGAGCAGCGCGGCGGTCGGGCTGACCTCGGCCCGTTCGACGCGCGACAGCGTGGAGCGGCTGACGTCCGCCAGCCGGGCCAGTTCCTCCAGCGTCCAGCCCCGTTCCAGTCTCAATTCGGCGAGCCGGTTGGCGAGCCGCTCGTCGGCGGCCGTCTCGATTCCCATATTCGCGATGCTATCCCGGATATGAGATCACTCCCAGGGGCGCGGGCTGCTGCGGGCGGGGCGTGGGGAAGGGCGGACGGCGTGGACTCGGCCGGGACTGCGCGCTGCGCTCGACTGCGCGCCCCTGCGCTCCTCGCACCCTCTCCCTTTCCTCCGGCTCCTCCACCCCTTCGGCTCCTCGACCCCTCGGCTCCCTCGCCCCCTCGGCCCGGGAGGGGCGGTGATCATATGATGTTCGGCGGATCAGGGCTGGTCAGCGGCCCACCGGCGAGGGGGAATCATGTTCGGCATCATCAGACCGTGCAAGCACCGGCTGTCCGAACGGCTTCAGGCATCGTGGCTGGCGCACCTGTGCGGGCTCTGCCTCGCGCTGCGCGACGACCACGGCCAACTCGCCCGCACCGCCACCAACTACGACGGCCTGATCATCTCGGTCCTGGTCGAGGCCCAGGCCGCGCGCGAGGACGCCTCCTGGCGGCGCACCGCCGGGCCCTGCCCGCTGCGCGGCATGCGCACCGCCTCCGTCGCCCGGGGCGAGGGCGCCCGGCTCGCCGCCGCCGTCTCGCTCGCCCTCGCCTCGGTCAAGATCCGCGACCACGTCGAGGACCGTGACGGCGTGTTCGGCCGCCGCCCGGTCGCCGTCGGGGCCCGCGCGGTCACCCGGCGGTGGGACCGAAAGAGCGCCGGCAGCGCCTCGGCGGTCGGCTTCGACACCGGCGTGCTGCTCGAAGCCGCCTCCCGGCAGGGCGAGTTGGAGCGGTCACTGCCGCCCGGCGGTTCCGTCCTGCTGGTCACCGAGCCCACCGAGACCGCCACCTCGGCCGCGTTCGCGCACACCGCCGTCCTCGCCGGGCGCCCCGGCAACACCGCCCCGCTCGCCGAGGCCGGCCGGCTCTTCGGCCGGCTCGCCCACCTCCTCGACGCCGCCGAGGACCAGGCCGCCGACGCCGCCGGCGGCGCCTGGAACCCGCTGACCGCCACCGGCACCGACCGCGCCGAGGCCGAACGCCTGTGCCGCGACGCCGTCCACGGCATCCGGCTCGCGTTGCGCGAGGTCGAACTGACCGACCGGGCCCTGGTGCACCTGCTGCTCGCGCACGAGACCGAGCGGGCCGTCGAGCGGGTCTTCGGCACGGCCGCCCACGCAGCCGCCTGCCGCACCCGGAACGCCGGACCCGTCGCCGACGGGTCCGCCCCCGACGGATCCGTGTACGCAACGACCGGCGGGCACCCGCACGACGCCGCCGGGGAGCACCCGCACGACGCGCCGCCGCGCCAGGCGCCGCCCGGGCAGACCCCCGGTCAGGATCCCGGCCAGACCCCGCTCCCGCCATGGGTGCCCCAGGGCCCCGGCTTCACCCCGATCGGCAGCAAGCCGCCGCGACCGCGCAACCTGCTGGCCGGCTGCGCCGTGTGGGCGCTGATGGCCTGCACCTGCCAGCTGCTCTGCTGCGACCACAACGACCCGTTCAGCCGGGAGCGCCGGGAGGGCTGGTGCCAGCGGCACGACTGCGACTGCGGCGACTGCTGCGACCCTTGCAACTGCTGCAACGGTTGCGATGGCTGCGACGGATGCAGCTGTTGTGACGGCTGCGACTGCTGTGACTGCAGCTGCTGACGTGCCGTACCGTCAGCGGTCCGGATTCCACCGCGCCGACGGCAACGGCGGCAGCGGCGACGCCGCCACCTGATCGACCGCCACCGGCCCGGAGTGCCCCCGCGGCACCCCGGGCCGGTCCGCCGGCCCGTACGACTCACCGCGCCGCCAGAGCGGCAGCACCACCACCGGGCGCCGCTCCGGCCCGTCAGGCATCGGGCCCGGCCGCCGTCCGGCGCCTCGCCCGGTCCGCCGTCCGGTCCGCCGCCAGCGAGTTCTCCAACCGCGTCAGCAACTCCCGGAACCGCTCGGTGTCCTGCTCCGTCATCCGCCCCTCGGGCGCCGCCCCCGGCCACTCGGCCGTTATCTCGTTCATGAGTCCGACGTTACGCCCCGACGATCAACAGGCGATAAATGCGGAACGCACGCCTACGGGTGCGGCGGTGAACGGAGCCGGTCCTCTTGGCGCGCGCGGGGCTTGGTGGTTCACTTCTCATGTTAGGCAACTTTCCTAACATGGCATCAGCGCTCGACCGCCTCCCCCGCGAGAGGACCAGCTCCCCATGGGCCGTAGCCGCACCAGGACACTGATCGCCGCGGCGGCACTCGCCGCCCTGCTCCCGCTCGCCTCCGCGCCCGCCGGGGCCGCCGCACCCGCCGCGCACGGCGCCCGGGCCGCCTTCCGGCACCCCGGCGTGCTGGTCGGCGACCAGCAACTCGCCTTCCTCAAGGGCAAGCTGGCGGCCGGGGCCGAACCCTGGACGTCCGCCTTCGCCGACCTCCGGTCGAGCACGTACGCCTCGCTGGACTGGCGGCCCCGACCGCGCGCGAACGTCGAGTGCGGGTCCCGCTCCCACCCCGACAACGGCTGTTCGGACGAGCGCAACGACGCGATGGCCGCCTACGCCCACGCCCTGCAGTGGGTGCTCACCCGCGACCAGCGGTACGCCGACAAGGCGATCGAGATCATGGACGCCTGGTCGGCCGTGATCCAGGAGCACACCAACAGCAACGCCCCGCTGCAGACCGGCTGGTCGGGCAACAACTGGTCCCGGGCCGCCGAGTTGATCCGCCACTCCGGGGCGGGCTGGCCGACCGCCTCGATCGACCGCTTCGCCACCATGCTGCGCACCGTCTACGTGCCGCTGCTGTCGCCCGGCAGCCCGCGCAAGAACGGCAACTGGGAGCTGATCGAGACCGACGCCCTGATGGGCATCGCGGTCTTCCTCGACGACCGCGGCCTGTTCGACCAAGCGGCAGGAATGTGGCGCAAGCGCCTGCCCGCCTACGTCTACCTGTCCTCCGACGGCGCCCTGCCGGTGCCGCCACCCAAAGCCGGGATCGAGGGCAAGGCCGCGCTGGTGAAGTACTGGTCCGGCCAGTCGACCTTCGTGGACGGGCTGTCGCAGGAGACCTGCCGCGACTTCGGGCACACCGGCTGGGGCCTGGAGGCCGCCGCCCAGACCGCCGAGACCGCTCGGCTCCAGGGCCTCGACCTGTGGGGCGAGGGACGCGAACGGCTGGTCAAGGCCCTGGAGTTCCACACCGCGTACGAGAACGGCGCGAAAGTGCCGAACTGGCTCTGCGACGGCGCGCCGAAGACCGGTCTCGGCCCGGCCGTCCAGCTCGCCTACAACGAGTACCACCTGCGCGAGGGCGTGGCGATGCCGCAGACCGGGCGGTACGTGGCCGCGCACAGCCCGTTCGGGGCCGACCACTTCATCGGCTGGGAGACCCTGACCCACACCAGCGCGCCCTGACGGCGCGGGCGGGAAGCGGCGGTTCCGGGAGTGCACCCGCCCGGAGCCGCCGTTCCGGCCGCACCCCTTCCGGGAGCGTCCGTTCCGGGAACAGGCCTTCCTGGAACGGGCGTTCCCGGGAACGCCCGTTCCGCGCGCGGCTCACCCCTCGGGGAACAGGCCCTCCAGGACGGTGGCCACCCCGTCCTCGTCGTTGCTGCCGATGACGTGGTCCACCGTGGCCAGCACCTCCGGGTGGGCGTTGGCGACACCGTACGAGGTGCCCGCCCAGGCCATCATCGGCAGGTCGTTGGGCATGTCGCCGAACGCGACCGCCTGCTCGCGGGTGATCCCGCGCCGCCGCGCCAGGTCGCCGAGCGCGGAGGCCTTGCTGACGCCCTTCGCGACGGCCTCGACCAGCCGCTCCCCGTTCGCGTGGTAGACCGTCACCAGCTCGCCGAGCACCGGACGGGCCAGCGCCAGCAGCTCGTCCGCGGACAGCTCCGGGTGACGGCCGATCAGCTTGGGCGCCGGGCGGCCGAACAACCGTGCGTCGTCGAGGCGTTGCACGGTGGTGTCGGCGTCCCAGGCACCCGCCTCGTAGTGCGCGTCCCCGGCCAGCTCCTGGGCGTACTCGACGGCCAGCCCGATCCCCGGCACGGCCTCGCGCAGCCGCCGGGCGCTCTCGCCGAGCACGTCGACCGGGATCGGGTTCTCGGCGATCACCGCGCGGGTGCGCATGTCGTAGCCGAAGGCGCCGTTGGAGCAGATCGCCACGCCCCGGTGGCCGAAGGCGGCCGCGATCTCGCCCATCAGGCGCGGCGGGCGGCCGGTGACCAGGACGACGAGCCCGCCGGCCCGTTCGACCCGGGCGAGAGCGGCGACGGTGCGGGCCGAGACGGTGCGGTCGCCGCGCACGATCGTCCCGTCGAGGTCGGTGGCCACCAGGCGCGGCGGCCGTATCGGGGTGACGGTGGGTGGGGTGGTGCTCGGGAGGCTCATGGGTCGGTGCTCCGTGCTGGTCGGGGTCTCGGTGGGAGCGGCCGGGCGCGGAGGCGTGTGCGGTACGCGCGCGTACGGCGCGGGCGGTGCGCACGCGGCGTGTGCGTGCACGCGGGGCGCCCGATTCGGTGGTGCAGGGAGCTCGCGGGCCGGGCCCGGCGGTGGCCGGGCGGACGGTCGCCAGACGCTCGGACGGTATCACCGGCGCGGCCCGTTCGGCGGCTGACGGGTGCCCTACGATCGACCGAATGAGCACAGCAGGACGGACTACGGCCACGGACGGGGCGCCGCAGCCCGTCACCCTCGCCCCACTGTCAGGGCCTGGACAACAGCCGTGGAACCGGCAGCGGCTCCGGAGCAACAACGAGTGGCTCCTGCTGGAGCGGCTGCGCTGCCACGGCCCGCTCTCCCGGGCCCAACTCGCCCGCGACACCGGGCTGTCCAAGCCGACCGTCTCCACCGCGCTGGCCACCCTCGAACTCGCCGGACTCGCCCGCGAGGCCGGCAGGTTCGCCCCCGAGCGCGGCCGCACCGCCGTCCTGTACGAGACCGACCCGGCCGCCGGGCACGTCCTCGGGCTCGACATCGGCCGGGCCCGGCTGCGGGTCGCCGTCGCCGACCTGTCCGGATGCGTCGTCGCCCGCCGCGACCTGCCCAACCGCGGCCGCTCGGCCAACGCCGTCGCCGACGCCGTCGTCGCGGCCGCCCGCGAGGCCCTCGCCGAGGCGGGCCTGCCCGGCACCGCCGTCGCCCACACCGTGGCCGGCACGCCCGGGGTCTGGGACGAGCGCAGACGCAGCGTCAGGCTCGCCGCCAGCCTGCCCGGCTGGGGCCGCCCCGGCCTGTTCGACCGAATAGCCGACGGCCTGGGCACCACCGTCACCGTCGCCAACGACGCCAACCTCGCCGCCGTCGGCGAGTACACCTACGGCGCGGGCGCGGGCAGCCGGCTCTTCGTCTACCTGCTGGTCGGCACCGGACTCGGCCTGGGCGTGGTCAAGGACGGCGAACTGCTGACGGGAGCGCACGGCGCGGCCGGGGAACTCGGGCTGCTGCGACTGCCGGGCTGCGCCTCCGCCACTGCCACTGCGACCACCAGCACCGGCACCACCCTGGAGGAGACCGTCTCCGCCGACGCCGTGGTGCGCACCGCCCTCGACCTCGGGATGCGGCCGCCGCTCACCGCCGAGAAGGTGTTCACCCGGGCCCGGCTCGGCGAGCCCGCCGCGGTCGAGGCCGTCCGGCAGGAGGTGGACCGCCTGGGCTACGTCCTCGCCGTCGTCGCCGCGCTGCTCGACCCGGACGTGGTCGTCCTCGGCGGCGGCATCGGGCGCAGCGCCGACCTGCTGCTGCGCCCGTTGGAGCAGGCCCTGTACGAGCGCTCCCCGCTGCGGCCCCGACTGGAGCCGAGCCGCCTCGGCCAGGACGCCGTCCTGCTGGGCGCCGTCGCCACCGCCCTGGAGGCGGCCCGCCCCGAGGTCTTCGAGCGGCGCACGGCCCCCGTCCCGGGCTGACGGCCCCGCGGTCCGTCAGGCGCGGGCGGACAGGGCGGCGTCCAGCAGCACGCGGGCGGCCGCCTTGGCGTCGGCGGCGGCGCTCGGGTCGCCGTGCACGGCGGCGGTGGTCATCGCCCCCTCGGCGAGCAGCGCCAGCTGGGCGGCGGTGGCGGGCGGGGCGCCGGCGGCCTCGGCCAGGCAGGCGAGGTAGGCGTTGAACTCCTCCTTGTGCTGCCGGGCGGTCGCCGTGACCGCCGGTGAGACGGCGCCCAGCTCGCCGAAGGAGTTGACGAACGCGCAGCCCCGGAAGTCGGGTTCGGCGAACCAGCGGCCGAGCCAGTCGAAGACGGCGAGCAGTTGGTCGCGCGGCAGCGTGGCGGCGCCGGCCACGTAGGCGGCGAGGTTCGCCCGCCAGCGCCCGTCCCGACGTCGCAGGTACGCCTCGACCAGGTCGTCCTTGGACGGGAACTGCTGGTAGAGCCGGCGCATCGTCAGGCCGGAGGCCGCCCGGACGGCGTCCATGCCGACCGCCTGGATGCCCTGACCGTAGAACAGCTCCTCGGCCGCGTCGAGGATCAGGCCCCGCGGGTCGTGCTGGTCCATCTGCCGTGCCCTTTGCGTGAGAACGATGGTTCTCCTAGGGTAGCCGCTACAGCGAGAACGACCGTTCTCACCGTCGGCTCCGCCATGCCCGAGGAGATCCCGTGACCGAACAGCGCCCTCCCCTGCCCCCGTTCACCCCGGAGACCGCCCGACGGAAGGTCCGCGCCGCCGAAGACGCCTGGAACACCCGCGACCCCCACCGCGTCGCCCTCGCCTACACACCCGACAGCCGGTGGCGCAACCGCACCGAGTTCCTCACCGGACGCGAGCGGATCGCCGACTTCCTCACCCGCAAGTGGCACCGCGAACTCGACTACCGCCTCGTCAAGGAGCTGTGGGCGCACGACGGCGACCGCATCGCCGTCCGCTTCGCCTACGAGTGGCACGACGACTCCGGCCAGTGGTACCGCTCCTACGGCAACGAGAACTGGGAGTTCGACCGCGACGGCCTGATGGCGCACCGCCACGCCGCCATCAACGACCTGCCGATCACCGCCGCCGAACGCCTCTTCCACTGGCCGCTCGGCCGGCGCCCCGACGACCACCCCGGCCTCACCGCCCTCGGACTCTGACCCGGCGCCAGGCTCCACTCCCGGAAGGGCAGGCCGGGGCGGCCGTTGTTCCACGACCGTGACACGGCTCGCACCGGCCGCTGAACTCCCCCTGGGATGCTGCTCCTCGAACGCGAACCGCACCCGAGGGGGGACCTGGAAATGTCCGTGCGCAACAGATTCGGCACCACCGCCGCGCTCGCCGTGATGACCACCGTCGGCGCCGTCCTACTCTCCGCCTGCGGCCCCGACAACGCCGGCTCGGACGCCGCCGCCCCCGGCAGCGCGGCGCCCGGCGCCACCGCTCCGGGGGCCCCGGCCCCGGGCGGCTCCGCCCGCCCGAGCACCTCCGCTCCGAGCACCCCCGTCCAGGGCACCCCCGCACCGGGCACCCCCGCACCGGGCACCACGGTGGTCAACGGCACCAGCGCCGCCAACCACCTGACCGTCAGCACCGGCACCCGGGCCGTCGCGATGAACGGCACCACCGTCGACTTCGGCACCGTCGTCCGCGACCTCGCCTGGTCCCCCGACGGCAAGCGGGCGGCCTTCATCGACGGCAACGGCGACCTCGTCGTCGCCGACTCCGACGGCGGCGCGAAGGTCACCCTCGCCACGGCCCCCGGCGGCGAGGCCTGGTCCCACCCGACCTGGCAGCACGCCGCGCAGGGCCCCAGCGACCTCCCCGAATCCGCCGAACGCTTCGACACCATCGTCTTCGCCGCCGCCAAGGGCGGCGTCCTGCGCCTGGAGAAGATCCCCACCAAGGCCGTCGGCGGCACCCCCGAGGTGCTCACCCCGCACACCTCCCTGGACGGCAACGCGAACATGCCGCAGCCGCCGCAGACCGGCAACACCTGGGCCGACGCCGGTGGCCGGCACGGCGAGATCGTCTACGCCAACACCCCCGCCGACGAGGTCTACCTCTACGACGACTACATCCGCCCCGCCACCCGCGACCTGGGCCAGGGCTCCCAGCCGGCCCTCTCCCCCGACGGCGAGCACGTCGTGTTCGTCCGCTCCGTCGACGGGCACGACCACCTGTTCACCCGCTCCAGCCGGATCGACCAGAAGGACGAGAAGGACCTCACCCCCGCCGCCGCCACCGACTACACCGAACCCGCGTGGTCCCCCGACGGCAGGACCATCGCGGCCCGCACCCCCGACGGCGTCAGCACCCTCCCCGCCGACGGCTCCGCCGCCCCGGCCCCGGTCTCCACCGTCAAGGGCCTCCCCGCCTACCGGCCGTGAGCCCCCCGGAACAACGTGAGCAACTGATGGCGGAGGGGGCGCGGCAGCTGCCGCGCCCCCTCCGCCGTCGGGCGCTCAGGAGATGCAGGAGATCGTCAGCCTGATGCTGGGGGGCGGGGGCGGCGAGTCGAGGTAGGGGGCGATCCAGACGATGATGCCCCTGCCTCCGTCACTGTCCCTCCACTGCCACCGCTGGTTCGCGCCGAGCCGGGTGCCGTCGCCGTTGGTGATGATCCAGTCGTTGTCCGGGTGCAGGCCCTCGGGGCAGATGGCGGTGACGCCGCTCGGGGAGCCGGTGGCGGACACGGTCTCGGGCAGGTTGTCGGCCTGGGCGGGACCGGCGAGGGTGGCTGTCAGTGCCACCGCCGCCAGGCCTACGCCGGCGAGTCGTCCGGGGTGCATGGATGTCCTCTCGTCGAGCGGCCCCTCGGATGGGGGCCGAACGGTCACATCCGTTGCCACGGCGCCGTATCCGCACGCCCATCGCGCCGCACTCCACTCTTCTGCGCCAGGTGAGGGTGCGCCGGCGCCCCTGGCCGCAGGACAGCCGGGACCGGTGGACGCGGCGCGTTGAACCCGGGCGGCCCGATCGCCCGTCCTTCACAAGGGGCTTGAGGAATCGCCCGCACGGGTTCGGGCCGGCGCACCGCGGGCGTCAGGCCTACGCAAGGGATGCGTATGGATCGAGACAAAGTGGCACTGATCGGCTGACCGGAATGCCATATTTTGTCCCGCCCATCACAGAACTCGCAAGGAGAGCACGTGCGTTCGACGAAGAAGCTGTCGGCCCTGGCCGCAGGAATGAGTGCCGTGGCCGTCCTGGGTCTGGCGGGGCCCGCGATGGCCGACGGCTCGTACGACCCGGCCCAGGAGAACTGCAACGCCGCCAACACGGTGACTCCCGGCTCGACCAGCCTGGTGTGGTGCATCCAGGCGGCGCAGCACACCTCGGAGGCCAAGAACCGGGCCCGCGGCGAGTTCGTCCAGGACACGCTCGACATGCTGATCAAGGCGACCGGCGGCAGCTACAACATCATGGTCTTCGACATCAAGGGCGACAACGCCTTCGGAGACCCCTGGTACGTCCACAACTACGAGCAGAGCTTCCAGAACGTCGCCTTCACGTACGACATCGACTACCACGACCAGACCTCGCGCGAGGACCAGACCTACCGGATCTGGATCTTCTCCGGCGGCGGCAGCTTCGCCAACGGCTTCGACGGCGGCTGGGGCAACTGGGGGTTCTACGGCCTCTTCAACCGGACCACCCGCGAGCACACCTGGACGTACCCGAGGGGCACGGGCAGCGCCGGCCAGCGCTACAACCACACCGACGGCGTCGTGAACTTCTCCCCGATGCCGTTCCCCGGCGTACCGAGGGACCCGGGCATTCCCGCGCCGGGCGGGCTGCCGGCCACCCAGATCGTCCCCGCGATGCCGAAGGACCCCGGCACGCCGTACGACCCCGGGGTGCCCGCCACCCCGGCCAAGCCTCCCCACACCGGCAAGCCCGGCGATCCGGCCGAGCCCGGCACCAAGCCCGGCACCGGCACCCCCACCGGCTCCGGCCGACCCGCGCTCAACACGCCCGTGCACCTGCGGACCGTCAACAACCTCGGCGCCGTCGCCACCGGCTCCGGCGAGGGCGCCTCGGTGATCGCCGGGAAGCCGGGCGACGCGGGCGGCACCTGGACGTTCCACGACGCGGGCGGCGGCCGCTACCGGATCACCAACGCGCTCGGGCGGGACCTCACCGAGAACACCGGCACCTACTTCGCCAACACCAAGGGGTGGAAGGGCTCTTCGGAGCAGAAGTGGGAGGTGAAGAACGTCTCGGGCGACCGGTACGTGATCCGGATCAGCGACCAGGACTGCCTGACCTACCACGAGGACAACAAGGAGCTCGGGGTGTGGACCTGCGACGGCTCCGCCGAGCAGCAGTGGACCATCACCCGCTGACCGTCGCGCCGTCCCGCCCGCCGGCCGCACAGGCAGCTGGCGGGCGGGACGGCGGGTGCCCTTCAGACGGACAAAAGCAGCGGACAAGGCCAGCGGAACAGGCCTAGCGGAACAGGCGGTCGCCGCTGTTGGCCATGCGGTGGGTGCCGCTGTGGCGGTTCACCCAGTCACGGACGAGGTTGATGGCGTTGGCGCACTGCCAGCTGTTGTCGTACTCGCGCACGCCGGTGAAGGCGCCGTAGCCCGCGATGATGCCGTCCACACCCGCGTCGCCGAGCAGCTTGTCGACGTACCACGGGTCGTTGTAGGTGGCCGTCCAGGACAGCGTGGCCGCGAGCCGCCCGGCGGCGCGGTCCCCGGCGCCCTTCTTCAGCTCCGCGCACGTGTTGTAGGTGGCCTCCGTGCAGTTGCCGAAGCCCTTGGTGATGTCGGTGTCGCCGTAGTCCATCGCCCGGTGACCGGCCGGGAATCCGGAACCGGACCGGTTGAAGGCGCCCTGGACCTGGTCGCGGGTGCCGGTGGACGTGATGCCCTCCAGCGGACCGAGCTTGCCTTCCAGGCTCTGCCAGCCCCTGCCGCCGACGTCCGGGGTGTTGCCGCCGTGGTACTCGAAGAAGCCGTAGAGCACCTGGATCCCGGCGGCCGTCAGCCGCTGCGCCTTGTCGCGCAGTCCGGCGACGCTGCACGTGCGGTTGGGCTGCTCCCCGCAGTAGTTCGGGTCCTTGATGTCCAGCCAGACCAGCGACAGCCGGCGTCCGGCGTTGGCGTTGGCGTTGGAGAGGATGCGGTCGATCATGCTGTCGAAGCTGGGGCCCAGGCGGTTCTCACCGGCCGAGGAACAGTCGTGGTAGGCGCGCCATTCGTTCGGGTTCCACCAGGCGCAGACGTCGATCTCGATGGCGTTGGCGCCGTGGCCGAGCGCGGCGTCCACGCCGTCCAGGGTGTCGACCCGGTGCGCGATGGCGTAGATCGCGTGTCGCGAATCGGCCGCCGCCGCAGGGGTCGTACCGAGCGCGGTGAGGCCGACGATCCCGCACAGTGCCGCCAGCAGCGCCAGCACCTTCCGCGCGCCGGTGCCGTGCCTGAGGTGAGTGGTCAAGAAACGTGCTCCTCGATGTCGGTGCCCTGATGCCGTCGCTGATGGACGGCCGCCCCCGATCCAGGACTGGTCATGTCCGCCTCAGTCTGCCACTGGTTCGTGCCCGGTACGGGGGCAACAGTGCAAATCCTCCGCTAAAGTCCGCCGCGCGAGGCCAACTCGGCCCGGAGCGCGGGCAGCTGCTCGTCGGCGGACTCGTGCGGCAGGAACTCGACCGGGTCCAGGAAGCGGAACAGCACCCGGCTCCCGGTGACGGCGTACTCGTAGTCGCCGAACCCGACCACCGCCCCCGTGCCGCCCCGCACCGCCCCGCGCACGGCGGCCGCCGTCAGCTCGTCCGCGCCGCCGTGCGCCGCCGCCCGGCGCCGGGCGTTCGGCCGGGCCAGGTACGGGCACACCATCGCCGCGTAGAGCATGCAGGCCCGGTGGCCCGGCCCCTCCATGGTCGGCGCGAGGTTGCGGTACGGCCGCCCCTCCGCGAGCGCGGCGCCGATCGCCGCGCTCTCCGCCGCCCCGACCACGCGCCACACCGGGCCCCGGGCCATGAACCCCCCGCACACCGAACAGAGGCGCTCCAGCGCGCAGTTCGCGCTGCGCACGTGGTCGGTCAACGCGAACTGCGGCTCGCCGCCACGCCAGGGCGTGATCGCCGGCACCGGATAGCCCCGGTCGTCCCGGGGCCGCTCCCCCACCCGCTCCGGCATCGGCACGGCATCGAATCGCACGCCCCCATCCTTGCCGCCCCCCGCCCCGCTGTCGACCTCCGACGCGGCGGCCGCCCCGCGCGGCGGGCGCGGGGCGGCCGGTGGTCCGGGGGGCGGCTCCTGGTGGAGGGCCGGGCGGCGGGCCTCAGGTCCTGTCCGGTCGATCTTGGCGGATCAGCCCGCGGCGTTGGGCGCCCGGCTGGGCGTGCGCCCGGATCGTCCTCGTACTGGGCGTACTTGGGCGATTCGGGCGTGCGTCCAGGCGGGATGCCCGGCGTCGCGGGCCCGGCAAGATCGGCCGGACAGGACCTAGTTCCAGATGCCGGTGATGTCAGCGGCGTTGGCCGCGTTGCCCGCGTGGGTGGTGGCGCCGGCGAGGTCCTCCAGGGTGCGCAGCACGTTGTAGTGGTTGTAGGTGGCGGCGGAGGTGCTGCCGGGGGTGACGTGGGCGCCGTAGAAGACGGTCGGGATGCGGTTGCCCGCGAGCCGGTTGTCCTCGTCGAAGGTGACCACGAGCAGGCTGTTGTGGCTCTTGGCCCAGGTCGCGTAGGCGCCGAGGTTGTTCTTGATCCAGGTGTCGCCGGTGCCGACCGAGCAGTCGTGCATGTCGCTGCAGAGGTTCGGCACGACGAAGGAGACGTTCGGCAGGGTGGTGTAGTCGGTCGGGAACTGGGCGAAGGTCCTGGCCGAGTTCAGCGGGACGTTGCCGAAGCCGAACCAGGGGTTGTGCTTCTGCGCGTACTTGCCGCTGCTGCACGTGGTGCTGCCCTGGGCGGGCAGGGTCTCGTTGTAGCTGGCCCAGGTCTTGCCGGCGGCGGTGACCTCGGAGGCCAGGTTGGGGCCCTGGAGGGCGCCGACGGAGACGCAGCTGTCGTCGGTGACGCCCTGGGTGGAGCCGGAGAACAGGGCGTAGTAGTTCGGCTGGCTGGGGTGGGTGATGCCGAACGACTGGGTGAGGTTGGCGCCGCCGGTGGCCAGGGAGTTGAGGTAGGGGGCGCTGCTGCTGCCGACGACCTGGTTGTAGGCGTGGTTCTCCATCACCACGACGACGATGTGGTCGGGCGCGGGCAGGGCGGCGGCCTGCGCGGTGGCGGCGGTGGCGGCCCAGAGGCCGGCGGAGGCCGCGAGCAGGGCGGCCACCGAGCCGAGGGCGGTGGCGGTGCGGCGGGAGCCGTGCTTGGTGGACGAAGTCATGACAATTCCTCGGGTAGGGAGCGGCCCTGGCGCGGACGCTCGATCAGGGCTGCGCGACGAACCGGTCTGGTACGGCGTCTAGTACGGCGTGCCGTTGGCGAAGTCGCGGGCGGCGGTGGACTCGACGGTGGTCAGCACGCCGGAGTCGGTGGTGATCAGGCCCAGCTCGCGGTTGTTGTTCAGCGAGTTGTCGGAGAAGTTCTCCGAACCGGCGAACACCTTGGCCGAGGGCGTGCCGTAGTCGGCGACGATCGCCTTGGCGTGGATGTACAGGCCCGTGGTCGAGGAGTAGGTGACCACCTGGCCGCCGGCCGTGACCACCTGGTCGAAGTAGCTGCTGTAGGACGAGGGGTTCATGCCCACCACCCGCACGGTGACGCCCCGGCCGGCGGCCGCGGCGACCGCGTCCACCAGGGCCTGGTCGCCGAACTCCAGCTGCTCCAGGTCCAGCGTGTGCTGCGCGCCGTTGATCAGGTCCAGCAGGCGGGCCTGCGAGTCGGTGGGCGACCAGACCAGGTTGTCGCCGTCGGAGGGGGTGATCGAGGTCTGGGCGTAGTCGGCGGCGAAGACCTGCTCGATCGCGGCGACGTCGTTGGCGTCGGTGTCGACGACGCCGTAGTCGCGGCTGCTGGAGTAGTAGGTGGAGTCCAGGTTCCCGGTCAGGATCAGGGACTTGGCGCCGTCCACGGTGACGGTCTTCTGGTGGGTGTAGACGAACGCGGAGGAGGAGTACGTCACCCCGACGCCGGCGGCCCGCAGGGCCGAGTAGGCGGCGCCGTTGACCGAGGTGTGCCGGCCGTCGAGGATCACCCGGACGGTGAGGCCGGCCCGCCGGCGGCCGATCAGGGCGTTGACGGCGGTGGTGTCGCGCAGCTCGTACATGGTCACGTCGACGGAGCGGGTGGCCGAGTTGATGAGGTCGTAGACGACGCCGTGGTCCTGGTCCGGGAACACGATCGGCGTGTACGTGGCGGCGGTGGCGGCCTGGGCGGTGCCGGACAGCGGTATCAGGCCGGCGGCGGCGAGCAGCAGCGCGCCGGCCCGGCGCGCGGAGGTGGCCAGGGGCATGCGGAACTCCACGATCGATGAGGGGGAAGGCCTGGGCGAAGGTGCGGGAGCACGCGCGAGGCGCCCGAACAGCATCGGGTGGATCGGTCGACGCGGGTAGACGACAGCAGGTAAAACCTTGACCCCGGGTCGGGAAACGGATGGTGCGGCCGATCCGGTTCACTTTGCCAGCCACCGGCCCCGCCGGTGATAGTGGATCTTCGAGGACGTGGCCGGACGCCGCGTCAGCCGAGTGAGAGAACAGAGGATCATGGCGAAGATCAGCCTTCTGCGTCCGCTCGCGGTGGCGGCCGCGGGTGTCGTCCTGCTGGCGACCGGAGCCGCGCAGGCCGTGGCCGCCGACCAGGGCACCACCAGCGCGCCCACCCCGGACACGGCCGCGGTGCGCGCCGCCCTCCAGGCCACCACCGACGCGGGCGCCCCGGGCGCCTTCGCGGTGATCCGCGACCACGGCGACGCCGAGTCCACCCGGTCGCTGGCCGTCGGCAAGGCCGACCTGGACGGCACCCCGATGAACTCCTCGTGGAGGTTCCGGGTCGGCAGCAACAGCAAGATGTTCAACGCCGTTCTCGTGATGCAGCTGGCGGAGCAGGGCCTGATCGACCTCGATAAGCCGCTGCGCGACTACCTGCCGGCCGGCACCCTGCCGGACACCTGGACCATGACGGGCCGCCAGGTCATGGAGCACCGCGCCGGGATCTACGACCACACCAACGACCTGCTGGAGCAGGCCGGCGAGGAGACCACCAGCGCCTTCGAGGCGCGCATCCGCACCAACGTGTACGCGCCGCGCGACCTGGTGGCGATGTCCGTCAAGCACGGCCAGCAGTACACGCCCGGCAGCCGGTACTCCTACTCCAACACCGACTTCGTCCTGATGGGCCTCGCGGTCGAGCACCTCACCGGCCGCCCCTACGAGGACGTCCTGCGCGAGCGGATCATCGAGCCGCTGGGCCTGAGCAAGACCTCCTTCGTCGTGCCCGACCAGGAGATCCAGGGCGCCCACGTCACCGGCTACCTCACCAACGACAACCGCAGCAAGCCGCTGCTGGACTCCACCCAGCAGACCGGCTCTTGGGTGTGGACGGCCGGCGCGGTCATCTCCGACGCCGCCGACCTCGACCACTTCCTCACCGCGCTGATGGCGGGCAGCTCCGGCGGGCTGGTCTCGGACGACTCGCTGAAGCAGATGACGGCCGCCCTGGCCACCCCCACCGCCAAGATCAGCTACGGCCTCGGGCTGCGCCGCATCTCGCTGTCCTGCGGCGACGTGTACGGCCACGGCGGCATCGTCCAGGGCTTCCAGACCCAGTCGTTCGCCACCCCGGACGGCAAGCGCTCCGTCGTCGTGTTCGCCAACGCCTCCAACAACGGCTCCGTGACGCAGGGCCTGATGAACGCGCTGGAGCCGGCCTTCTGCGGCAAGAAGCCGGCCGTCGCGCCGCGGAACTCGTTCGCCCCGAGCGCCTTCGCCGAGAACCACTCGCTGCCGGTGGTCGAGGACACCCGGATCTGACCGACCCGCACAGTCCGCCGCTCACGCGCCCGCACGGCCCACCCGCCGTGCGGGCGTGCGCGTTTCGGGCCCCGGGTGTTCCCTAGTGCGGACCTCACCCCGTCCGGCGCCGCCCCTGCCGGGGGCCGTCCGCGCTGAGGTCGGTGAGCGCCTCGGTGAGGAGTTCGCGGGCCTCCTCGGCGCGGCCCTGCTCGATCAGGGCGGTGCCGAGCTCGGTGAGGGTCTTGGTCATGCTGTCCGGCCGGCCGATCTCCTCGTAGTGGGTCAGGGCCTGCCGGTAGGCCTTCTCGGCGGCCGGCCAGCGCCCCAACGCGGCGCGGTCCAGGCCGAGTTCGTGGGCCGTCATGGCCGCCGCCAGGTGCATCAGCGGCGAGGACCAGCGCTCCACCAGCTCCAGCGCGCCGGCCAGCGCGCGCCGGCGGGACTCCACCGCCTCCTCGGCCCGGCCCGAGTCGCGCAGGCAGTTGGCCGCGCCGCGCAGCGTGACCAGCCGGCCGATCCAGCCGGCGCGGCTGTTGACGGCGGCGAAGGCGTCCGCGGCCCGGTGGTAGGCGTCGATGGCCTCCCGGTGCCGGTGCAGGTGCCGAAGGCCCGCCGCGAGGTAGGTCAGCGCCCAGCCCTCCTGCTCCCGGGCGCCGATCCGGCGGGCCAGTTCCAGCCCCTCGTTGGCCAGGTCGATGCCGCGCTGGTAGCGGTGCAGGCAGGTGACGTACGTCCACGCCAGGTAGTTGACGTGGACGGCCTCGGCCAGTTGGTCGCCGCAGGCGCGGGCCGCGTCGACCGACAGCTGGAAGACCTCGGCCCAGATGTCCCAGCTCAGCAGCCGGTCGGAGAACCAGTGCATGGCTTCGGCGGTGTCGATCACCTCCCGGTGCCGGCCGGCGGCGAAGGCCTGGTGGAGGGCGGCCAGCCACTCCGGGTGCTCCTCCTCCAGCCAGCGTGCCGCCTCGGTGAGCGGCACCGGGGGGCCGGTCCGGTCCGCGTCGGCGTCGGGGTCGGCGTCGGGGTCCGCCGCCGCGTGGTCCGGGTCGAACCGCAGGCCGTACTCGGCGGCCCGGTTCAGCAGCCAGTCACCGGCCCGGGCCCGGGCCTGCGCCACCGCCTCGGGGCCCTCGTCGGCGTCGAGCCGCTCGCCCGCGTAGAGCCGGACCAGGTCGTGCAGCCGGTAGCGCTCCGGGGTGGCGAGTTGCACCAGCCCGGCGTCGATCAGCTGCTCCAGGACGAGTTCGGTCCGGCCGGGCGGCAGGCCCGCGTAGGCGGCGGCGACGGCGGCGGTGAAGTCGTGCCCGGCGGTCAGTGCGGAGCGGCGCAGCACCAGCTGGGATTCGGCCGGCAGCCGCCGGTAGGACAGCGCGAAGGCCGGGCGGACGGCCAGGTCCCCGGTCTCCAGCAGGTCCAACCGGTGTTCCTCGGCGGCCAGTTGGCGCACCAGATGGCTGACCGGCTGCTGCGGGCGGGCCACCAGCCGCTGCCCGGCGATGCGCAGCGCGAGCGGCAGGTAGCCGCAGAGCCGGGCCAGTTCGGCGGTGGCGTCGGGCGCCGCGTCGATCCGCTCGCGGCCCGCGATCCGGGCCAGCAGGTCGGCGGCCTCGCCCGGGGCCAGGGCGTCCAGCCGCAGGCGGAGCACCGACTCCAGTCCGGGCAGGGCGTTGCGGCTGGTCACCAGGGTCACGGCGGGCCCGGAGCCGGGCAGCAGCGGGCGCACCTGGCTCTCGTCGGCGACGTTGTCCAGGACCAGGACGAGCCGGCGCTCGCGCACCAGGGCCCGGTAGAGGCCGGCCCGCTCCTCCGTCCCGGCGGGCACGGCGTTGTCGGCGACGCCCAGGGCGCGCAGCACCTGGCCGAGCGCGTCGCGGGCGGAGAGCGGGGTGGCGGCCATGCCGCCGAGGTCGAGCGAGAGCTGCCCGTCGGGGAAGAAGGGGGCCAGGGTGTGGGCGGCGTGCAGGGCGAAGGCGGTCTTGCCCAGACCGGGCTGACCGCTGATCAGCACCACCCGGGGGTGGGCGGGCCGGTCGTCCTCGGCCAGCTCGGCCAGCAGGGCGAGGGCGTCCTCGCGGGCGGTGAAGTCGGCGATGTCCCGGGGCAGCGCGAGGGCGCCGGGCACGAGCGGGGCGGCGGGCGCGGCGTCCCCGGTCTCGGCCGGTCCGGCGGGGGCCGGGGCGGGGGCGGCCGGTCCACGGGTGGGGGCGGCGGCCGACACCGGCCTGGTCCCCCGGGGGCGGCCGCACTGGGCGGCCCGGTCCAGCGCGGCGGTTTGCCGGGCGTCCAGGCCCAGCGTCTCGGCCAGGGCCCGGACGGTACGCCGCTGCGGCCCCCGGGTACGGCCGCGCTCCATGTCCCCGACGGCGCGCAGGCTGACGCCGGCCACCGCGGCGAGCTCCTCCTGGGTCAGGCCCGCCGCCACCCGGTGCCCGGCCAGCAGGCGGCCGAAGTCGCCGGCCCCCTCGGAGTCCGTGCCCGTTCCCGTGCCGCTCACAGCCGTCATGTCCCGCCCCTGCTAGCGCCGTTACTTCTGCCAGGCGTTGTGCCTGATCGACCGTCCCAGGCAGAAGTATGCCCGGGCAGAAGTATGCCTCGTACCCAGCTCTTTCCCAGCATCGAGCGCCCAGCTCAGGCGCCGGGCACCCGGTGCGGGCCGCGGCGTCCCACGCACTGATGGGACGACCGCGCATGCTGGTTCTGCCCATAGTTCCGCCTGTGGTTATGCCGATCGGACGGGACGGGCAGGACGAGCGGGACGAGCGGAACGGGCAGGGCGGACGGGGCTGCGGCAGCGGGGCGGCGCACCGTCAGCGCTCCCCCGCCGCCAGGGCCCGGGCCTGCCGTCTGGCGACGGCGCCCTCGGTGGTACGGCCCAGTTCGCACAGCAGGTCCGCCAGCAGGCCGTGGGTGCGGGACTCCAGCCCGGTGTCGCCGACCGTGCGGCCCAGGGCGACGGCGAGTCGGGCCGTGGACAGGGCGGCGTCGCGGCGGCCGAGCGCCTGCAGGGCGCGGGCCCGGCTCTGGGTGGCGAGGACGGCCTCGGCGCCGGAACGGGTGGTGGCGACCCGGACGGCCTCGTCGGCGTGGACCAGGGCCGGGCCGGGGGCGCCGGCCAGGACCAGCGCGTCCGCGAGGTCGGTGAGCGCGCGGACGAGCAGGTCGCCGACGGCCGGGGTGCGGGCGGCGCTCACCAGGTCGGTCATCAGCGGCAGGGCCTGGTCGTAGCGGCCGGCCCGCAGCAGTGCACCGGCCACCCGGGCCCGGCAGTGGTGGCGCAGCAGTTGGTCGCCGGCCCGGTCGGCGGCGGCCACGGCCCGTTCCAGCTGCTGGACGGCGGTGCGGTGGGCGGCGCGGTCGACGTGCAGGACGGCGAGGTCGGTGGCCAGCCGGGCGACGGCCGCCTGGTCCGCGCAGCCGTGGGCGGCGCGCAGGCCGGCCTCGGTGACGGCGCGCCAGTGCGTCCGGTCGTGCCCGGTGGTCTCGTACAGCAGGCCTATCCGGTGGGCGAGCTGCCAGGATTCGGCGGTCCGGCCGAACTGCTCGGCGCAGACCACCACCGCGCGCAGGGCGCTCTCCTCGCGGCGGAACCAGGCGGCCGCGTCCGCCGGGGCCGCGCCGCCGCCCTCGGGCGTCCAGGCCGCGGTGGTCCAGCCTCCGGTGGTCCAGGCCGCGGTGACCGCGAGGTAGTGGGCGATCAGCCGGTCGAGGGCGACGAACCGGTCGTCGCAGGTGAGTTCGGCGGCCTGCCCGGCCGCGTAGCGCCGGACCAGCTCGCGCCGGGCGTAGCGGCCGGGCGTGGTCTCCTCCAGCAGGTGGACGGCGTCGAGGCGGGTCAGCAGGGTGCGGGTGGTGGCGGGCGGCAGGTCGGCGAGCGCGGCGGCGGTGGCGGTGTCGATCACCGCGCCGGGGTGCAGGCCGAGCAGGGTGAACAGCCGGGCGGGGGCGGGCGGCAGGGTGCGGTAGGTGTGGTCCAGGGCGGTGGTGACGCCGATCGGGCCGCGGTCGGTGCCGGCCAGGGTGGCGAGGCCGGTCTGCTCGTCGGCGAGTTCCGCGGCCAGGTCGCCCAGGGTCCAGCCGGGGCGGGCGGCCAACCGGGCGGCGGCCAGCCGCAGGGCGAGCGGCAGGTGGTCGCAGGCCGCGGCGAGGTCGGCGGCCGTCTGCGGTTCGGCGGCGACCCGGGCCGGGCCGAGGGTCCGGGCGAGCAGTTCGGCCGCGTCCTCGGCGCCGAGCACGCCCAGCGGGAGCGGGATGCCGCCGTCGCGGACCAGCAGGTCGCGCAGCCGGCTGCGGCTGGTGACGACGACGACGGGGGTGCCGGGGGTGCCGGTGTCCCCGTCCCCGTCCCAGGCCGGCCCGTCCCCCGGCGGGGGCGGGTCGGGCAGCAGCGGGGCGAGCTGCTCGTACGAGCGCGCGTCGTCCAGCACGATCAGCAGCCGGCGGCCGGCCAGCAGTTCCCGGTAGCGCTGCTCCCGCTCCTCGGGCGAGGCGGGCAGGGCTCCCGCCGGCTCGCCGAGGGCGAGCAGGAACCCGGCCAGCACGTCGGCGGGTTCGCGGGGCCCGGCCGGGTCGAAGCCGCCCAGCTCGGCGTGCAGGACTCCGTCGGGGAAGTGCTCGGCGGACCGCTGCAACCAGTGCTGGACCAGGCTGGTCTTGCCGACCCCGGCCGGCCCGGTGACCAGGATCGGGTGGCCGGACCGGACGGCGGCGGCCAGGGCCTCGTCGAGCCGGGCGAATTCGGCCGACCGGCCGGTGAACCTGCGGTCCGGCGCACCGCGCCTCGGAAGCCGGGCGGGTCTGGGCGGCCCGTCCCGCTCGGGGCCGTCCGCCGACCGCTCACCGGCGTGGCGCAGCTCCGGGCCGGGCGGGCCGGAGAGCCGGGCCACCGCCCGGTCGTACCAGGCCGCTGCCTCGTCCCGGCGGCCGGCCTGGTCGAGGCAGCGGACCAGCCGGGCGGCCAGCGTCTGCCGGGTCGGGTGGGCGGCCGCCGCCTCGGCCAGCTCGGCGGCCAGCTCGCCGCCGCGGCCGGCCTCGAGCAGGCCCTCGGCGAGCCGGTCCAGGGCGCGCAGCCGCAGGTCGGTGACGTGCGGCAGGGTGCGCTCGCGCAGCAGGACGGACCCGCAGTCGACGAGGGCCGGGCCGCGGAACAGGTCCAGGGCGGCCCGCAGCAGGGGCACGGCCGGATCGTGCGGCTCGGGCTCGGTGCTCGCGGCGGGCGCGGCCGGGGCGGGCCGCAGCACGCCCGCCCGGTCGCAGAGCCCGCGGAAGTGCAGCAGGTCCACCCGGTCGGGGTCGCCGGCCAGCAGGTAGCCGGCGCCGCGGGTGCCCAGGGTGAGCCCGGGGCAGTCGAGCAGTTGGCGCAGGGCCGCGACGTGCCCCTGGAGCGCGGCGCGGGCGGTGGGGGGCGCGTCGCCGTCCCAGACCAGCTCGATCAGCTCGTCGGTGCCGACGGTCTGGTTGAGCCGGATGGCGAGGGTGCTCAGCAGCGCGCGGCGTTTGGGGGCCGAGGGTGTGACCGTCGTCCCGTCGTCCCGTCGTACGGCGACCGGCCCGAGCAGGTCGATGTGCATGCAGCCCTCTCCTCCCCTGTCGCCGATCGGATCCGCCGCCGACGACAACCTCCGGCGTCTTCCCGGCGTCGTCAGAGGATAGGCCTGGTCCGGTCACGTGCACGCGGCCGGATGGGGTCTGCTCGGGATTTGTGGATCTTGTCGGGTCGAACGCGGGCCCCGCAGGTTCCGCAGGGCCCGGGCTCGACGTCCGTTGCGCCGGGCGCCGCCACCCGGTGGCGCCCGGGGAGCGGGCGATCTGGCGCGAACAGGACACTTCAGGGCACTACACTGCTCCACCCCGGGGCACGCCCGGGACATCAATGGGGCGGGGGGACGCCCTGCCCGTCGTGGGGTGAAGTGGGGGTACTGGTGCGGATTCGGCTCCTCGGCCCGGTGGAGCTGCGGGCCGGGGCGGACGGCTTCGCCTCGCTGCCGGGGGCGCAGCGCAGGGCGATCCTGGCGCTGCTCGCGTTGCGGCTGGGCCGGGTGGTCGGGGTGGACGGCTTCTGCGAGCTGCTGTGGGGCGAGCGGCCGCCGGCCAGCGCCCGGGCCGCCTTGCAGGGGCACGTGGCGGCGCTGCGCAAGGCGATCGCCGACACCCCGTTCGTGCTGCACACCCGCTCGTCCGGCTATCTGCTGGCCGGTCCGGCCGAGGAGGTGGACGCGCTGTGCTTCGAGGCGCTGACCGACCGGGCCGCCGAACAGGCCGGGCTCGGCTGCGCCACGGCGGACGCGCAGGCGATCGCGCTGCTGGAGCAGGCGTTGCGGCTGTGGCGCGGCGAGGCCCTGGCCGACCTGCCCGACACCGCCGTGCGCGCGGCCGTGGTCGACCAGCTGGAGCAGGCCCGCACCGCCGCCGTGCTCAGCTGGGCCGGGCTGCGGCTGCGCCAGGGCAGCGGGGTGGCGGCGGTGCCGGCCCTGGAGCAGCACGTGCGGACGGACGGGCTGCGCGAGGAGCTGGTGGCGCTGCTGATGCGCTGCCTGCACCAGGCCGGGCGGCCGGCGGACGCGCTGTCCGCCTACCACCAGGCCCGGGTGCGGCTGGACCGCGAGCTGGGGATCCGGCCCGGCCCGGCGCTCCAGGCGGCGCTCGCCGAGGTGCTGTCCGGGGACCGGGCCGAGCAGCCGGCCCCGGCCCGCTCGGCGACTCCTCCGGCCGCGCCCCGGGTGCCCCGTCAACTCCCGCGCCGCCCGGTCGACTTCGTCGGCCGGGACAGCGAGGGCCACTGGCTGGACGGCGAGTGCGGCCCGGAGCGCGCCGGTGACGGCCTGGCCCTGGTGGTCGGACCGGCCGGGGCCGGCAAGAGCGCGCTGGTCACCACCTGGGCGCACCGCCGGGCCCCGCACTTCCCGGACGGGCAGCTGTTCGCCGACCTGCGGGGCCTCGACCCGGCCGGCCCGGCCGACCCGGAGGCCGCCCTCGGCGGCTTCCTGCGGGCCCTCGGGGTCTCCGAGGGCGCCGTCCCCGAGGACCGGGACGGCCGGGCCGCGCTGTACCGCGACCGGACCAGGGGGCGGCGCCTGCTGGTGGTCCTGGACGACGCCGCCGATGCCGACCAGGTCGCCGACCTGCTGCCGCAGGGGCCCGGCTGCGCCGCCGTGGTGACCAGCCGCGGCTCGCTGGAGGGGCTGGTGGCCGCCGACGGTGCGGCCCTGCTGCGGCTGCCCCCGCTGCCCCAGGACGACTCCCTGCGATTGCTGGAGCGCGCGCTCAGCCCCGACCGGCTGCGGGCCGAACCGGCCGCCGCCGCCGAACTGGCCGGGCTCTGCGACCACCTGCCGCTGGCGCTGCGGATCGCCGCGGCCCGGCTGGCCACCCGCCCGGACTGGACGATCGCCGAACTGGTCGCCGAACTCGCCGACGAGCAGACCAGGCTGCCCGTCCTGGACGCCGACGGCGCGACCGGCGTCACCACCGAACTCCTCCTGACGTACCGCCGCCTCTCCCCCGGTGCCGCCGAGCTGCTCACCCTCCTGGCCGCCCACCCGGGCCGGGAGGTGGACACCCTGACCAGTGCCGCCGTGCTCGGCACCGACCCGGCCACCGCCCGCCGGTCGCTCGGCGAACTCGCCGCCCACCACCTGCTCACCGGTGCGGCGCCCGGGCGCTACGGCCGCGCCGAGCTGGTCCGGCTGTTCAGCGCCGGGCTGCTCGCCGAGCAGCCCGAGCCGCGCCGGCGCCTCGCCCGGGAGCGGCTGCTGGACTACTACCAGGCGGCGCTGCGGCAGGGCGGCGAGTTCATCGAGCCGGGCCAGGACGGTTTCGACACGCTCGTCCACCCGCCGCGGGCCCTGCCGCCGGCCGACGGCATCCGCGCCGCACTGGACTGGTTCCAGGCCGAGGAGCCCGCGATCCGCGCGCTGATCACCGGCACCGCCGACGACCCGGACCGGGTCTGGCGGCTGGCCCAGGCCGCCGGCCCGCTGTACTACGGCTCCAGCCGGTTCACCGACTGGCTGGGCTGTCTGCGCGCGGGCGTCCGGGCGGCCGAGCGGTGCGACGACGAGCTGGCCGCGGCCCAGTTGCACGGCTCCCGGGCGAACGCGCTGCTCGGACTGGAGCGCCGTCAGGAGGCGGCCGAGGCGGCGCGCCGGGCGGTGGCCGCCGGCGAGTCCGCGACCGGGCCCGCGGGCCGCGCCGCGTACGCCCGCGCGCTCGCCACCCAGTCGCTGATCACCGCGATCCTGGGCAGCGCGACCGAGGCCGCCCGGCTGGCGTCCGGCTCGGCCGCGCTGGCCGTGGAGTCCGGCGACCCCCGGCCGCTGGCCGTCGCCCTGGTCCACCACAGCTGGGTGAGCATGCTGGCCGGGGACCGGCAGGGCGCGCTGCGGCAGGCCCGGGAGGCCAGGGAGCTGCTGCCCGCCCGCCCGGTCACCTCGATCCATCTGTGGTCGATGCTGACCGAGGCGCACACCCTGCCCCCGCACGGGCGCAGCGAGACCGTCGACCTGGCCTGGCACCGGCTGCTGGCCGGCTGCGAGGAGGCGGGCCTGCTCTACCTCCAGGCCATCGCCGAACAGTCGCACGCCGCCTACCTGCTGAGCCGGGGCCGCGAACCGGAGGCCCTGGACCGGCTGCGCTCGGCGCTCGACCGCTTCCGCAGCCACGATCAACTGGCCGGAGTGCAGAGCGAGTTCACCACCAGCCTGGAGGAGTCGCTGAACTCGCGCGCGCCACGCCGGCACTGAGCCGGCCACCGGGCGGCCGCCCCCCGGTCACTGGGAGGCGGCTACCGGAAACCGGTCAGCGGGAAGCCGGTCAGCGCGAGACGGCGGCACCCGAGCGGTCGAGCGCGGCCGCCTGGCCGCGGCCGTCGGCCGGGCCGTAGCCGTGCTCCGCCGCGAGGACCGGGCGCAGCGCCCGGATCGCGTAGAAGTTGCGGGACTTGACCGTCCCCGGCGGCACCCCGAGCCGGGCCGCCGCCTCCACCACCGAGCGGTCCCGCAGGTGCAGTTCGACCAGCACCTCGCGGTGGTGCTTCTGCACCCGGCGCAGGGCCAGCGCGATGTCCCGGGCGACGACCACCTGCTCGTACGGGTCCTCGGCGAGCGGACGGTCCTCCAGCGGCTCGCCGATCACCTCCTTGGCGCGGGCGGCGGCCATCCGGTAGTGGTCGATCGCGATCCGCCGGGCCACCGTGAACAGCCAGGGGCGGCTCTGCTCGGCACCGGCCGCCAGCGCCTCGGGGTGCTGCCAGGCGCGCAGCAGGGTCTCCTGGAGGATGTCCTCGGCCTTGCCCCGGTCGCCGCCGGTGGCACGCAGCAGCGCGCGCAGCAGGTAACCGCCGTGCAGCCGGTGGATCTCGGCGAGCGTGTCCGGGTCGAGGGTCGGGCGGGCCGCCTTCGGCGTGCCGGGCGCGGGGGCGGATCCCGTGGTGGCCGACGGGTCCGTGCCGGCCGGCGGGCCGACGGGCGGCTGGGCGACGGACGTGGGCTGGGCGACGGGCTGCTTCGACACGCGCGGCCTCTCAGATCGGGCAAGGGCAGGGCGACACACCGACCGGACTTCCCCGGCGGCTACAAGCAGCAGACTGCCCGCAGCCGCCAAGGCCGCACCAACGATCCGCCAACGCCCGGGCCCCGCACGGCCCGGCCGCAGACCAGGACTCCGCACGGCCACCTCCCGGACATCTCGCGGCCATCCAGCGCCCACCCCGTGGCCACCAGGCCGCCCCTCAGGCCTCGTTGAGCACGCGCACCAGCTCCTGGACCCCGTCCTCCCCCCGGTGCTCGATCAGCACCGCGACCCAGGTCGCCAGCTGCTCCCGCTCCACCGCCGACCAGCCCGGCGCCGAGGGGTGCTCGTCGACCACCAGCGCCGCCGCCAGCTCCCGCAGCCCCGGTGCGGGCTCCGGCCTCCACCGCTCGGTCGGCAGCGCCCGCAGGGCGAGCCGCCGGGCGGCGGCGGTCACCTCCTCCGCCGTGCCCTCGGGCACCACCAGCGCGGGCGGCCCGGGCCTGCTCGGCTCCTCCTGCCGTACCAGCGCCGCGACGACCTCGCGCACGTCCGGCCCGTCCGGATCCATCGTTGTCCCTCCCCCATCCCGTCCCACGGGAGTCACGCCGGCTGCTCCTGCATGGCACTCGTTCCGCATCGAGTGCCATCCGAAGACGGTATCTACTGACAGCCGGTCCAGCAGAGGGTTTTCCGGTACGGCCGGGCAGCTGCCGCTCAGCTGCCGCCCGCACACCGGTTCGGCCGGCGACGAGGCCCGAACGAGAGGACCTGGACGGACGGGCCTAGGCCGCCCGGTGGTCGGGGGTGCAGGCCGGGCGGCCGATGCGGTGGGGGGTGGTGCCCATCAGGTCCTCCAAGCGCGGGGGAGGCACAGTGCGCGCCCCGACCCGCTCAACGGGCCGTCCGCCGGGGGCGGTTCACCCTGCCCCGGCGACGGCGCCGGGTGAACCGGAACCGGCCCGCCGTCCGTAGAAGTCGCCCGGCTCCACGGGGCCGTGCTGGGCCGCGCACGGCCGGGAGCCCCTTCCCGAGGGGGGTGGGACGCGAGCGGGCCGCAGCGTCCCGCGCTCCCGTTGAACGGTGCTCCCGGCCCGGGCCGTTGAACCGATCGGACGGCCCGTACCCTTCCGGCGCGAGGGCGCCGGAATCCGGTGCACCAGACAGGGCCGACACGGCGAGCAGGAGGCGAACACATGGCGGCCGACCACACGCACACCGGGCGGGTGCACCGTCTGACGCAGGGCCCGGACTGGGACCTCGCCCCCGACTACGGCCCCGTCCTCCCGGCGGCCGCCGCCCTGGCCGTCGCAACGGCGACCATCCCGAGCGCCGGGCCGAGCGCCGGGCCGAGCGCCGCGCCGCCCACCATCCCCAGTGCCGGGCCAAGTGCCGCGCCGCCCACCGGACACCTCGCCGGGCCGGACTGGCAGCAGCCACTGGATGTGCTCGGGACGGTCCTGGTGCCCCCGCAGGCGCGGCCGGCCCCGGCCGCGCTGCCCCCGGAGCCGTTCACCCTGCTGCCACAGCTCCCCCAGGTCGCACTTCCGGCCCTACCAGCCCTACCGGCCATGCCTGCCCCACTGGCCCCACAAGCCCCGCACTCCGCCCCGCCGCAGGCCCCCGCCGCACGGCGGGGCCGCCGCACCCTGGGCCTGCCCGCCGGCCTGGGCCTCGGCCGGGGAGAGCGGGAACGGGAACGGGAACGGCTGACGGCGGCCATCCGCACCCCGCTGCACCGCTCCTTCCGGATCGCGGTGATCGGCCTCAAGGGCGGTGTCGGCAAGACCTCGACGACCCTGGCGCTCGGCTCCGTCCTCGCCGAGATCCGCGCCGACAAGGTGGTCGCCGTCGACGCCAACCCGGACACCGGCACCCTCAGCAAGCGGGTCCACCGGGAGACCGGGGCCACCGTCCACGACATGCTCGCCGCCGAGGCCACCATCACCGGCTACATGGACGTCCGCCGCTTCACCTCGCTCACCCCCAGCGGGCTGGAGGTCCTGGCCAACGACTCGGACCCGGCAATCGCCAACAGCTTCAGCGGCGAGCACTACCGGCGGCTCGTCGACCTGCTCGCCCGGCAGTACCCGATCATCCTCGCCGACTGCGGCACCGGCCTGCTGCACAGCTCCATGCGCGCCGTCCTCGACCTCGCCGACCAGCTGGTCATCACCGCCACCACCAGCATCGACGGCGCGAGCAGCGCCGACGCCACCCTGGAGTGGCTGTACACCAACGGCTACGGCTCGCTGGCGCAGCGCAGCGTGACCCTGATCTCCAGCGTCCGCAGCAGCGGCCGGACGATCCGGGTGGAGGAACTCGTCGCCCACTTCGAGAACCGCTGCCGCGGCGTCGTGGTCCTCCCCTTCGACGAACACCTGGCTCTGGGTGGAGAGTTCGACCCGGCCAAGCTGCGTCCCAAGACCCGCCGCGCCTACCTCGACCTCACCGCCCTGGTCGCCGAGGGCATGCACTTCGCCCCGCCCGCCGCCGGCCCCCACGCCGCCGCCGCCCTCCAGTAGGCCGGATCGAGCAGCCCGGCGGCTCCACCGCACGGGCGGCACCGCACCGCACCGCCGGCCCAGGGCCCGGAGGGCTCCCGGCGGCCCGTCAGACCGACCAGCGGCCAGGGCGCCAGGACCGGCGGCGGCCCGTCGCGCAGACCACGGCGGTGCCGACGACCAGGGTGACGCCGGCGATGATCCCGCCGGCGATCAGGGTGGCCTGCCGGGCGGCGGGGTCGGGGGGCGGGGACTGGACCAGGGACACCGCCAGGGCGGGCCCGGGGGTGGACGGGGGCCCGTCCTGGAGGGGGGCGCTGAGGGCGGCCAGGGGGTCGACGGTCCCGTACCCGAGGTGCGGGTCGGGCAGGGCGGTGCCGGGGTGGTAGGCGGTGGCCCGGAGCCGCTCGGCGAGCCGGGCCGGGGTGAGGTCGGGCCGGTAGCCGAGGGCGAGTGCGGCGGTGCCGGCCGCCAGGGCGGTGGCGAAGCTGGGCCCGGCGGCGGTGAAGTAGCCCTTGCCGCCGGGCCCGACGCTCAGCACGGCGTCACCCGGGGCGACCAGGTCGACCCGGACCGCGTCCGCCGCACCGCTGGGCGGGGCGCCGTTGGGCGCCAGGTCGGAGACCGCCAGGACGCCCGGGAGGGCGGCCGGGAAGGCCGCGATGGGGGGCGAGTTCGGCGAGGACTGGGAACCGCCGCCGCCGTCGGGGGCGGCCGGAGCGATCACCAGGGCGCCCTTGCCGCCGGCGTAGCGGACGGCGTCGCCGAGTTCGGCCTCGCCCGTCGACAGCGCCAGACCGACGGCGATGATCCGGGCGCCGCCGTCGGCCGCGTCCCGGATGCCCTTGGCCAGCAGGGCCGGGGTGGTGTTGCCCACGTCGTCGGTGACGGCCACGCCGAGGATCCGCGCCTCGGGGGCGAGACCGGCGAAGCCGATCCCGTCCTGGCGCCGGGCGGCGATCAGCCCGGCGAGGAAGGTGCCGTGGCCGACGCAGTCGCGGGTGGAGTCGCCGGTGCCGTACTCACGCGGCCCCGGCGTGAGGCGGCCCTCCAGGACCCCGGACGCCGGGTCGACCCCGGAGCCGACCACGGCGACGGTCACGCCGGCGCCGCGGCTGAGCTGCCAGGCGGCCTCGGGCCGCAGGTAGGTCTGCGCCCACGGGGTCCGGTCGGTGCCCTTGTCGGAGGGTTTGACGCAGCCGTCCGGCCGTCCGGCACCCCGGTTCTGGCCGATGACGGGCAGCGCGGCCGGATCGGCCGCGCCTGAGGTGGCGGCCGCGCCCGAGGTGGCGGCCGGCGTCGGGGCGGAGGTCGCGGCGGGCCTCGGGGCGGCCCAGGCGGGGGCGGCCGGGACCAGCAGGGCGCCGCAGCAGAGCGCGGCCGCGGCGGCCCGGGCCGGGCGGCCCGGTGCGCCGGTCACACCGCGCTCCCCTGCGGCAGCCCGGGGATGTCCTGGGGCAGCAGCAGGCTGAGTTCGGACAGGTCGCCGACGTCGAGCCGGGCGAGCCGCCCCGCCTGGCGGGTGACCATCGCCTCCAGGGTCTGCCGGGCGAAGCGGCCGTTGCCGAAGTTGCGGTCCCGGGGGACGGCCTCGCACAGCTCTCCGAGGAGGGCCAGGGTCTCCGGTGCGCAGACGTAGCCGGCCTCCTCCGCCTGGCGGCGCACGATGGTGACGAGTTCGTCCGCGCTGTAGTGGTCGAAGGCGATCTGCTGGGGGAACCGGGAGGCCAGACCGGGGTTGGAGCTCAGGAAGCCCTGCATCTCCTCCTGGTAGCCGGCCACGATCACCACGACCTCGTCGCGGTGGTCCTCCATCAGTTTCATCAGGGTGTCCACCGCCTCCTGGCCGAAGTCGCCGCTCGCGGCGCCGCCGCGCGGGGTGAGGGTGTAGGCCTCGTCGATGAACAGCACGCCGCCCCGGGCGCGTTCGAAGGCGTCCCGGGTGAGCTGGGCGGTGTGCCCGATGTAGCGGCCGACCAGGTCGGCCCGGGCGGTCTCGACCAGCTGGCCGCGCGGCAGCACGCCGAGTTCGGCGAGCAGCGCCCCGTAGAGCCGGGCGATGGTGGTCTTGCCGGTGCCGGGCGGGCCGGCGAAGACCAGGTGGTGGCTGATCCGGGCGGTGGGCAGGCCGGCCTCCTCCCGGCGGCGGGCCTGGGTGATCAGGTTGACCAGGTTCTCGACCTGCTCCTTGGCGGCGGTGAGGCCGACCATGGCGCGCAGCTGGTCGAGCAGGTCGCTGCCGCCTTCGGCGCCCGGTCCGCCGGCCGCGGCCGCGCGGGCCGCGTCGGAGTGCTCCTCGCCGAGGTCCTCGGGCAGCAGTCGGGCGAGGTCCGCGTCGGTGATGTCGGCCAGCTCGGCCAGTCGGGAGGCCTGACGGTCCACCATCTCCTCGAACACCTTGCGGGCGGCGCGGCCGTTGCCGAAGTCGGCGCCCTTGGGCATCCGCGTGAAGTGCGTGCCGAGCACCTCCCGGGTGGCGTCGGCGAGTTCGTAGCCGTGCCCGACCGCGGCCCGCTCGACGATGGTGACCAGTTCCTCCGCCGAGTAGTTGCGGAAGTCCACGGTGCGGCTGAACCGGGAGGCGAGGCCGGGGTTGGAGCCGAGGAAGGAGCGCATCTCGTCCGAGTACCCGGCGACGATCACCACCACGTCGTCGCGGTGGTCCTCCATCAGCTTGACCAGGGTGTCGATGGCCTCGCGGCCGAAGTCCGGCCCGGTGCCGCCGCCGGATCCGGCGGACAGCGTGTACGCCTCGTCGATGAACAGCACGCCGCCGAGCGCCGACTGGAACACCTCGGTGGTCTTGATCGCCGTGCCGCCGACGATGGACGCCACCAGGTCGGCCCGGGCGACCTCGGTGAGGTGGCCGCTGCGCAGCACGCCGAGTTCGGCGAGGATCGCCCCGTAGAGGCGGGCGACGGTGGTCTTGCCGGTGCCGGGCGGGCCCGCGAAGATCAGGTGCCGGCCCATCGGCAGGGCCGGCATCCCGGCCCGTTCGCGGCGCCGGGCCAGCTTGTTGAGGTTGACCAGGGTGGCGACCTGCTCCTTGACCCCCTCCAGGCCGACCAGCGCCTGGAGGGCCGCCTGCGGACCCTCGGGCTCGGGCGGCGGCAGGTCGTCGGCCGGGCGCTCGGCCTCGGCCTCGGCGCCGTCGGCCTCGGGCGCTCCGGCCGGGCGGGCGGCGGGAAGGTCGTCGGCGCCGGCGGTCGCGGTGCCGTGGCTGTCGGCCCGCCCGTTGTCCCGGCTGGTCAGGTTCTCCACCGAGAGCCGCTCGCTGGGCCTGGTCTGGCACAGGCCCGAGCCGCGGTTGCCGGTGACGGTGCAGCCGGTGATCCGGATCGGTTCCTCGGACTCGGCGCGCAGCCCGTCCCGGGTGTTGCCCACCAGCTCGCAGCCGGTCAGGGCGGCCCGGCTGCCGGCGGCCAGCAGCACGCCGTGCCGGCGGTTGCCGTGCACCCGGGAACGGGCCATGGTCAGCTCGCCGCCGTCCTCGACCACGATCCCGTCGCCGGTGCACTCGGCCACGTCGCAGTCGCGGAGCGAGGCGACGCCGCCCGGACCGACCTCGATCCCCGGGGTCCCTGCCGTCTTGGCCGTCCCCGGCGCGCCGGTCGCGGCGGCACCGCGGACCGTGGTGCCACCGACCTGGGTGTTACCGCCGTCGGCCACCAGCAGCGCGGCCCGGCCGGTCGCACCCAGCACGCAGGACTCCAGCCGCCCGCGGCCCTCCCGCAGCACCTCGACGCCGTGGCCGCGCACGTCGGCGATGTCCAGTCGGCGCAGCAGCGGGTTGGCACCGTCCCGCACGCTCACCCCGGCGCCTCCCGCGCCGCGCACCTCCAGCCGGTCGAACTCGGCGGCGCTCTCGCCGACCAGTTCCACCGCCGCCTCGCCGCTGTCGCCGACCGCCGTCCGGGTCAGCGACGGGCTGGAGGACTCGTCCACCACGATCCCGGCCGCCTCCGCGCCGGCCACCTCGCACTCCTCGAAGGTGCCCCGGGAGCGGCCGGTGACGTGGATGCCGTGGCCCTTGGTGCGCATCGTGCGGCAGCGCCGCACCACCGGGTCGGTGCCGCCGGTGAGGACCAGGCCGTGGCCCCGGGTGGCGCTGACCGTGCAGTCCTCCAGCAGGACCTGGGCGGTCGAACTCAGGTAGATGCCGATCGAGGCGTCCCGGACGGTGGTGCGCAGCACCCTGGTCGTGCTGTTCTCCTCCAGCGCGATGCCGGGCTTGTCGGTGGCGGAGATCTCGCAGTCCTCGATCGAGCCGCGGCCCTCGCCGTTGGCGCACACCCCGTTGCCCCGGGCGTCGCGCAGCACGCAGCCCCGGATCACGGGGTTGGCCCGCTCGCCGATCACCACGGCGGAGCTGCCGAGGTGCTCGACCACGCAGTCCTCGATCACGCTGGAGCCGGTGGAGGTCTCCACGATGCCGGCCCCGGCCGGGTTGACGACCCGGCAGCCGCGCATCGCCAGGGCGCCCTGCTGACGGGTGAGCACGGCCGTCCAGGAGTTGCCCGCCACCTCGCAGTCCTCCAGGGCGGCCTGGCCGCGCGGGACGTCGACGGTGGGCAGTTCCTCGTCCTGGCCCTGGAGCACCAGCCCGGTCAGCTGGACGGCCTCGGCCACCACCTGCACCACCGCGCCCCGCCGCGGCGAGATCCGGACGCTGCCCCGGGCCTCCTCGGCGGTGATGGTCACCATCTTGGTGATCACCAGGTTCTCCTCGTAGCGGCCCGGGCGGACGCTGATCACCGTGCCGCTGCGGGCCGCCTCCAGCGCGGCGCCGATCGTGCGGTAGCCACCGCCGTCGCGCTGCTCCGCACTGACCGTCAGCACATGGCGGGTCATGGTGCGTTCTCCTCCGTCGTTCTTGGCTGTCGTGCCGGTGCTGCCGTACGTCGGTGCAGCGGGGTCACCCGGTGCAGTTGGCCCGGATCGCGGACGCGGCGTGGTGGGCGTAGGTCTGCTTGTCGCTGCCCTGCCAGTCCTGGCCGCGGTCGTGCAGCGTCACGGCGAGCTTGCCGCCGTTGAGCTGGAAGGGGCCGACCGTGACCCACTGGCCCCGGTTGCCGACCTGGTTGACGTTGAACGAGCCCGACCCCGAACCGCTCTGCACCGTGTAGAGGGACGACGTTCCGCCGACCGCCTTGACGTCCCCGCTGTTCGGCACGTACACCGCCAGCTTGCAGGTGCCGGTGGTGACCGACCCCGTGGAGAACGTCCAGACCACCGAGTTGTCGTGGTCCTTGTTGGCGTCACCCGACATCGGCATCGAGTAGTAGCCGCCGTTGCAGCCGTCCCCCGAGTAGCCGCCGGAGTTGTTCCGCCAGCCCTCCTGGCCCTTGTCGAACCAGCCGCGCGCCTGGGCGCCCCCACCGCTGCACCCCGGGCCCGCCACCGCGGCGAAGCTCGGCGCCGGCGGCGGGGCCGGCTGCGCGGGCTTGGCCGGGGGCTGGGCGGGCGCGGGCGGCGCCGGCTGCTGGGCGGCGGCGGGCGGCGGCGGGGGCTGATTCTGCGTCTGGGGCTGGGTCTGCGGGGCTCCGCCTCCGCCTCCCGCCGCGGTGCCACCGCCACCGCCACCGCCACCACCGCCCTGGTTGGCCGGCGCACCACCGCCCGTGTTCTTGCCCGCGTCCGGCTTCCCGCTGGTCGACGGCGCACCGCCGCCCGCCGGGACCCGACCCGCGAACGGTACGGCCTGGCCGCCGCCCTGGTCCGGCACGGCACCGCCGGCCGCGGCGGCCGCCCCACCGGCCGCCGCCGCGCCGGCGTCACCGGGCGGCGGGCCCTCGACCGGCTGAGCGACCTGCACGGGCTGCTCGCCCACCGGGTTCCCCGGCGCGTCGGCACCCGGGACGAACCCGTTGCCGCCGTCCTGCTGCGTGTACCCGGCCGGCGGCGGACCGTCCGCACCGGACGGACCGGGGTCGTCCCCGCCGAACTTCGCGATACCCAGCGGCACCCCGACCAGTACCAGGCCCGCGATCACGGCCGCGGCCACCATCGGCCGCGAGATCCGGCGCGGCCCGACGCCCTCCTCCTCGGCCGGGGACGGGCCCGGGACGGCGGTCACACCGGCGGGCGCCTCGGCGGCCGCGGCAGCGGCGCCCGCGGCAGGCTTCGCGGCCTCGACGGCGGGCACGGCGCCGGCGGCAGCCACCGCCGCGGGCTCGGCCTCGGCGGGCTCCACCTTCGCGGACGCAGCGCTCGCGGACGCGGCGCTCGCGGACGCGGCGCTCGCGGACGATGCCGGGCGGGCCTCCAACTCCTCGGGCACGACCCATGCCACGGCGGGTAGCTGGATCCCGCCGCCCTCCGTCCCTTCCGTCCGACTCCCCCGGCCGCTCCGGTCCTTGCCCACCCTGGCCCCCTGGCCCTCGATGACGATGCTCGGCAGGGACGGCCGCCGGTCGGCCCCGGTCGAGGCGGCCGAACGGCACGTCCACCCGTCTTGACGGACGCGAGGTGCCCGGAGGTTCAGCTGCGGACGAACTCGTCAGCCGTTCGGCTTCCGGTCCTTGCTCTGGCCACGGCCTTTTCGGGGGCCTCCCCGGCCCCGGCCGTGCCCGGACCCCTGGTTGCTCCCGCCGGCCGGGGTCGACCCGGATCCGCCGGTGGGCTGCGGGGGCGTGGTCGTTTGCGGGGCAGTGCTCGACTGCGGGGCGGCGGAGGTTTGCGGAGTGGTGATGGTCTGCGGAGTGGTGGTGGACTGCCCGGAGGCCGTCCCCTTGGTGTCCTTCGGGGCCGAGCTCGACGACTCGTCGGCGTCCTCGAATTCGGAACCCGTATCGGTGTCGGCGGCGGGGTCTGAGTCGGAGATGTACGGCTCGTCATGACTGCCCATTCCGGGCGAGAAGCCCTGGGGGGCGACGATCACACCGTCGACGAAGTCGAGCTTCGCCGTGCCGCCCTTGATGGGCACGTCGGTCCCGGTGATCTTCGCCGTCAGGTCGGCCATCGCCTCCTTGTGCTGCGTGATGCAGTCCGGTGCCGCCCAGCCGCCGAAGATCTTTCCGTGGGTACCACCCGTCACCACGACGAAGCCGAGGTCCTTCGCGATGTGCTTGTTGAAGATGGCATGGCCCCAGTGGCACGCCATGCAGTCGCGCTTCCTGCCACCGATCGGCCACGGCGTGAGCCCCAGCTGGTCGGCCCTTCCCTTGCCCTTCTCCTCGGCCGTCGGCCCACTCCCGCGGCTGGGCGCGTCGCCGTCCGAGTCCTCGCTGTCAGAGTCCTCGCCGTCCGTCTTCTCGTCGTCCGTCTTCTCGGCGTCCTTCGCCTCGCCGTCCTTCGCCTCGCCGTCCTTCTTCTGCCCCTCCTCCGTCGCGTCGTCCTTCGCCTCGGCTTCCGGCGTCCCCTCGCTCGCCGCCTTCGCCTTCTCGGCCTCCTCCGTCTCCTTCTTCTTGGCCTCTTCCGCCGCCTTCGCCTCTTCCGCCGCCTTCGCCGCCTTCGCGGCCTCGAACTTCGCCCGCATCCGCGTCTCGACCTCGTTCAGGAGGTCCATCTCACCGTGGAGGCATCCCGTGCCCTTGTCCCTCTCGTTGGGGTGCCACACGATCTTGTTCGGGTCCTTCAGCGCCTCGCGGACCGCATCGAATCCTCCGCCGTGGTCGTCGAAGCCCAGGAAGTCCTTGTCCCGGTACTTCCCGTCCCGAATCTCGCGGAGCTTCCCCAGGTCGTGGTTCCTGCCGTCCTGGCCCTCCGGCGTGTCGAGGCTCCTCAGACGGTTGGTCGCATCCGTCCTCTTGTGCTCGTTCATTCCGGAGTTACCCGCGACATGGACCGCGCCGTCAATGACGGTCAGGGCGAGGTGCGGCGTGCCGATGACCTTGAAATTCTCGCCACTGCCGTACCGGTCGACGTCCATCATGACTCGCGCCATCCGGTCCAGGGAGCGGCCGAAGGCTCCGCGCAGCGAGTCGGTCTCCTGTCCCAGGGGTGCGTCAAGGCTGGGCGCGCGCAGGTCGAGAGGCTGCTCGGAGCCGGCTTCGCCGGGCGTTCCCTTGACGATGTAGAGCTGCCCGTCCCTTTCGACCACGCGCGCGATCTGGCTGCCCGGCTGCGAGGTCGAGCGGGGCCCCCTGTTCCCTCCCGTCGCCACGGTTCCACGCCCACGACCAGCCCCGGGCACCGCAGCAGCATCAGTGTTGGCCCCACGACCACGCCCACGACCGGCCCCGGGCACCGCAGCAGCATCGGCGCTAGCCGCACGAGCACGCCCACGACCAGCCCCGGGCGGCACCACAGCAGCATCAGTGTTGGCCCCACGACCACGCCCACGACCAGCCCCGGGCGGCACCGCAGCAGCATCAGTGTTGGCCCCACGACCACGCCCAGCCTGGGTTCCGCCGCCGGAGCCGTTCCCGCCCCCCGCTCCGTTGTTCGGCCCCCGCGACTTCGGCGGGGCCGCAGCAGCCGAACTGCTGCCGGCTCCGGCGGGGTTGAGGATCTGCTGGATCAGGTCGGCCGCGGACGGCGGCTGCGGCGGTGCGGGCGGCTCAAGGTCCTCGACGTCCCCCTCGCCGTCGACGGCGTGCAGGAACTCGCGGAAACCCTCCAGCATCCCGTTGTCCGCGCGGGTCGCGTGGACCGGGTTGACCGGGCCGGCCTGGGCGGTGTCCGGCTCCTCTCCGAAGAGCCGCTCCAGGATCGGCAGCAGTTCGGGCTGGTGCTCGCGCACCCACCCGGCACCGTTGTTGCGGGGCAGACGGGTGTCCGGGTCGTTGCCGCGGTTGGTCCCGAGGTACACGTTGGCCAGCTGGGCGAAGAACTCCCGCTCGTCCGAGGACGAGTAGTTGCCGACCAGGTTGCCCTTCTCGTCGTACACCGATCCGTCGGGCCAGGCCGCGGTCGACCTGGTGTCGAACAGTTGGCTCAGGGTGTCGGCCATGTGGCTGCCCAGGAACACGTCCCGTACGAGTTCGCGCTCCTCGTCGGTCAGACTGAACTCGTGCAGGGCGTGGGCGAGTTCGTGGGTGGTGGAGGAGTAGCCGTCCGCGAAGCCCGACACCTCGCCGGTGTCGGTGTCGGTGTCGGTGTCCTCACCGATGCTGGTCTCCTCGCCGAGCAGGTTCTCCTCGGTCACCGCGATGCGCTCGCGCTCGGCCGCGCCACGGACGGTCTCCCAACGGCGGCCGCCCTCGCCGACGGTGGTGCCGGCCAGGTGGTGGAAGCCCTCGACCTCGGTCATCGCGACGTCGCGCGGCACGACCACCACGCGTACCTCCCGCAGCAGCAGGCCGGCGGCGACCTCCGGGTTCTGGAGGACCAGCTCCAGCTCGGCGTGCGCCTTCTGCCGCGCCGATACCGGCCGGTGAACCCGGTGGTCGACATCCACCAGCAAGCGGGCGGCCACCGTCGCGAACTCCGCCGAGGACAGCCCGTCCCGCAGAGGCCCGACGAAGTCGGTGTCCGCCGCGAGGGAGCGACGGGTCTCGGGCGAGAGGGAGTCCAGGGTCAGGAGGCGGTCGTGCGGACTCAGCTCCAGGATGTCGGACGCCCTCGGCGGCCCGGCGGGCGGAGGCGGCGGAGGCGGCGTGGGCAGCGTGGGCGCAACCGGCTCCACGTGCTCAGGCGCAGGCACCGGCACCGGCACCGGAGCAGGCTCCTGCTCCTGCTCCACGTGCGGCAGAAGCGGCGGCACTACCGGCTCCACATGCTCAGGCGCAGGCACCGGCAGGGGCACCGGTGCAGGCACCTGCTCCTGCTCGTGCTCCACACGCGGCGGAAGCGGCGGAGGCGGCGGAGGCAACGTGGGCACAACCGGCTCCACGTGCTCAGCCGCAGGCACCTGCTCCACGCGCGGCGGAGCGGTATCGGGTAGTGGTACGGGTTGCACGCTCCAAGGGCCGGGGCCGAAATCGGCGCCGCCGGTGTAGAGGTCCGTCGCGCCGATCTCGATGACCCGGTTGACCTCGGCCTCGTCGTCCGTGGGGCTGACGCCGAAGCTCAGCAGCACCGGTACGCCGTTCTCGTCCGTCCGGCCGGTGGCGACGGCCACGTGGTTGCCCTGGCCGTAGACCACGATGTCGCCCTCGCGGGGCAGCGGGGTGTCGTGGGCGGTCGAGTCGTAGCTGGTCCTGGTGTGCGGGAGCAGGCGGGAGATCAGGTTCTTCGTCCACTGCGGTCCGTCCAGACCGCTCGCGTACGTGTCGTGGATCCACTCCCAGGAGACCAGTCCCTGGGAGTGCGCGGTGAGCAGGACGGACTCCCAGCAGTTGAGCGTGCTGCCGGCCGCGAGCGGCGGCGGCTGGTCCGCCGGGCCGTCCAGTGCCCAGGTGGCGAAGTCCGTCTTCTCCAGGTCGAGCGCACCCGAGGCGCGCCATTCCAGGACGACCCCACGCCGGGCCAGGTCGCGCATGGCGTCCGCGACTTGGCGGCCGCCGTCCGGAACGGGCAGGTCGAACCGGCCGCCGAGGTGGTCGGCGCGCAGCGCGAGCAGGCCGTCGAGGAAGGCCTGCGGCGGCGGGCCCACGGCGGCTCCGGAGGCGTGGGCTCCGGCGAGGGCGGCGAGCGCGGCGTCGTCGAGCAGCCCGAGCTCGTGCAGTCGGCGACCCGCCGCCAGCACGTCGTCCGGACGGTTCACCGCGCCGGGGCCGATGCTGTCGGTGAGTTCCAGCCCGAGCGTGCGGGCCTGCTCGGGCGACAGCACCGAGCCCAGGTGCCCGGTCACCGCCCGTACCAGCGGCTCGACGGCCGCCTCGGGTACCGGGCTCTTCAGCGGCGGCGCGTTGCGCAGCCTGACCCGGCGCTCCTCGATCTTTCGGAGCAGCGGCTCGGCCTGCTGCCGTACGGCCTCGGCGTCCACCGGCTCCAGGGCGCCCAGTTCCTCCAGCCGGCGGGTCAACTGCAGGACGTCCGACGGGGCGTTGTTGTGCCGGCCCTCGGCGCCGACGAAGGCTCCCGAAGCCATCCGCAAGCCCGTCCGGTTTCCGGGCACACCCCGATTGGCCTGCGCCAGCAGGAACTGGGGCGGCTGCGGGGCGAGTTGTTCCTGCTCGTGCTGCGGCTCGGTGTCGGTGTCCTTCGGCGGTTCCGGGGCCTCGTGCTGCTTGGGCTGCTCCTGTTCCCGGTTCTCCTGCTCGGGCTGCTCCTCGGCCTTGTCGTTCTGCTCGTGTTGCTCCTCGGCCTTGTCGTTCTGCTCGGGCTGCTCCTCGGCCTTGTCGTTCTGCTCGGGCTGCTCCTCGGACTGCTCCTCGGCCCGGTTCTCCTGGTGGATCTCCGGCTCGGACTCCTTGGGCTGTTCCTTGGGCTCTTCCGCGTCCTGTTCCCTGGGCTCTTCCTTGTCCTGCCCGGTGGGCTTCGGGGCAGGCGGCTTCAGCTGTCCGGAGGCGCCACCGAGCAGTTCGGCGACCTGCCCCGCGATGTCGTTCGACGCCGGGGCGGCAGGCTTCGGCTCCTCGGGCTTCGGCTCCGCAGGCTTGGGCTCCGCAGGCTTGGGCTCCGCAGGCTTCGGTACCTCCTCCGTGTCCGGCGGAAGGTCGTACGGGTCGGACGGCCGTCGGCCCGTGCGCCAGTTCTCCTTGGTGAAGTAGGTGTCGTCCGGCCCGGTGTACTCCCGCGTGATCGACTTCTTCGGGATGCCCACCACGACCGGGACGTCACCGGTCACCGTCCGCGGCCGCCACGACCAGGGGCCGGAGCGGTGCCCGAAGGAGATCGTGAACTTCACGTGTCCCTGGAAGCGCACCAGCGGCTCGGGGAACTTGGAGTTGGCCACGGCCCGTTCGGCGAGGGTGCGTTCACCGCCGGTGCGGCGGCCCGCACCGCCGCCGAAGGTGATCCCGGCCATGATCTTGCCCTTGACCTTGGAGAACTCCACGCCGAGCTGGCCCATCAGCTGGGTCATCCGGGAGGACAGCGCCCGCTCGGTGAAGCGGGTCGCCAGTTCGGCGGACTGGGCGATCTCCGACTTCTTCTCCTCACGCCCCTGGCCGAGGCCGACCAGTTCGGCCTTGACCGTGACGCTGACCGTGTCGAGGACGCCCAGCCGGAGGGTCTTGACCCGCTCCCCTCCCGCCGTCAGGTCCGGGAGGGCGTCGATCAGGGGGCCCCGGTCGAACATCCGCCTGAGCTTGCGCATGGCGGCCGAGTTCTCGTTCAGCCGGAACTCGTTCCGGCCCAGGGTGGTGAGCAGGTTGCGCAGCGAGCCGACGTCGGGCAGGTCGACGACCAGGTCCTCGGAGCGGAGGCCCTCCCAGACCTCCCTGGGCGGCACGGGGTGGGTGATCTCGTTGGTTCCACGCTTCGGCTTGACCGTCTCCCGACCGGGGCGCGGGGCCTGGTAGGAGGCCTGCTCCCGGGTGGTGACCGGCTGCGTGTCGGAGGTCTCCAGCAGGACCTCGAAACCCACCTCGACGGCGACGGTGGCCTGCCGGCGACCCCGCCTCCGCGTCGTCGGCGCGGCGGGCGTGCTCGGGCCGCCGGCGCCGTGCGGGGTGGCCGGGGCGGCGTTCTCCGCGTTGCCGTCCTTGGGAGCCTCCTCCTTCAGGGGCTCCTTTCCAGCCTCCTTCGCGGCCTCCTTCGCGGCCTCCTGGTCCCGCCAGGAGCGGGCCGACTCCTGGATCCGCCGGCCCTGCCGATCGAGTTCGTCTCCGAACGGCTTGGGCAGGGGCGCACCTTGAGGCAGCTTCTCGGTCTCGCGACGGAGCGCCTCCTGGCGAAGGCGCTCGGTCCGTGCCTCCTCGGGGAGCGTGCCGCGGACGGGCCGCGCCGACCCCTTGCGGCGCATCTCGACCTGGATCATCGCGGCGCCCTCGAAGACGCTGCCGGCGACCTTGGTCTTGGTCGCCACGCCGGTCCGGCCGACGCCGTCGTGCTCCGCGGTCCGCTCCTGGCCCCGGACGTGGCTCAGAGTGCCGCCGGCCACGACGGCGACGGGCACCGCCCCGAGCGGGTCGGTGGTGCCCACCACCCGCGCGGTGAAGGTCTCGTCGGTGCCCCGGTTCTGGCCGGCCGTCCCGTCGGGGCCGCCGTGGGCGACGCCGCTGCTGCCGCCGGTCGCGAACTCGGTCTCGACCGTGTCGGCGGTGTGCCGCATCTCCCGGACCCCGGCCCAGCGGAGCACGACGGTGCCACCGGGCACCTTCACGAGGAGCTCCTGGCCGGCCATCAGCGCCCGCAGCCGGGACTGCAGCGCTCCCGGCAGCAGGGCAGGCGCCAACCTCCGCCGGACCCGCCCCCAGCTCGCGCCGTACACCTCCCGTCCGCGGCCGTCGAGCTGGTCCAGCAACGAGGTGCGGGCGACCTGGCCGGCGCCCGTCGGCTGGGCGCCGACGGGGGGCTTCGGCGTCCCGTCCTCCTGGCCGGCCGCGCCGCCCTTGGGTTCCGGGGCCCAGACCCGCAGCACCACGTCGGAGCCGCTCAGCACGCCGGAGGAGACGATCCGTTCCGGCACCGAACGGAAGGTGTCGGGGGCCGGGGCGACGCCGGTCTTCGGGTCGATGGGCAGTTCACGGACCGGGAACACGAAGTCCGCCGCGGTGACGGCGGTCGTCCCGCCCGAGGCGTGGGCGAGATTCCGCCGGTCCGACCGGTCGAGCAGCGCCTTCGGCAGCGTCGACTTCGCCACGATCTCGATGTCGAAGGCCACGTCACCGGTGAACCGGGCCGCGCGCTCGACCGTCTTCTCCTTCTCGGACCGGCCGGTCACGGCGTCCCGCGTCGCGCCCACCGTCTCCTGCACGGCGGACGACTGGCCGAGCGTCACCGCGACGTACGGGAACTTCCCCTCGATCGCCGCCGCCACGCTGACTCCGCTGCGCACGTCGCGAAGCGCCCCGATGGACGACACCGTCTCACCGCCGCGCTCGAACTCGCACTTCTCGATCAGCTCCTGGTAATCCCGCATGGTCACCTTGGCCCGGGCGACCCGGACCTCGACGGTGAACCCTTGATGCGACACCGAGACGCTCAGGCTGCCTCCGGTGGTGAGGGCCGACAGCCGGGGGCGCAGCGCCGTCTCGTCGAGGCGGGGGGCGAGGGCGGCCTCGACCCAGGCCCAGTGACGGCCGAACAGCGGCTTCAGCTTGGCGCCCACGGCGTCGAGGACGGCCCGCGCGTCCTGCAGTCCGAGCACGGGGTCGGACGGTCCGAGTTCGCCGGTCCGGGACACCCGGGACGGCGGCTGCACGCTGGGCGTCCGGTCCGGCGCGAGGATCGGCTTGGGCGCCTTCGGGAGGAGCGGGATGTTCTCGACGCCCGGCGTCCCCTCGACGACCGGGGCCTCCTCCACCTGCGGGGTCTCGTCGACGGGCTGGACCTTCGGGCGGTCGAACACCAGGCGGGCCGGGGCAAGACCCTCGCCCTCCGGCGTGCGGTGCGATGCCGTCAGGGACTGCGGGACGGCCAACAGCGTCCGGACCAGGGCCCGTTGGGGCGCGGTCGAGCCGTCCCCGCCGTTCTCGACGACCTTGAGGTCGAGCTCGACGGTGGCCAGGTAGACGACCATCTTCTCGGCGAACTTCGCGTTGGCGGTACCGCTGACGGAGTCCGCCGCCCGGTCGCCGCTGCGCCACCGGGTGGTACGGCCGGCTCCGCCGGAGGCCGCCATGACGGTGTTGGGGGCCCTGAACTCGGGCCCGCCCTGGAACTGGCCGCCCGCCGCGTGGAAGGAGTTCTCCCGGACGCCGTCGGCCTCCGCCCACTCGTTCACGACGTTCAGCTCGGCGTCCTTCTCGAACTCCCGGACGTACTCCAGCTTCTGGACCTTGGCTCCGGCCAGCACCAGGGCGTCCCGCTCGCCGGTCCTGACCAGCAGCGGCGACTGGAGGTCGATGCCGTGGGTCATCCCGGTCAGCAGGGCCCCGAGCCGCTCGCTGCGGAAGGCCCCGCGCACCAACGGGCCGAGCTCGTTCCAGCCCTGAGCACCGAAGGTGCGGCGCCCCAGCGTCTCCAGGACCTCCCTGAGCGGCCCGACGGGCTCGGTGGTGCTCCCGGGAACGTGCGGGACGACATCGAGCACGACCGTGCCCGGCGGCAGTCCGGTCTTGCCCTTCGCCGGGTCGGAACCCCACAGCTCGGGCTTGGGCTCCCGCGCGGGGGAGCCGGGTTCCAGCTCCGGCCCCTGGAGCGGTCCGGGTTCGGCGTCGGGACGGAACGTGCTTTCCGTGCCGCCGGCTTGGCATTCCGCGGTGTCGAAGAGCACCCGGAAGGCCAGCCGTGTCGTCGCCCGCTCCGGGGAGACGACTCCCTCCGGATCCCAGTGCGTCAGGGCGAGTTCGGCGGTGCCGTCGAAGAGCGTGCCCTTGATCTTGGCCTTGAGGGCGGTTCCGGTCCGCTGGGAGCTCTGACCGATCATGTTCCGGTCGCTGCCGCGCTGCCCGTTCACGCCCCCCGTACCGGCGCCCCCGAGGAAGTCCTTTCCGCCGCTCGACTGCTTGGCCGAGATGGCCAGTGCCAACGCCCGGGCCCTGGCGTCGGACTCGGTGACGGCGCTGGTGACGTCGGTGCCGGTGTTGAACTCGCCCGCGTCGGTGTTGCGCAGGTACGTCAGGTCCAGCACCTTCGCCGACACCAGGATGCTGCCCCGGCCGTCGGACAGCGGGATCTCCAGCGGCTCACCGGCCGTCATCGACCTCAGCTGGGTCTGCAGGCTGGGCAGGTCCAGCTGGGCGAGGATCTCGGCCCGCACCGAACTCCAGGCGTCGCCGAACTTCTGCCGCCCGAAGGCCTCCAGCCCGGAGGGCTCGCCGGCCGCTCCGAACAGCGCCGTGTCACCCGCGGCGGCGTTCCCGCGCCCGTGCAGCGTGTCGACGTTCTTGACCACGTCCATCCCGCCCAGCGCCGCCGTCCGCAGCACCCGGGGCGGCGGGGCGTGGCGGATCTCGTCGGGCGCAGACCCGACGGAAGCAGCCTCGGCGGCCGGCGTGACGATCCGCACCGGCAACGGGACCCGCACCGACTCCGGACGCTGCTCCGCGCCGGTCCGCCCGGTGTTCACCACCGGGGTCCGGGAGAACGGCGGCAGGAGCGTCCGCACGCCCGGGACCCCGGAGAAGTCGAGGTCCAGCCGGACCGTCGCGTCCACCCACAGCACCGGCTCGACGGTCTTCCTGCGGTGGGTCATCCGGCCGGTCGCGGTGACCGTCACCGCCTTGCTCCGGTCCATCATCGCGCTCACCGGCCCGGACAACCCGGTGTTCGACGCCGGCTTGCCGCTCACCACCAGACCCCCGCCCCACCGGGACCGGCTCTCACGCAGGGTGCCCGCTCCGGCGGACGAGTCTCCGCCGTCCTCGAACTCGAACTTCTCCGTCCGATGCTTCGTGACGGGCGTCTCCAGCGTGGCGCTGATCCGCAGCGTCCCGGAGCCGCCACCGAGGTCCAGGGGCACCAGCAGATCGTCGCCCCGGGTCATCCGCGACAGGTTGGGCTCCAGCATCCCGACGTCGAGCTGCTCGGCGAGCCGCTGCCGGATCTCCTCCCGCCGGCTCGCCGAGACACCTGCGGGCAGCTGTCCGAGTACGGCCGCCACGACCTGGTCGTCCTCCCCGTCGACCAGCACCACCCGGTCGCCCGCGCTGATCCGGCCCTGCTCCGTCATCCGGCCCGGCGGGGCGGGCAGGGGCGACGCCTTGGGCGGCTCCGATGCCTTGGGCAGGTCCTCCTGCTTGGGTGGCTCCTGCTGCTGCGGCAGCTGCTGTTCCTTGGGCTGCTCCTGCTCCTTGGGCTGCTCCTGCTCCTTGGGCTGCTCCTGCTCCTTGGGAGGCTCCTGCTGCTGCGGCAGTTCCTCCTGCTGCGGCTCCTTCTGCCCCTCGTGATCCTGCTTCGGCGTAGGTGCAGGCGTAGGCGTAGGCGTCCGCTCAGGCTCCTTCAGCGGCGGCGGAGTCGGCTTGGTCTGCGACTCGGTGACCACAGGCACGTCGGCCGGACGCGGCGTGGCGGGCCGAGGGGTCGTCGGCTGCATCGCGCTGTAGTGGGTGACGCGAATGTCCTCCTCATTCGAGCGGAGGATGTGGACGATCCGCTCCGACCCCTCGTTCAACAGACGGGGCACGGAGGCCTGGTCGTACACCCTCAGCTGGATGCCGAAGGCGTGGGCGGCCACCACCGCGATCTCGTCGTAGAACGGGGTGGTCCACAGCACCCGGTTGCGCACCGCCATGTCCACGAATCGGCTGAGCGGCAGATCGGTCAGGTCGGACAGCGTCAGGTGCCGGGGGTCCCTGTCCCCCGCCTGCACCCACACCAGCTCCCTGAGTGCCGGCATCCGGTCGAGCACGCGGTCCCAGGTCGCCGTCCGCTGCGGCCCGTCCGTGCCCAACACCACGAGGAGGTGCTCCAGCACGTCTCCTCTGCTCAGTCCCAGGTTCTCCGCGCCGGCGATCGCCGCCAACTGCTCACGGTTGAAACCGTCATCGGAGAGCAGGAACCGAAGGGGACTCATCTCCAGGGCGTCGAGGTCCGTCCGCTGCCTGGTGCCTTCCTGCCCCCGGAACCACTGCGAGACGGCCGCGCGTGCGCCCCTGACGTCCAGGTGCCCGTGGCCCCAGGAGTCCAGTTGCCGGGGCGCGCTGGCCAGGATCGACGTGAACAGGCAGTTGCCGTCGCCCGGGACCCGCAGGACGTCGAAGTGCGACCCGTCGCCCACCGACCTCTGCCCCGTCACCGGCCACTCCCGCGTGGCGGGCGTCGGCGGGGCCGCCGGCGGGACGCCGCCCTGCCCGGTCTCGCCGAGTGCCCCGAGGCGCCTGTCCTTCGACTTCGCCGTGTCGTCCTTCTTCTTCTTTTTCGGGTCCACCGGCTTCGCCGGCGGGTGCGAACCCTGCTCGGTGTCCGGTTCCGTACCCGGCACGAACTTGACCCAACGGCCTCGGGTGCCGTGCTCGTCACTGAGGAGGCCGAGCGGGGCGTAGCGCTGACCGGCGGCCACGTTGACCGAGGTCGTGGCCGCCCAGACGACCCTGCCGGTGGCGTTGGCGAACTGCTGCGCCACCACCTGGCCGTTGTCCCCGCGGGCGCCCGCCTGGCAGGCGAACAGCACGATCTGGGCGTCGGGGGGCATGCGCCGGAAACTGGGCCGCCTGCGGATGACCTGGCCCAACGCGTCGCCCGAGAGGTGGACCTTCCTGGTCCCGTCCGTCTGCTTCGACAGCGTGGGCAGGAACGTCGCGAGGTGCGTGGCGTGCGTCATGACCGCGTAGATCGGGGCCGCGACGTTCCAGGGGACGAGCCCGATCGTGCTGAGGTCGGGGTTGTCCGAGGCCCCGGCGGCCGCGATGTCCTCCTGGTCGTAGAAGTCGGACGGCAGGTACTCGAAGTGCGGGCTGGTCGGGTCGAACCCGTCCCGCACCTTCTCCCAGTTCCGGGTGAGCGAGTCGTCCCGGAAGAGCCGGCCTCCCGACTGCCCGCCGAGCGGGAACAGGATGGGCTGGCTGTCGAGGTCCGTCGCGTCGATCGGGTAGGTCGAGTTCGAGTCGACCAAGCGGCCGTTGTCCTTGTGGACCTTCCTGACCTGGACGGTGTGGGAACCCTGCTCCTCCACGAGGGCCGGGTCCGGCGGAACCTCCTTGATCCAGAACCCCCGCTCCACCTTCGCGCCCGGCTTGTCCGCCAGTGCGGAGCGCAGTCTGCCCTTCACCCTGATGACACCGCCGGACATCGAGGTCGCCACGGAGTTGGTCCACACGGTCCGCCCCGTCGCCTTGGCCACCGCACGGGGGAACACCAGGTCCGCCCCCAGGCTCGCAGGGCCGACGAGCACCAGCGGGGTTTCCGGGGTGATGCGGTCGAGCGGCAGGTCGGACGCCACGCCCTCGGCGAGCTTCTCGGGGTCGAGGTCGTCGAGCTTCTTGGGCATCAGCACCAGGAGCGGTTCGGGCCCGGTGACGTCGGTCAGGCTGTAGTGCTTGCTCGTCTCCGGCGCATCGGCGCCGGGCTCGGTCCCGGGCTGCGGGACGGGTTCGGGGCCGCCGTCGGACGCCTTCTTGGGATCGTTCCAGTAGTAGACGTTGCGCGCGGTCTCCAGCAGCTCCGGCGGCGGCTCCGACCAGCTTTCTCCCCGCACCTCCAGCGCGACCACGGCTCCACCGGGCGTGGTCACCAGGCGGGTCCGGTACTCCTCTTCGCGCGGCTCCTGCCCCTGCGGCACGGGTTCGACCTGGTCGGGGGCCGCGACGGGCTCCTCGTGCGGTGCGTCCACCGGCGGCGTGTCCGCCGCCAGCCTCTCCCGCAGGGCGGCCCGGAGGGCGGCCCCGGTCAGCGCCGGGTCGACCAGCACGGCCGTGTCCACCAGCCTCCGCAGGTGCTCCGGCACCGGGCGCTGCCGGTCGGGCAGCGCGTGCAGTTCGTGGGCCATGCCGCCCAGCCAGCCGCCGGTCAGGAAGGGCACCCGCATCCGGTACTCGTCACGGGCGAGACGCTCCAGGCGCCGCAACGCCCGGACCCTTTCGAACTCGCGGGTGACCCCACCGGGGGGCGCGTCCGGGTGGAAGAGGTCGTCGTGCAGCTTGAGCAACGCCCCCGCGGCCAGCTTCTCCCGCGAGGACGGCGCGGACGCCGAGGACACCTCGCCGGGCGGTACGGTCGTCGACTCGCCCGGTTCGTCGGCGAGTTCCCTGGCGGCGTGGTCCAGCGCCTCCCGGTCGACGGTGCCACCGGCGCCGTCGATACCTCGGGTCACGACGGACGCCGGCTGAGCGGCCTTCTTCGCGGACTTGGCGGTCTTGGGGGCGAGAGCGGTGTCGTCGCCGCCGAGTCGGTTCCGGTCGGACGTCGGCTCGATGTGCTCCGCCTTGGCGCCGGGTCCGCGCTCCCCCGGTCCTCCCGCGAACCCGGGCATCAGGCCATGACGCCGCAACGACTCGACGTTGACGCCCAGTTCGGACGCCAGCCGGTGAATGGGGTCGGCGACCCCGTTGGAGCGGTGTTCGGCGAGCAGCCTCCGCGCCTCGGCCAGGGAGACATCGCCGTGCACACCGCCGCCGCCACCCGACTTGTCCCGCAGGTCGGCCAACTGCTGCTGCCACTCGGCCTCCTCTGCGGCATCCTCGGCGGCCTCCCGGCGTACCTGCCGCTCGGTCTCCCGCTGATCCTCCTCGGCCCGCAGACGCTGCCGCTCGGTCTCCCGCTGCTGCTCGCGGACCTCCTCCTCGGCGCGCAGCCGCTCCCGCTCCTTGAGGGCCTGCCGGTCGGCCTCGGCGCGGACGGCCGCGTCGGCCGCCCGCTGCTTCCGGCGCTCGGCCAGCTTCGTCTCCGCCTCCGCGGCCTCCTGTGCGCGCCGCGCGGCCTCCTGCTGGAAGGCCGGATCGTTCTTCTGCTCCTCCCGGCGCTGCTCGGCGGCGTCGCGGCGCTGGTCCCGCTGGCCGGACTCGGTGACCCGCCCGTCCCGGGTGGCGTCCTCGCCACCCAGCTTCTCCCCCTCGCCGGGGAACTTCTCCGCCGGAGCCTTCTCCTTGCCCGGATCCTTCAGGTCGCCGAGCCCGTGAATCCCGGACTTCGGAGCCGGCTGCTGCTGCTCTCCACCGTCCGATCCCTGCTTCCCCTCCTCCTTCGGCGGCACCGCCGGCGGGGGCTCCTCCTGCGGGCCCGCCCCGGTCTCGTCCGTCAGCAGGTGCCCCTCGCCGGGGAACTTCTCCGCCGGAGCCTTCTCCTTGCCCGGATCCTTCACATCACCAAGCCCGTGAACACCCGTCTTCCGGACCGGAGGCACCGTCCCAGCACCACCGCCCGAACCCTCAACCACCCCATCCTTCGGCGGCACCACCGGCGGACCATCAGCCGTCCGCCCCTGACCGGGGAACTTCTCCACCGGAGCCTTGACCTCGGGAGCCTTAACCTCCGGACCCTTCACATCACCAAGCCCGTGAACACCCGTCTTCCGGACCGGAGGCACCGTCCCAGCACCACCACCCGAACCCTCAACCACCCCATCCTTCGGCGGCACCGGCGGCGGACCATCAGCCGTCCGCCCCTGACCGGGGAACTTCTCCACCGGAGCCTTGACCTCGGGAGCCTTAACCTCCGGACCCTTCACATCACCAAGCCCGTGAACACCCGTCTTCCGGACCGGAGGCACCGTCCCAGCACCACCACCCGAACCCTCAACCACCCCATCCTTCGGCGGCACCACCGGCGGACCATCAGCCGTCCGCCCCTGACCGGGGAACTTCTCCACCGGAGCCTTGACCTCGGGAGCCTTGACCTCCGGACCCTTCACATCACCAAGCCCGTGAACACCCGTCTTCCGAGCCGGAGGCACCGTCCCAGCACCACCACCCGAACCCTCAACCACCCCATCCTTCGGCGGCACCGACGGCGGACCATCCGTCAGCAAGTGCCCCTGACCGGGGAACTTCTCCACCGGAGCCTTGACCTCGGGAGCCTTGACCTCCGGAGCCTTGCTCTCGGGCCCCGACCCGCCCGCATGGTCGGAGTCGGCGGGGGCCGGCTCCACCTGGGTCTGGCTGCCCTCGGACCGTCCTCGGTCCTGCACTCCGCTGCCGGCGGGGCCGGGCCCGCCCTCGGGCCGCCCGTCCGAGCCGGAGTCCGGCGCGGCGGCACCGGAGCCGTCGTTCTCCTTCTTGGCGTTCAGGTCGTCGATCGTGCGGAATTTGAGCTCCCGTGTCGAACGCGGCCTCTTGGCGTCGGCCAGAGCCTTGGCCTCCTCACGCTCCACGAAGGACGGATCCGCCAGCGCCTTCGCCTTGCGATCCGCCTCGCCCTGCTCACGGAGCTGCCGGAACATCTCGGCCCGCGACGCGTACGCGGGGTCGGGCAGCGGCTCCTTCTCGCCATCACCCGGCTTCTTGACCCCGTCACCGTCCACGAGGGACGGATCCGACGCCTCCCTCGCCTTACGAGCAGCCTCAGCCTGCGCACGCAGATCCCGCTGCAACTCACCCTGCGCACGCAGATCCCGGTGAATCTCACCCTGCGCCGTGTACATCGGGTCAGGCCGCGGCTCCTCCTCACCGTCACCCGACTTCTTGACCCCGTCACCGTCCACCAGGGACGGATCCGACGCCTCCCTCGCCTTACGAGCAGCCTCAGCCTGCGCACGCAGATCCCGCTGCAACTCACCCTGCGCACGCAGATCCCGGTGAATCTCACCCTGCGCCGTGTACATCGGGTCAGGCCGCGGCTCCTCCTCGCCATCACCCGACTTCTTGACCCCGTCACCGTCCACGAGGGACGGATCCGACGCCTCCCTCGCCTTACGAGCAGCCTCAGCCTGCGCACGCAGATCCCGCTGCAACTCACCCTGCGCACGCAGATCCCGGTGAATCTCACCCTGCGCCGTGTACATCGGGTCAGGCCGCGGCTCCTCCTCACCGTCACCCGACTTCTTGGGCGCCTCCTCATCCACCTTCGGCGGACCAGACGCCTCCTTCGCCTTACGCGCAGCCTCAGCAGCCGCCGCACGGTCCTTCTCGCCCTGAAGGCGTTGTTCCCGGAGGTGTTCGCGCTGGAGCTCGTACTCGGACTTGGGGGTGTCCTTGCGAGGGCCGTTCGGGTCGGGGTCCTTGCTGCCGTCCGGACCGCCCTCGGTCTTGGGAGGCCGTCCGTCGCCCTCCTTGGACGGCTTCGGGTCGGGCTTGTGGTCGGGCTTCGGATCGGGGTTCGGGTCCCGCTTGGGGTCCGTCGTGCGGTCGGGGTTGTGGTCGGGCTTGTGGTCGGGGTTCGGAGGGTCGGGCGTGTGGTCGGGCTTGGGCTCCAGCTTGGGATCGGGCTTGGGGTCCAGCTTGGGGTCCGGCTTGGGGTCCGGCTTGGGGTCCGGCTTGGGGTCCGGCTTGGGGTCCGGCTTCGGGTCCGGCTTCGGGTCCGGCTTGGGGTCCGGCTTCGGGTCCGGCTTGGGTGCAGGCCGCGGATCCGGCTTCGGGTCGCCGCCGCCCGCCGTCGCCGTGTTGCCACCCGTCTGCTTGCCCTGGTCACCCCCGGACTCGGTGGGGCGGCGGGTGGCGGGGTCCGGGGTGGTCCGGCCACCGGCGCCGGTCTGCGAGCCGGGCTTGGGGGTCTTGTCCCCGCCCGGCGTCTCCGTGCCGACCGACGGCTTCGGGCCCGTCGACTTGCCGCTCTCGGTGCCGGCCGCGTTCGACCCGCCGTCCGTCTTGGACCCGCCCTCGGTGCTGGGCCCGCCGTCGGTGCGGTGCGAACCGGACGGCGGGGTGAGCGAGGTGGTGCGGCCGCCGCCCTCGGTGCTGGTCAGGTGCGGGCCGCCCTCGGTCGGGGCGGGGAGGCGATCGCCGAGCCTGGGCACCGGGAACGGCGCGGCGTGGCCGGACAGGTTGGTGGCCACGGACAGCAGGGTGAGGGGGTGGAGCGGGTGGAAGTACTTGCTGCCGTCGTGCGGGATGTCGGCGTGCTGGAGGTCCCGGACGAAGTTGACGTACTTGGTCATCAGGGGCGAGGTGAGGCCGTGCATCAGGTGGCGCGCGCCGCCCATGAGGAAGCCGCTGAGGAAGCTCGCACCGCTGGCCGAGAACTCGTGGTTCGGTTCGAAGATCAGGTTGTAGAAGCCCTCGGTCAGGTACTGGTTGAGACCGTTCTTGACCTGTTCGCCGAGTACGTGGCCGAGCACGAACATCGTGTTCATCTTGCCGACGCGGCCGGCGAGTTCGGGAAGCTTCTCGGCCAGGAGCTTGAGTTCTCCGGTGGCGACCTTGGAGTTGCTCGCGATCTCGCGCAGGGCGGCGGCGAGGCCCGCGCGGGCTTCCCCCGACTTGGCCCACTTCTGGGCGAACTCCTTGCCGAACGCCGTTCCCAGCTCGCGGGCGAGGTCCTTGCCGAGGGCGGGGCCGAGGTGCTTCTCGAAGGACTTCGCCATGTTCTCCGCGAACTGGGCCCCGGCCTTGGCGCCGGTCTTGCCGCCGGCCGCGAAGCCCTTGGAGAGGAAGGCGGAGTTCTCCCGCAGGAGCTTTTCGAGGCTGTTGGCGAACTTGTTCGCCGCCTCGTCCCCGATCGCCCGGCCGGCGCCGGCCCCGGCCTCCTTCGCCCCGGCCTTCCCGAGCCCCTTGGCCCCGGCGTTGCCGAGTTCCTTGGCCCCGACATTGCCGAGTTCCTTGGCGCCGAGGTTCGCGAACTCCTTGGTCCCGCCCTTGGCGATCCCGGCGGCCAGGTTCTTCAGCGAGGCGCTCAGTTCCTTCGAGACGAAGAGCTTCCCGAACATCTTGCCGAAGAGCTTGCCCAGGCCCATGCCCAGCAGGTGCAGCGGGCCGGCGATGATGCCGCTGATCGCGCCGAAGATCGCGGCCTGCTTGGTCAGGTCCTTGTCCCACTCGTGCCGGTTGCCCTGCCCGAACTGGATGCCCTGGATGATCCCGTCCATCACCAGGCCGCCCACCACACCGAAGAAGGTGTGCATCAGGATCACCTGGAGGAGCTTCTTCAGCAGGTTGATGATGATCGTCTTGACGACCTGCTTGACGGGCTCGACTGCGAGGAGCGAGGTGCCGGCGGTGAACGGGGACCAGAAGATGGCCAGCGCGATCTCGATCAGCAGCTGGACGATCTGGCCGATGATCATCCACTTCGTGTACTCCACGGTGTTCGCGACCTTGCCCGCGAACTCGCTGAGCTGCTTGCAGAGTTCGGTCGCCGTGGCGATGTAGTTGGTGCCCTCCTTCCCCTGGCCGACGAACCGCCCCATGTCCTGCTCGAAGGCCTCGGCGGTCTGCCCCTCGAACTGCTGCCGGCACTTGGCCACCAGGTCCACGATGTAGGCCTCGAGCTGCGGCAGTTCCTCGGAGAGCGTCTTGTACTCGTCCCGGACGTCGCGCAGCAAACCCTCGTTGGACTCCGGCCACGGCATCCCGGTGAGGATGTGGAAGAAGGTCGCCACGCCGGGCGAGACCTGGATCGAGGAGTGGGCCATGGCGGGGAGCCTCCGGCTGCGAAGCCTGCTGGTGCTGTGCGTGCGGTGCGGGTGGGGAACGGGCGCCGTCCGGCGCTATCGGCGGGTCACTTCACCAACCCGGCATTGTGCTCGTCGGTCGAGTCGAACAGGTCGGCCACGTTCATGCCGTTCTTCGCGACGCGCGCCAGCTTGTCCCTGATGCCGCCGACCAGTTCGAGCAGATTGGTGGTCGGCTCGTCCACCTTCTCGTGGTACTGCTGGCCGATCTCGTCGGATCCGGCCGCCGTGCGGTTCACCTTGTTGACGTGGTCGATCTGGCCGTAGACCTTGTCGACCAGCTCGGACATCTTGTCGAAGTCGCCGAACGCCGCCTTCAGGTCCTCAAGTTTCACCAACTGCTTAGCCATTGAACTCCTCCTGCTTGTGGGTCTTGGTCTGGTCGGATCCCGGCCGCATCGCGGTGAGCGGCTCCAGCAGCGCGTCCAGGTCCAGTCCTCCCAGCATCGACAGCAGGGGGTCCTCCTCCTGGTCGCCGGTGACCGCCAGGCGCAGCGACTCGCCGACCCCGTCGAAGGCGCGCATCGACCGGGTGATCTGCTCGCCCATCCGGGCCTTGGCCTCGTTCAACACGTCCTTGAGGACGGCGGCCAGGTGCGCGGGGGCCATCTCCTGGTAGGCGGTGGTGTGGAAGGTCAGCGCGAGCACCTCGCCCTGCGCGCCCACCTTCACGGTGAGCATCCGGTCCTTGGTCGTCACCGAGGCCGTCGCCGCCTGCAGTTGCCGGGTCATCTCGGCCATCTTGACCTGCTGCTCCTCCAGGGCGGCCATCGCCTGGGCGAGCTGCTCCTCGAACGAGAACGTCATCTCCGTGTTCCTTTCCACTCCCGTGACGCGGCGCCGACTCAGCGGCCGATCACTCCGCTGACCGCACCGGTGTCGGTGCCCCAGACCTCTTCGTCCTCGGCCAGCCAGGTGGTCCGCTGCCGGCCCTTCTCGCCCTGGCCGCCGCCCATTCCGCCGCCCATCGGCGGGACCATGGGCATCCCGCCGCCGCTGGTGTTCACCGAGCGGCCCCGCATCGCGGCGGCCTCCTCGGCGGCGAGTGCGGAGGCCTTCTGGCTCATCGTGGCCTTCTCGGCGGCGGCTGCTCCGGCGCCGGCGACCTTGGCCGCGGGCGGCGGTCCGCCGTTCTCCGCCACCCGGGGGCCGACTCCGCTGCTGGTGTTGAGGATCCGGGGGGCCTGGCCGCCGCCGGAGGTGCCGAGGCCCTCGTACGCTCCCCCGCCGACGCCGCTGAACATCCCCGGGTAGGTGCCGACCGCGCCGAAGCCGTCGTTCTGGTCGAGGCTGCTGCCCCCCGACCCCAGGTTCAGGGTCCAGGGCGTGCCCCCACCGGTGGACGGCGGGCGCGCACCGCTGATGTCGCCCCAGGTGATGGTTCCGCCACCACCACTGCCGCTGCCGCTGCCACTGCCGCCCACCGAGGCCCAGACGTGCTGGAGGTCGCGCGAGCGCTGGATGTAGTCGGAGATCGGCTTCTTCTGGGGGTCCAGCAGGGTGCCGTCGTCGGCGATCGAGGAGCCCTTCTCGACCACGATCGGGTTGCCGTTGGCGTCCAGGATCTCCTTGCCGTTGGGGTCGACCACCGTGCCGTCCTCGCGGATGGTCGATCCCTTCGGCACCTTGGCGTTGGGGCCGTACACGCCTCCGCCGGTGCCGGCCGGCACGTTGGCGCCGGGGGGCACCACGATCGGCTTGCCGTCCTTGCCCAGCACCTCCTTGCCGGAGGAGTCGTAGACCTTGCCGCCCGAGATGTAGCCGCCGGGCGGGAGGAGGATCGGCTTCTTGTCCTTGTCCAGGAGCACGTTGCCGTCCTTGTCGCGGATCGGCGTCCCGGCGCCGAGGCCGCCACCGTTCCCGCCGGCGCCGTCGCCGCCGATGATCGGCGGCGGGGGGATGTGGGTGTTCTTGTTCCCCTTGCCGCCGCCCCCGCCACCGCCGCTGCCACCGGCGCCGTCGCCGCCGATGATCGGCGGCGGGGGGAGGTGGTTGTTCTTGTCCCCGCCGGCCCCGCCGTCTCCCCCGCCGGCTCCCCCGCTGCCGTCGCCGAGACCGGGCGGTGGAGGTGCGTCGGGGTTCTTGGGGTTGTTGGGGTTGTTGGGGTCGTTGGGGTCCGGCATCTCCTTCGGCGGAAGCGTGATGCCGACCGGCATGAGGTCGAACCCGAGCTTGGTGATCAGCGGGTCGTACGCGCTCCCCAGTGCCGCCATCGCGTCGTCACCGGGCTTGTCCAGGTAGTCGGCGACCTTCTTCAGCCACCTCTCCTTGGCCTTCTGGTCGAGAGCGGCGTAGAAGGCGTCGTTGCGGGGGTCGCCCAGCGAGGAGGTGTCGTACTTCCAGGTGCTCTCCGCGGTCCAGGACATGGGGGCCTTGTGCATCTCCTCCCACAGGACCTCCTGGATGCACTGGTACGGGAACCCGGTGCTGTACCAGACCGTCTGCGCCGTCCTGACCGCCTTGATGACGACGCCGATTCCGTACGCCGCGTACTCCAGCGAGGGCCCGTAGTTGGCCCCGATCAACTGGTTGCGCAGGTCGTCGAGTTCGACGGCGAACCGTTCGAGGAGCTTCTTGAACTCGCCCGCCGCATCGCCCTCCCAGCTGTCGCCCGGGCCGTCGATCTGCTCCGCCCACTTGCGGAACGCCTCGGCCTGGGTCGACAACCACTTCGTGGTGTCCTCGATCGCCTTGGCCCCGGCCAGCAGGCTCTGCGGGTCGATGGTGTCGTTCCCGCGGGTACTGATCGGGAGCTTCGCCTTGGAGTCCGGAGCCACGTCGGTCGAGACGTCCGGCATGATCGGGTCGAGGATCAACTCGGCCTGGTGGTTGAACTTGGAGAGCACGCCGTTGGGGTCGTTCCCCCACTTGTCGTAGTCGATGTGGACGTTGATCTTGAAGTGGCGCGGGCCGCCATCGCCGTTGTTGGCGGTGCCGTCGTAGAAGTTCATCGCCCACCAGACGTCCGGGTTTCCCAGCCCCGTGCCGTCCGTCAAGTACGTCTGGGTGGACGCGTCCTTGGGGTCGAAGTACCCCTCCTCGACGGACATGTTCCCGGACTTGATCCATCTCTCGGCCTTCGCTCCCGCGATCTTGTCCCGCGTGGTGATCTCCACCGGAGCCTGCTTGGAGTTGAAGGCGGCGAGCGTCGTCTCCCAGAGCATGGGCACGGAGGTCTCCAGGTGAGTCGAGGGGTTCAGGGGTACAGGGAGCCGACCGGAAGGGGAAGAGCGCTACTTCCCGCCGCCGCCACCACCGCCGCCACCGCCACCGACGGCGATGACGTCTTGCAGGATCTGCATCACTTGCGCGGCCGTCAGAGCCTCGTCGTGAGCGGTGTCCATCAGGTTCAGGAAGCTCAGGACGTCGAGCCGGCCCTTCTCCATCTGGTTGTGGAAGGTCTTGAAATCACCCACCACGGTGCTGGCGAGGTGCGTGAACCCCTTCGCCAGGTTGGTGCCGCTCTCGAAGTTCCCGGCCAGCAGCGAGACGTAGTGGTGTTTCGTGGTCACCGTGCCCTGGCCGCTGAAGCCCAGCATGGCCGAGTAGCCCGGGTCGGTCTCCAGCTGGCTCAGGTACGACGGCAGGATCGAGTTCGCGAAGTACTCGAGGTCGTCGTGGTTGACGCTGAGCGTGTGGCTCATGTCCGGTGCCGGGGGCCCGGGCGCCGGCGGGGTCAGGGTCGGTGCGTCGGGCACCTTCGGCGGCTCCGGCGGACTAGTGGGCATCGCGCCCGCCCCTCCGGTCGAGCCGCTCCGCGGCCGTCATCAGATGCCCGCCGCGCCGCGCCGGTCCGCGTCGCGGAGCAGGCCGTGCATGGTGCGCAGGGTGTCGGCGCCCTGCTGGATGTCGGTGGTCATGGTGGCGTCCTGGCCGGCCAGCACCAGGTAGAAGGAGTGGGCCGCGGCGGCCAGGTCGCCCTTGAGCTGGTGCTCGGCGGTCTGGATGGCCTGGAGGCAGTCCTCCATCGCGGAGTGCATGCCGTTGCCGGCCTGGGTCAGGGCGTCCGCCGCCTCGTCGATGTTCGCGTGGTGGAGCTCGATGCTTGCCATGGCTGGTCCTTTCGGTCGGCTGGGGTCCGGCCCGGGCTGCCCGGGTCCGGCAGGTCTGTCGGCGCGGGCTGGATCAGAGGTTGAGGCCCTTGTAGACCTCGTCGCCCGCGCCGCCGCCCCAGCTGTTGGTGACGCCGTAGGCCTCGTCGTGGGCGGAGTTGATCTGGGTGTGCCCGGTGGAGAACCGGTCCTGGAAGGTGGCGTAGGCGCTCTTGAGCCGCTGGTACCGGGCCTGCCAGTCGTCGATCTTCCCCTGGTAGGCGGTGCTGCACGCGGCCTTGAAGTGGTTCTGGACTTCGAGGTTGACGTCCTCGACCTGCTGGCCGGCCCGCATCATGGCCTGGATGTGGGTGTCCAGGGTCGCCAGGACGGTCTTGACGGCCGCGTCGTCGGTCTGCAAGCCCGGAGGAGTGGTCATTGCGCTGCCTTTCGTCGGTACGGGTTCTCGGCTGCGGCGGATGCCGCCCGAGCGGGTCGGCCGACCCGGTCCATCTGCTTCAACGGACGCGTGCCGGGGGGTGGTTCACCTCGCGCAGGCCGGTCCTGAGGGCCGCGGCGCGGGGCTCGCGGCGCCGGTCAGCGCGGCCGGGTCGAGGCTGGGGCCGGTCGGCAGCAGGGACAGCAGGGCCTCCGGGACGGCCGAGGGGACGACCTCGCCGTAGCCGAGCTGTTTGACCGCCGCGGCGGAGGCCAGCGGGTACTTCACCCCGGCGTCGGTGACCAGGTACAGGGTCGCGCCGACGCCCGCGCTGGACAGCGCCCGCACCAGGGCGCCGCCACCGGGCTTGACGGCGATGCTGTCGGCGCCGGCGCAGGCCGGGTCCACGCCCGGCTGGGCGGCCGGCGGCGGGCCCTCGACGGCGGCGGCGTCGACCAGGGTGACGGAGGTGGTCGGTGCCTGGTCGGTGAGCCGCAGGTCGGCGCAGACGCCCCGGTTCTGGGGGATCGTCACCAGCTCCGGCGGCGCGGCCGGCAGCCCGCCGGCGGCGGCGGACGGCTGGGCGGCCGGGGCGGTGTGCCCGGTGAGGTCGGCCGGGCCGAGCTGGACGGGGGCGACGACATCGCCCCCGTAGGCGGCGCTCTGCGTGCGGGGGTCGTTGCGCAGCAGCTCGAAGGCCATCCGGCTGAGCGGGGTGAACCCCGCCGTGGTCAGCAGGTAGGGGTCGCCGCCGGGGCCGGTGAACAGCTGGCCGACCCGGGTGGGGTGGGCGCCGAGCTGCGGGCCGGCCTTGCCGCGCTCCCCCGGGTCGGGAGCGGCCAGGTCGGGGCCGGCGGCCAGCGCGTTGAGGAAGGCGGCCGTCACCGGGTAGGGGGCGACGGCGCTCTGGCCGAGGGCCTGGCGGGCGCCGTTGACGGTGTCCAGGCGCAGCCGGCGGCCGTGCCAGAGCAGGTACTCGGCGCCGTCCGGGGCGGCGACCAGCGCGCCCTGGCCGTCCGTCAGCCCGGTGCCGCGGCGGCCCGGGCCGACCGTCAGGGCCAGCTCCGCCAGGCGGCCGCCGGACGGGCCGGGCCGGCTGACGGCGCAGGCGAGCCAGGGCGCGTCGGCGAGCTGCTCGGCCCCGGGCAGGCCGTCGGGGGCGCCGAGGATGCCGATCGGGACGCCGCGCGGGGTGTCGGCCAGCGAGCGCACGCTGACCTGGTCGACCACCAGCTGGTCGCCGGCCAGCAGCCGGGCGCTGGCCTCGTTCAGCACGGGGTGCAGGCTGCCGTCCAGGAAGAGGTAGCGGGCGCCGCTCTCCTTCACCACCACCAGGGTGCCGGGCTTCTGCCAGCCGGTGGCGCCGCCGGGGACGATCACCCCGTACACGGCCGCCACCAGGCACACCAGCACGGCGATGACCAGCCCGATGACGGTGCCCCGCGAGGTGCGCCCGGCCGGGGTGTCGGCCGCGTCGGGCTCGCCGCGCAGCATGCCGGTGGCGAGCCTGCCCATCACGAACAGGTGGGCCTGCACCTGGTCGCGCTTCGACTGCATCTCGTGGTTCTCCTCGGGGCGGCGGAAGGTGCGGGGCCGGGCGGCGCACGGCGGAAGGTGCGGGCCGGGCGGCGGGAGGTGCGGGGCCGTCAGGGTCCGGCGGCGGAAGGTGCGGGGCCGTCAGGGTCCGGCTCAGCCGGCCAGGGCCCGCAGCTCGTGGTAGACCCCGGCCACGGCCAGCGCCAGCGGGATCACGGCCATCCCCGCGGTGGTGTGCAGCAGGTCCGCGGCCCGGCCCCAGTAGGGCAGCAGCCGGCGCCCGGGGATCGTCCAGGAGACCACCGCGAGGGCGGCCGCCAGGGCGAGCAGGCCGACCAGCACCAGCAGGCGCCCGCCGCTCCGCTCCCCGACGGCCAGGTGGCCGAGCAGCAGCGCCAGGCCGTAGGCGCCGGGCAGGAGGACGGACAGCCGCTGCGGGATGCTGCCGATCGCCCGGGAGTGCAGCAGCAGCAGGACGCACAGGGTCACCGTCAGGGCCGTGGCCGCCCAGCCGGATTCGCCGGCCACCAGGGTCAGGCATCCCGTGAGGACCGTGCCGAGCGCCAGGTGGAAGGCCGTCAGGAAGCCGTCGGCGACATCGCTGCGGCTGCGGACGGTGGCGCTCGGGACGGGCGCGATGCCCTCCTGGAGCTCCTCGGCGTTGCGCGGCAGCGCGGGCAGCCGCAGCCCGGACAGACGGAAGCAGATCCCGGGGACGAACGCCCCGAGGATCACCGCGAGCACCGCCAGCACGGCCGCCACCTGCGGGCCGTCCTCCCCGCCCAGCGTCAGCCCGCCCGCCACCATGACGTACAGGGCGAACAGCACCGCGCCGAGGAACAGCGGCGCCGAGCAGCCGACGGCGGCCAGCGCCAGCACCGCCGCGCCGGCGGCCGCGCAGCCGCCCGCCAGCATCCGGGCGCCGACCGCGCCGGCCCCGCCGCCGGCCGGCAGCAGGGCCCCGGCCATCGCGAGGTAGGGCACCGCCATGGCACCGAGCGCGGTGCCCGCGCCGGCGTCGCCGACCGCCCGGGAGGCGCTCAGCGCACCCAGCAGCAGGAGCAGGCCGGTGACGGCGGCAGCAAGGGCACGGGTCTGCTCCGGTCCGGGGAGCAGCAGCACGGCGAGCCCGCCGGCCAGGACGGCCACGGCCAGTCCGAGCGCCACGTGGTGGGTGAGCGCCGGACGCCAGGTGTCGGAGCGGGCCCGCATGCCGGTGGCGACGCCGTCGGCCAGGTCGTCGTAGTGCACCTCGGGCAGGGCGTCGCGGCGCGGGCGCAGGTACAGCTCGTCGCCGTCGTGCAGGTCGAGCGCGTCGGCGCCGAGCTCCTCGTCCAGCGGCGGGCCGCCGAGGCGCTGCAGGACCCAGCCGTCGTGCTCGACGCCCTGTTCCTCCAGCTCGGGGCCGGCGTGCGCGAGGACGGCCGGCAGCAGGTCGGCCAGCGGTACGTCGGCGGGGACGGCGAGTTCCAGGACCGCCTCGGGCGTTCGAAACCTCAGTCGGCACAGTCCGGCGACGGCGGTCCCGTTCGCGCTCCCGTTCACACTTCTCCCTTTTGCCCTGGCCTCCGAACGGCATGGCGAGGTGACGGCCCGGGGGCGCCTGGGGGATGGACGAGCCCGGGCGTCACCTCACCAGGAGGCACGGACGGCGGGGCCCGCAGGGTTCACCGCCTGCCGGAATCCGTTTCGCGGCGGCCGTTCGCGGGCGTTCACAGCCGTTCACGGCCGTCCTCGGCGTCGGCGCCGCGCCCGCCCCGCCGAACCGGGTGAACCCGGCCGGGCCCGCCGTCCGTCGTCCCGGGTGGACGGTGCGCGTCCCGGGCCGCCGACGCAGCGAGCGGCCGTTCCCCTGCGCGAGGAGCCCTTCGTTGAGTGTGGTGCTGGTCAACCGTCCGCCGCGGCGCCCTGGCCCGGCGATGCCCGACGGCGAGATCCAGTTGCAGGAGCCGCCCGTCCTCCCCGAGGCACAGAGCGGCATGTCGAACATGATCGCCATGGCGCCGATGGCGCTCAGCTCGCTCTCGATGGTGTTCATCTTCCTGCGTCCCGGCGACAGCGGCGGCATCCTGACCTACGTCGCGATCGGCATGATGGCGCTGTCCGCCGTCGGCATGCTGGTCACCCAGCTGATCCGCGGCGCCAGCGACCGCAAGCGGGAACTGCGCGCCGAACGCCGGGACTACCTGCGCTACCTCTCCCAGGTCCGCCGCCAGGTGCGCGGCCACATCGCCCGCCAGCAGGAGGCACTGGCCTGGCGCCACCCCGCCCCCGACGCGCTCGGCTCGCTCGCCCGCACCTCCCGGCTGTGGGAGCGGCGCAGCACCCACCCCGACTTCGGCGACGTCCGGATCGGCCTCGGCCACCAGCGGCTCGCGGTGCGGCTGGCGCCGCTGTCCACCAAGCCGGTGGAGGACCTGGAGCCGCTGTGCGCGCACGCGCTGCGCCGCTTCATCAACGCCTACGGCACCGTCGCCGACCAGCCCATCGCCGTCTACCTGCGCGGGTACGCGCAGGTCCTGCTGCGCGGCGACGACCGGGCCGCGACCCGCGCCCTGGCCCGCGCCATGCTGGCGCAGCTGGCGCTCTTCCACGCCCCCGACGAACTGCGGATCGCCGTCGTCACCGACGCCGAGCACCAGGCCGAGTGGGAGTGGACCAAGTGGCTGCCGCACGCCCTGCACCCGGAGGACACCGACGGCGTCGGTCCGGTGCGGCTGGTGGCCGGATCCGTGGTGGAGGTCGAGCAGCTGCTCGGCGACGAGTTCGCCGGCCGGCCCCCGTTCGAGCCGGAGAGCCAGCCCGGCCGGGACGAGCCGTTCACCGTGATCGTGCTGGACGGCCCGCAGGCCGGGGCCACCAGCCGGGCCGCGCTGGCCGGCTGGCGCAACGCCGTCCTGCTCGACCTCGGCGACACCCTCGACTGGAAGCCGCTGCGCTTCCGGCTGCGGCTGCGGATCGAGGACGGCCGGCTCGCCATGATCGGCGCCGACCGCAACCACCGGGACGACGTCACCGACCTCGGCCGGCCCGACGCCCTGTCCGCGACGGTCGCCCGCCGGCTGGCCGCCCAGCTCGCCCCGTACCGGATCGGCGACTCGACGGAGGCCGGGGAGCCGCTGGCCACCGACTACGACCTCGCCTCCCTGCTCGGCATCCGCGACCTGCACCGGCACGAGATCGCCCAGGGCTGGGCCGGGCGGGGCGTCCGCGACCGACTGCGGGTGCCGCTCGGGGTCTCCGGCGACGGCACGCCGGTCGAACTGGACATCAAGGAGTCCGCCCAGGGCGGCATGGGCCCGCACGGCATGCTGATCGGCGCGACCGGCTCCGGCAAGTCCGAGCTGCTGCGCACCCTGGTGCTGTCGCTGGCCCTCACCCACTCCTCCGAAGTGCTCAACTTCGTCCTGGTCGACTTCAAGGGCGGCGCGACCTTCCTCGGCCTCGACCGGCTGCCGCACACCTCGGCGGTGATCACCAACCTCGCCGACGAAGCCGCCCTGGTCGACCGGATGCGCGACGCCCTGCACGGCGAACTCGTCCGCCGCCAGGAGCTGCTGCGCTCCGCCGGCAACTACAGCTCGCTGCTCGACTACGAGACCGCCCGCGCCGCCGGCACCCCGCTGGACCCGCTGCCCACCCTGTTCGTCGTGGTCGACGAGTTCAGCGAACTGCTCGCCGCGCACCGCGACTTCATGGAGCTCTTCATCATGATCGGCCGCCTCGGCCGCTCCCTCGGCGTGCACCTGCTACTGGCCTCCCAGCGCCTGGACGAAGGCCGGATGCACGCCCTGGAGTCGCACCTGTCCTACCGGATCGGCCTGCGGACCTTCTCCGCGATGGAGAGCCGGGGCGTCCTCGGCGTCCCCGACGCCTACCAGCTGCCCTCCCAGCCCGGCAACGGCTTCCTCCGCAGCGACATCGCCACCCTGACCCGCTTCAAGGCCGCGTACGTCTCCGGCCCCTACCGGGCCCGGCGCCCCGCCACCGCCCGCCAGGAGGCCGCGGCCGGCCAGGTCGCCCGGTACGGCACCACCTACGTGGCGCCGCGTCAGCCCGTCGCCCTGCCGGCCGCCGAGGAGCCCGAGGAGACGCCGGAGCAGACGCACACCCTGCTCGACCTCGCCGCCGAGAAGCTCACCGACGCCGGCCCGCCCGCCTACCAGGTGTGGCTGCCGCCGCTGGGCGTCCCGCCCACCCTCGACCAGCTGCTGCCGCCCCTCGCCCCGCACCCCGAGCACGGCCTCACCACCGAGAGCGACGCCGACCGCGGCACCCTGACCGTCCCCATCGGCGTCATCGACCGCCCCTTCCAGCAGATCCGCGACCTGCTCACCGCCGACCTCTCCGGCGCCGGCGGCCACGTCGGCATCGCCGGCGGCCCGCAGAGCGGCAAGAGCACGCTGCTGCGCACCCTGATCACCGCCCTCGCCCTCACCCACACCCCGGGCGAAGTGCAGTTCTACTGCCTGGACTTCGGCGGCGGCACGCTGTCCTCGCTGCGCGGTCTGCCGCACGTCGGCGGCATCACCGGGCGGCACGACCCCGAGCGGGTGCTGCGCACCATCGCCGAGGTCAACAGCATCCTGAACCAACGCGAGCAGCGCTTCGCCGAACACGGCATCGACTCCGTCTCCGCCTTCCGCCGGCGCCGCGCGGCCGGCGAACTGCCCGACGAGCCGTACGGCGACGTCTTCCTGGTCATCGACGGCTGGAACACGATCCGCCAGGAGTTCCCCGACCTCGCCCCCGCCCTCACCCTGATCGCCCAGCGCGGCCTCAACTACGGCATCCACCTGATCGTCGGCACCACCCGCTGGGGCGAGGTCACCAGCGCCCTGCGCGACCTCTTCGGCACCCGCTTCGAACTGCGCCTCGGCGACGCCGTCGACTCCGCCGTCAACATGCGGGCCGCCGCCACCGTCCCGAACATCCCCGGCCGGGGCCTCACCTCCGACCAGATGCACTTCCTCACCGCCCTGCCCCGGCTGGACGGCAGCGGCACCTCCACCGACCTCGGCGAAGGCGTCGCCGACCTGGTCGACGCCGTCGCCGACCACTGGACCGGCCCGCGCGCACCCGAGATCCGGATGCTGCCGCTGCAACTGCCCGCCGCCGCCCTGCCCGCCCCCGAAGGCCGGCTGCGCATCCCGCTCGGTCTCCAGGACGTCTCGCTCACCCCGCTGTGGCACGACTTCGAGGAGACCCCGCACCTGCTGGTCGTCGGCGACAGCGAGGCCGGCAAGACCAACCTGCTGAAGCTCGTCGCCGCCGGCATCACCAGCGCGTACCGGCCCGACGAGGCCCGGATCATGCTCATCGACTACCGCCGGGTCCTCCAGGACGCGGTGCCCGAGGAGTACCGGCTCGGCCACGCCGTCAGCGTCGACGTGCTGCGCCAGATCGTCGACGGCGCCGCCCGCGCCATGGCCAACCGGTTGCCCGGCGCCGACATCGCCCCGGCCCGGCTGCGGCTGCGCGACTGGTGGCAGGGGCCCGAACTCTTCATCGTGGTCGACGACTACGAACTGGTCTCCGGCTCCCCCGGCGGCCTCAACGCCCACCCCTTCGCGCCGCTGCTCGACTACCTGGCGCAGGGAGCCGAGCTCGGCCTGCACCTGATCGTCGCCCGCAGCGCCAACGGCATCGGGCGGGCCTCCTCCGACCAGCTGCTGCGCAAGCTGGAGGAGGTCAACACCCCGGTGGTGCTGCTGTCCTGCCCGCCCAGCGAGGGCTTCCTGTTCGGCTCCACCAAGCCCCGCGCCTTCCCGGCCGGGCGCGGCCTGCACATCACCCGCCGGCGCACGGTCCAGGTGCAGACCGCCGTCATGGCGGAGGACGGGGACGAGGGGTGAGTCGGGCGAGCCGGTGAACCCGGCGAGGCGAGGCGGCCGTAGAGCCTGGTGACACGTGCGGCAGACGCGGCCGCGCGGACGGAGGGCGGGCGGGACGATGAGCACATCAGCGCAGGCGGCAGGGGACGCGCCGGGCGCCGCCCCGGCGAAACGCCGACTGGCCTTCCGTCGAAACACCCCCGCCGCCGGGCCCGCCGCCCTGCACCAGGTGGGCCCGCACTTCGTCATCGCCCCCGGCGGCGCGGACGGCACCGGCCCGGCGGCCCTGCCCGCCGCGATGACCGCCGCACTGGGCCGGCTCACCGCCGTCACCCGGACCGTCACCGTCCTCGCCGCCGCCCCCGACGCGCCGGCCGTCCTGTTCGGCCGACTCGACGAGCTGACCCGCACCGCAACCGCCCGGGACGCCACCGCGCTCGTCCTCGCCGCCTCCGGCCTGGCCACCGCCCCGGACACCGGGCCCCGCCCCGCCGAACGGATCGCCGAACTGACCGGCATCGGCGTCGTCGCCCCGGACGGACTGGTCACCCTCCGCCCCGACGGCACCCTGCTGACCAGCGGGCCGACGGACGACGCGCCGTCCTCCTGGTGGCTCTGCACCCCGGCCGGGCAGGTGCGCCGGCTCGGGCCGGTCTGGCCGCTGCCGACGGAGCCGGCCGCCGCACCGGCCGGCTCGACCGACTCGGCTGGCTCGGCTGGCTCGGCTGGCTCGGCTGGCTCGGCTAGCTCGGCCGCGGAGACCGTGGTGATGGAGCGTCCGACGGCGGAGACCGCCGTGCTGGAGCTTCCGGTGGCCGCGCCCGTCCTGGCCTCGCCCGCACGGGGCGTTCCGTTGGGCGCCGTGTCCGCACCCGGCCCCGCCGCAGCGGCCCCGGAGCCCGTCGCGCCCACACCGCCCGCCGCGCCCGCCGACCCGCTGGTCACCGCGCTGCCGCACGGCTACTGGTTCCGCAGCGAGCCCGACCCCGACGGCCCGTCCGGCCCGCTCACCAGGGCCACCGCCGGCGAGGGCACCGTCATCCTCGTCGTCGGCCACCCGGGCGCACCCCTCCCCCCGGCCGCCGAGCTCGCCGCCCGGCTCCGCCGCCTGCTCCCCGGCCCCGAGGCCGACCTGCTGCTCAGCGCCCCCTGGGCCGCCACCGGCGCGCTCACCGCCCTCGCCACCGGGCTCGCCACCGAACTCGGCCACGACCTCCGGGCCGCCGTCGGCCTGCCCATGCGCACCACCAGCGGCTTCTCCTCCCGCGTGCTGGCCGCCGACGGCACCCCCACCTGGGAACCGTGGCTGACCGAACTGACCGCCTCCCCCGCACGGCGCCGCGTGGTCGCCTCCGCCTGGCGCACCACCCCCGGCGGCCCGGCCGCCTGCGGACCGGCCCTCTACGAATCCCCGGTCACCGGCTGGCGGTTGGAGGCCGTGCCGGCCGGCCTGTGGCTGCGCCCCGAGGAGCCGCCGCAGGACCGAGGCCCCCGCCTGCGCGACCCCGACCCGGCCCACCCGCTGCTGATCGCGGGCGCGGACGGGCGAACGGTGCCGCCGGAGGTGCTCGCCGTCCTGGACGAGCTGCGCGCCGCGCTCACCACCCCCGGCGCGGCCGCACCCGAGCTGCTGATCGACGGCGCACGCCGCGGAAGCTTCCTCCCCGCGGCGCAGCCCACCCAGCCCGCCGTGCCGGCCACCGTGCAGGCCGCCGCGGTCGACCCGCAACGACCGGCCCCCGAAGGCGAGTTCGCCAGCGTCGCCGCCATCACCGCCGCCATCCCGCCGGCCGCCGCGGTCCGGACCCAGACCGCCGCCACGGCCGACCCCGACGCCCAAGTACCCGCCCCAGACGAAGAGTTCACCACCGCTACCGCCACCCTCCCGGAGCCCCCGGCCCCGGTCCCGGTCCAGGCCCAGGCGCAGATCCCCGAACCGGCCACACCGCCCGCCGCCGAAGCACCCACGCCCGAACCGGCCCCGGTCCCCGAGCCCGCCCTCGACCCCGAGCCCGAGCCCGAACCAGCCCCGGTCCCCGAACCCGAACCGGTCCCCGACCCCGAGCCCACCCCCGAACCCGAACCGGTCCCCGCCCCGGAGCCCGAAGCCCCCACCCGCGCCCGCCTCCTCGCCCCCGACGGCACCGCCGTCTCCGGCCGCCCGAGCACGGCCGCCGAGCGGACCGCCTTCCGGGCGCTGCTGGGAGAGCACTTCCAGCGCTGCGCCAGCCGCGCCGAGCAGGTCGCCATGCGGCTGCCGGCGCTGCGCTCGCACTCCCGGGACGACCTCAAGAGCGACCTCGCGGCGGTCTACCTGCACCACGTCGACACGGGCGTCCCGGTCCTGCACACCGAGCTGGTCGTGGCGGCCCGCCGACCGGGCTCCGGGCCGCTGGACCCGTACCTGGCGTGCCTGGGATCCGGCCTGCGGCGGCTGCCGAACCACCGGGGCGCCGTGCTGCTGGGCGCCGACGCGGGCGAGGAGGAGCTGCGTCACTACGTGCCGGGGACGCTGCTGGTGGAGCCCGCGCCGGTGGTCGGGACGCCGGCGTTGGAGGTCGTACCGGGGACTCCGGTCGAGTTCCTGGTGTGGTCCGCGACCGGCCGCCGCACCTCGGTGATCGCCGAGGACGGCGAGCCCGAGGTGGTGTTCCCGCCCGGTTCGTGGTTCTCCGTCCTGGAGGTCATGCCGGGCGAGGACGGCGAGCCGACCCGCGTCCTGCTGCGCGAGGTCGGCCCGGGCGCCACGGCCGGGACGGCGGACGAGCGCGACCAGCAGGCCCTGGAGCGGCTGCTCGCCTGGCAGGCCCGCCGCGACCTGCTCGCCCCGGAGGACCTCCGCTCCCCGTCCCGCCCCGAGCGACTCCGCCTCACCCCGGGCGTCACCGCCGCCCGGTGACCGGTGTCGGTCGGAAGGGCTGCGCCGCTGACCCCGGGCCAGATCGGGCCGGCCCTCGGACCTGACGGATCCGCCGCCACGTCCCGCGCCCGATGCCGACACGGCTTCCCCGGCGCGGACTTGACGGTGGCTCCCGCACCGCCCGACAGGCCGACAAGTTGTCTGTACAGCTCCGGGCCCCTTGGCGGCCATCGGATCGTCATCGAACTCCCCGGCCCCGGTCACCTCGGTCGCTTAGAAACGTGACTGGTCCGGGTCGAACCGATGGTCCGGCGCCCGTCAGCAAGGAGCCCCACCCGATGAGTCCGATGCCCGAACTGTCGCGCCGCAGCCTGCTCGGCGGCGCGGCGGCGGCCGCCGTGCTGTCCGCCCTCCCGATCAGCGTCCAGCAGGCGCTCGCCGCGCCGGCCAAGCCCGGGCGGCTCTCGGACATCCAGCACGTCGTGGTGCTGATGCAGGAGAACCGCGCGTTCGACCACTACTTCGGCACCCTGGCGGGCGTCCGCGGCTTCGGCGACCGGACGGCGGTGCGCGGGATCAACGGGCGCTCGGTGTTCCACCAGCCCGACCCGGGCCGCAAGGAGGGCCACCTGCTGCCCTTCCCGATGAACGCCGCGCACACCAGCGCCTACCAGCAGGGCGCGCCCGCCTTCGGCTTCGTGGACTCGATGAAGGCCTGGAACGACGGCCTCGCCGACGGCTCGGTCACCCGCCGCTCCGGCGGCTGGCTCGGCCAGGGCTACTACGAGAGCGCCGACATGCCCTTCTACCACGCGCTCGCCTCGGTGTTCACCACCTGTGACGCCTACTACGCGTCCGTCCAGTGCAACACCAACACCAACCGCGACCACCTGATGACCGGGACCAGCGGCGGCACCGTACGGGACACCCCGGTGACCGACAACACCGAGATCCCCGGCGGCTACGAGTGGACCACCTACGCCGAGCGCCTGGAGCGGGCCGGCGTCAGCTGGAAGACCTACCAGGCGCTGGACAACTTCGACGACAACGCGCTCGCCTGGTTCGCCCCCTTCGTCAAGGCCAAGCCCGGCGAGCCGCTGTACGAGCGCGGGATGCGGGCCGTCGGCGACCCGGCGAAGAAGAACGACCCGTTCGCGATGGGCGACGCCCTGGTCGACGCCTTCGCCGCCGACGTCCAGGCCGACCAGCTGCCGCAGGTGTCCTGGATCGTCGCCCCGGCCGCGCTCTCCGAGCACGCCAACTACGCGCCGCCGAACGGCGAGCACCTCACCGCCCGGCTGCTCGCCGCCCTGGCGGCGAAGCCCGAGGTGTGGCAGAAGACCGTCTTCATCCTCAACTACGACGAGCACGGCGGCTTCTTCGACCACCAGCTGCCGCCCGTCCCGCCGCTGGCCACCGGGCGCGGCAAGTCGACCGTGCCGGTGGACGGCGAGGTCGTCGTCCGCGTCAGCAAGGGCTCCGCCACCTACCACCGGGTCGTCGGTCAGGACGGCAGGTACCGGGTCAAGGCCGCGGACGGCGCTCACCTGGTCCGACACCCTGCCCGCCGGCGAGACCCTGGTCTCCGGCCCGTACCCGATGGGTCTGGGCGTGCGGGTGCCGATGGTCGTGGTCTCGCCGTGGACCCGCGGCGGGGTCGTCGACTCCACCGTCTACGACCACACCTCGGTGCTGCGCTTCCTGGAGCAGCGCTTCGGCGTCCAGGAGCCCAACATCAGCCCGTGGCGGCGCACCGTCTGCGGCGACCTCACCAACGTCTTCGACTTCTCCGGCCGCAACCCGGCCTGGCCGCAGCTGCCCGACACCAGCGGCAACCGGCAGAAGGTGGTCGACACCGGCAAGCTCCCCGCCCCCACCGTGCCCAGCCCGCAGGCCTTCCCGCAGCAGCAGCGCGGCACCCGCTCGGCCCGCCCGGCGCCCTACGACCTGCTGGTCAAGCCCCGGCTGAAGGGCGGCGAGCTCACCCTCGACCTGGTCAACCAGGGCCGCCAGGGCGCGGTGTTCGCCGTCTACCCGGCACCTGGCGGCGCGCCCCGGCACTACACCGTCGGCGCGAAGAGCCGGCTCTCCGACGTCTGGACGGTCGGCCCGGAGGGCTACGACCTGCGCGTCCACGGCCCCAACGGCGCGCTGTGGCACCTGCGCGGCGACGCCGCCGGCACGTACGAGGTGTCGCTGTCGGAGGAGCGCAACGGCAAGGTCCTCGAAGTCGACGTGATCAACCGCTCGCGCACCGCCCAGACCTTCCTGGTCGGCGACCTCGCCTACGGCGACGGGTTGCGTGAGGTGCGGGTCGCGGCCGGCGACGACCGGACCGTCAACCTCGCGGTCCGGCCCGAGGGCTGGTACGACGTCGCGGTGGCCGTCCGCGGGGACCTCACCTTCCGCCGCCGCATCGCCGGCCGCTTCCCCTGGGACGACCGGACGGTCACCGACCCGGCCCTGGGCCTGGCCGACCCGCTCGCCGTGGACGTCGCCCTCGGGGCCGCCTCCAGCACCATCGACGAACCCGTCCTGCTGCCCGGCCGCCCGGCCCGGGTCTCGGCCGTGCTCACCGCCACCGCCGCGCTCACCGCCGTCGAGGCGCAGCCCGTCGTCCCGCCGGGCTGGACGGTCACCGCCGTCACCGCGCCGCCCGCCGCACTCGCCGCCGGCGCCACCGCCACCGCCGTCTGGGAGGTCACCCCGCCCGCCCAGCTGCCGGACGGCGCCACCCACCGGATCCTGGTCACCGCCCGGGCGCTGGCCGGCGACCGCTTCGCGATCGCCGACGGCGAACTCGCCGCCCGCCCCGCCCCCGTGATGGCCGGCCACCTGCTGGGCGAGGACTTCGAGTCGCTGGCCGGCGCGCTCCAGCCGCAGGACGGCGTGCTCGGCTGGACGGCCCGGGCGCCGCAGGGCTGGTCGGTGGTCAACGCCCCCGGCATGCCGCAGGGCACCGTCCGTCTCCAGGGCTGGACCTTCCACACCAAGCGGGAGTGGTCCACCCCGGCCGGGCAGGACCGCGGCAACTTCACCCGCGGCCTGGGCGTCCTCGCCGTCGCCGACCCGGACGACTGGGACGACACCGGCTCCCCCTCCCGCAAGGGCGTCTTCGACTCCACGCTCGTCTCCCCCGCCGTCCGCCTCCCGGCCGGCGCCGACACGCTGTACCTGGCCTTCGACTCCCACTACCGGCAGGAGGCCCCGCAGAAGGCGTCCGTCACGGCCGTGTTCGACAACGGCACGGAGACCCGCCTGGTGTTCTACAGCGCCGACGCCACCGGCAACGACAATGCCGGCAAGGACGTCCAGAACACCCTCGTCACCCGCCGCCTCGCCGTCCCGGCGGGGGCGCAGGCGGTGACGCTGAAGTTCCGGATGTACGACGCGGGCAACAACTGGTACTGGGCGGTCGACCACATCCGCCTGGACAGCCGGCCGATCACGGGCTGACCGGCTGGGAACGGCCCGATCGGCCGTGCCGCGCCGAGCCCGGAAGCCGGGGCGGCGCGGCCCAGCCGGTCGGTCAGGCCGGGCCCGAGGAGCCGCCGGAGGCCCCGGCGGCGGCCTCGGGCTGCTGTTGGGTCGAGCAGTGGATGCCGCCACCACCGGCCGCGATGGCGTTGATGCTCACCGGGACGATCTCGCGGCCGGGGTGGAGGTCGGCCAGCACGCCCGCCGCCCGGTCGTCGGAGGCCTTGTCCCCGAACTGGGGCATGATCACGGCCCCGTTGACGACGTAGTAGTTGAGGTAGGTGGCCAGGAAGTCCTTGCCCCGGTCCGGCTGCCCGGTGAGGTCGGGTTCGGCGAGTTCCACGATCCGCGGCTTGCGGCCCTTGGCGTCGGTGGTGGAGCCGAGCACCTGCAAGGCCTGGTCGGAGGCGCGGGACCAGATGTCCGGCGGGGTGTCCGGGCCGGGGCGGTGGATGACGACCACGCCCGGCTCCGCGAACCGGGCCAGGGCGTCGATGTGGCAGTCGGTGATGTCCTGCCCGGCCACGCCGGCGAACCAGATGACCTTCTGGACGCCGAACAGCTCCTTCAGGGCCCCCTCGATCTGGTCGCGGCTCGTGCCCGGGTTGCGGTTCGCGTTGACCCACGAGCTCTCGGTGGCCATCAGGGTGCCCTCGCCGTCGACCTCGATCGCGCCGCCCTCGCCGGTGATCGGCGCCTGGATGCGCCGGATCCTGTAGTGGTCGAGGAGGTACCGGGCGACCTTGGCGTCGTTGTCGTGGGTCTGTTTGCCGCCCCAGCCGTTGAAGTTGAGGTCGACGCCGGCCAGTCCTGCCGGGCCGGTGACGAAGGTCGGGCCGGTGTCGCGGGCCCACAGGTCGTCCACCGCCAGGTCGAGGACCTCGACGCTGGAGCCGCACAGCTGCCGGGCCGTGGCGCTCTGGTCCGGGCGGGCCATCAGCACCACGGGTTCGAATCGGGCGACGGCCTGCGCGACGTGCGCGATGTCCTGGCGGACGGCGGGCAGTTGGTCGCCCCACACCGATTCGAGGGCCGGCCAGGCCATGAACGTCCTGGTGTGGGGGCGCCACTCGGCCGGCATGGCGTACGACGCGGCGGCGCTCGCGGCTCCGCCCGTGCCCGTGCCGGCGGCCGTGGTCGGCTCGTCCTTCGGGGACGAGGCCCCCGACGAACCGCAGCCTTCCACCATCGCGACCACGGCCGCGGCCGCCCCGGAGCGCAGCACGGCCCGGCGGGACAGGGCGGGTTCTCTCATGGCAGGTCCCCTCGTCGACACGGATTCCACCCCGAAGCGGGCGATATCCGACAGTAGGGGTGGCCGGCGGGTCCGTCGGCGAGCCCGCGCGGCGCCGATCGGGCGAATCGGGCGATCCGCCGGGCCGGGAGGCCAGGGTGGGCGCCTCTCAAGCCAGACTAAAAGTTCAGTCAATATTTCGAGTACAGTGGACCACCATGCCAGACCGTCGAACAGAGATACTGAGAGCGGCCACACGACTCATCGCGCGACGCGGCGTACGCGGACTGCGGGTGGGGGAACTGGCGGCCGAGGCCGGGGTGTCGACCTCGCTGATCTACTACCACTTCACCGACCGCGCCGGGATCCTCCGCGAGACCCTGGAGTTCATCGGCGAACGGGCCGACCGCTACACCGCCGAACCGGAGCCCGGGGCGCCCGCGGACGACCCCTGGAGCGAACTGGCCCAGGCCCTGCTGCTGGAACTCCAGGACTCCACCGAGGTCCGCGAGAACAGCACCGCCTGGGGCGAGTTGCGGGCGAGCGCGGTCTTCGAGTCCCGCCTCCGCGAGGACCTGGCCAGGGCCACCCACACCTGGGTGCACGAGATCGCCGGCCTGCTCGGCCGCGCCCACCCGTTCGGCACCGCGCCCGCGCACGCCGCCTCCGCCGAACGCCTCACCGCGCTCCTGGAGGGCCTCAGCATCCGGTGGCTGAGCGGCTCACTGCCGCTCGACCGCGCGCGCAGCCTGCTCGGCGAGGCGATCGGCACGGAGATCGCAGGCTGGCGCGCCTAGCGAGCGTCTTCAAAATCTGCTGGGCCCGGTCGACCGGACAGGCCCTAAGGCAGCGGTTCCTGCATCGTCGAGCAGTGGATGCCGCCGCCCCCGGCCATCAGGCGGTCGACGTCGAGCTGGACGACCTCGCGCCCGGGGAAGGCCTCGGCGAGGGTGCGCCGGGCGGCCTCGTCCTTGTACACGTCGCCGAACTGGGCGGCGATCACGCCCCCGTTGACGACATGGAAGTTCAGGTACGAGTCGACGAACTTCGAGTCGCGCGAGCGGACGGTGTCGGGGCCGTCCACCCGGATCACCTGGAGCCGGCGGCCCCTGGCGTCGGTGGCCCGGGAGAGGATGTCGAACTGCTCCCGGGCGTCCCGGGCCCAGACGTCGTGGCGGTCCGCCGGGGGCAGTTGCACCAGGACGACGCCCGGCCGGACGAACCGGGAGGTGACGTCGATGTGGTCGTCGGTGATGTCCTGGCCCTTGATCCCGGGGACCCAGATCATCTTGTCCGCGCCGTACACCTCCAGGACGGCCTCCTCGATCTCGTCCCGGCTCATGCCCCGGTTGCGGTTCTTGTTGACCAGGCTGCTCTCGGTGGCCATCAGGGTGCCGTCGCCGTCGGTCTCGACCGAGCCGCCCTCGCCGACGAACTCCGCGTAGGAGAAGGGGAGTCGGAGCATCTCGGCGATGCCGCGCGCGACCTCGGCGTCGTCCCGGTGGGTCTGCTTGCCGCCCCAGCCGTTGAAGTTGAGGCCGACGGCGTCGAGCCGGCCGTAGCCGTCGCGCCGGAACACCGGGGCGGTGTCCCGCATCCAGAGGTCGTCGGTGGGGACGGCGTCCGTCACGGTGACGGCGGGTCCGCACAGGGACTGGGCCTCCCGGACGCTGTAGTCGTCCGGGGCGCACATGACCACCGGCTCGAAGCGGGCGATGGTCCGGGCGATGAGCGCGATGTCCTGCTGGACACCCGCCAGCTGCCGGCCCCAGACGGACTTGCGGGACGGCCAGGACATCCAGGTGCGGGCGTGCGGAACGTCGTCGCGGTCCACCCACCACTGCGGGAGCCCGGCCTCGCCGGCGTACGGCAGGCCGTGCTCCGCCTGGTGCGGGGGCGGCGGCGGGGCCCCGAAGAGGCGGTCGAACAGGGAACGATTGTCACCGTGGGTGTTGCTCATGACGGATCTCCAAATCAAGTATTGCCCACCGAGTGACCGGTGGCCCCGCAGTCGCAACTCTGACATTGACTGAATTTTCAGTCAAGCTCCAGATCATGGAACTGCCCGGCCGACCCCGACACGGCAAAAGGGCCCCGGGCCGCCTCGCCCGGGGCCGGAACGCGACGCGCGCTACCCGCGCAGTCGCTCCACTTCGGCCTCGATCGCGTCGGCCATCAGCTCGCGCGCGTGCGCCACCGGCAGGCTGCCGCTGAGCCAACGGACGCTCAGCCCCTCCAGCAGCGCGGTCAGCCGCTCGGCCGAGGCCGCCAGGGCGGCGGCCCCGTTCATCGGCCGCACCTGCCCGAGCAGCTCCGCGACCTCCTGGACCCAGACGAGGGTGGCCCGGGCCAGGTCCTCCCGCAGCTCGGGGTCGAACACCGCACTCGCCCGCAGCTCGCCCCAGGCCGTGCTGTTCTCCCGCACCTCGGGGGTGTCCTGGAGCTCCAGCAGCAGCGTCTGCTCCAGCTCGCCCCGGGCGTCCAGCGGCGGCGCGTCCGCCGCGCGCTCCGTCGTGTAGCGCTCGGCCCGGTCGTTGATGAACTCCAGCGTCGCGCGGAGGATCCCCGCGCGATCCTTGAAGTGGTAATAGATCAGCGCGGTCGAAACACCCGCCTCCGCCGCCAGTTCCTCCACGCGCAGCCCGCGGACGCCGCGCCGGGCGATGACCCGCGCAGCCGCTTCCATGATCAAGGTTCGACGGTCAGCCACAAGGAATCACCTTACCCGGAGGGGGCACCGACCGATCGGAGGACCCTGTTCCTGACTGAAATCCCAGTCGGGGTATGATCCGGTGCGCTTCACGACGCCGACGTCCGCCCGGGCCCCGGCCCGACCGGCCACCGCGCCCTCGCCTTGCCCCGTCCTGCCTTGCCCCGTCCTGCCTTGCCTTGCCCCGCTCCGCCACTCCCCCGTCCCACCCGCACGACCCGCTGGGAGCCAGCATGACCGCAGAGCCCTTCGGCGCCCCGTCGCCCACGGCGTTCCAGGCGCTGACCCCGGACGACCCCCGCGAGGTCGGCGGCTACCGCCTCTGCGCGCGGCTCGGCGCGGGCGGCATGGGCCTCGTCTACCTGGCCTACACCCCCGGCGGGCGGCCGGTCGCGCTCAAGGTCGTCCGCCCCGAACTCGCCGAGGACCCCGAGTTCCGGCACCGCTTCGCCCAGGAGGTCGCCAGCGCCCGGCGCATCCACGGCCTCTACACCGCCCAGGTGGTCGACGCCGGCACCGACGCCGCCACTCCCTGGCTGGCCACCACCTTCGTGCCCGGCCCCTCCCTCCAGCAGGTCGTCCACCACTACGGACCGCTGCCCGAACGGACCGTCCTGCTGCTCCTCGCCGGCATCGCCGAGGCCCTCCAGGCGATCCACGCGGCGGGCGTCGTCCACCGCGACCTCAAGCCCGGCAACGTCCTCGTCGCCGCCGACGGCCCCCGCGTCATCGACTTCGGCATCGCCCGGGCCGCCGACGCCAGCCCGCTCACCGGCATCGGCCTGCGGATCGGCTCGCCCGGCTTCATGGCCCCCGAACAGGCCCTCGGCCTGTGCGCCGCCCCGGCCACCGACGTCTTCGCGCTGGGCGCCCTGATCGCCTACGTCGGCTCCGGCACTCCCCCCTTCGGCGACGGGCCCGAGCCCGCCTCGCTGTACCGGGCGGTGCACGAGGAGCCCGACCTCTCCCACCTGCCGCCCGGACTGCACGAACTGGTCCGGCTCTGCCTGGCCAAGCGCCCCGAGGACCGGCCGGGCACCGCCCAGCTGATCGAGGCCGCCCGCCGGCACCCCGCCACCGGCGGCGAACTCCGCTTCTCCGACGACTGGCTGCCCCAGCAGGTCAGCAGCGCGATCCGCCGCCACAGCGACCTGCCGACCACGCCCGCCACACCCGCCACCGCCCTCTCCCCGGCCCGGGCCGCGGCCGACGCCCCGACCAGGCTCGGCCTCCCCGCCCCGTCGCCCACCCGGCTGCAACCGGCCCCCGACAGACCCGAGCCCGCCGCCCCCGCCCGCCGGCACACCGGTACCCGCACCCGCACCGTGCTCCTGACCACCGCCGCCCTCCTCGTCGGCGCCGCGGCCGCGTTCGTCCTGCTCGATCCCGAGTACCTCGACGACCTCGACGACCAGAACGTCGCCGCCGGCCTCGCCCCGTCCGCCGCTGCCAGCAGTGCCCCGGCCACCACCGCCGCCACGACGGCCCCCGGGTACACCGCCGTCCACACCAACCTCGAACTCACCTCCCCCGACCCCAGCTACGAGTTCGACCTCAAGGCCGGGAAGGTCACCGCCCAGGACGCCTCCACCTGGTACCTGGGCCGCCACGCCGGCGAGTTCTACATCCCCGAGGACAGCGACGCCTACGTCGCGCCGACCGGCCGGCTCACCCTCCCCGACTGCGTCAAGGGCGTCGAGACCCAGCCGGTCTCCACCCTGCCCTTCAACGCCCTGCGCACCGACCGCAGCTTCTGCGTCCGCGCCCAGGGCGGCCAGGACATCGCCATCGTCCGCATCCTCGCCACGGCCGCCGACGACGGCCCGGTCCGGATCTCGCTCACCTCCTACCACCGCTCCGCCTGACGCGGCGCCACCCCGGCCGGACGGCCCCGTTCCGCGCGCGGGCGTGACCGGACGGGGCCCGGCCACCGGCCCGGCGGCACTGTCGGTGACGGCTGGTACGGTCCGCCCATGATGAAGCGCGTACCGTTCACCGGTGCTGAGAAGGAGAGTCTGCACGTCGCCCTCGACCGGCACCGCGACGCGGTGCTGTGGAAGCTCGACGGCCTGGACGACGAGCAGCTGCGGCGGCCGATGACCCCGTCGGGGACGAACCTGCTGGGCCTGGTCAAGCACCTGGGGGGTGCCGAGCTGGGCTGGTTCTGCGAGGCGTTCGGCCGCGGGACGGGGCCCCTGCCCTTCGACCTGGAGGCCGACGAGACCTCCGACATGAGGGTGGAGCCGCACGAGTCCACCGAGGACGTCCTGGCGTTCTACGCCCGCGCCCGCGCCGCCGCCGACCAGGTGATCGGCGAACTCGACCTCGACGACCTGGGCAAGGCCTGGTTCGGCGACGCCGTGTCGCTGCGCTGGGTGCTCATCCACATGGTGACGGAGACCACGCGGCACGCGGGCCACATGGACATCCTGCGCGAACTCCTCGACGGCGCGGCCGGCGACCACAACCGGGGCTGAGCCGGCAGGGGCCGCACCTGCGCCATCCCGCGTCATCCCGCGCCATCTCCGGTGAACGCCTGACGTGCCCGCCCGGCGCCTTCACACTGGTGGCGAAAGACGCAGGCCGACCTGCGACCGCGAAACCCCGAAGGTGCACATGAGTGAGCGATTCGCCGCATTGGACGACCTGGCCGAGCGGTGGGGCCTGAGCGGCCTGGAACTCGTCGGCAAGGGCCTGGAGTTCTCCGTGTTCCGGGCGCAGGCGCGGGACGGCCGGCCCGTCGCGGTGCGGCTCGCACGCCAGCGGTTCGAGTCGAACGCCAACGACCCCCACGTGGACACCCGGACCCTGCTCCGGCAGGAGTACGTCATCGCGAAGCACCTGGCCGCCCACAGCCTGCCGGTCGCGCAGCCGAGGGAGCTCGTCCTGGCGGACGACCCGGCCGCCCCCGATGTGCTGCTGTCCGCCTACGTCCCCGACGACGGCTCGGACCTCGACTCCTTCGAGCTGGGTCACCTCCTCGCGCGGCTCCACCGGGTGCCGCCGCCGCAGCTGCGGCCCGTCGCGGCAGAGGGAACCAGCACGGCGGCGGCGATCGCCGCACGCATCGGGCGCCGCTGGGCCGAGATCGGCCGCCGCGTCGACGACTGGCCCGAGCCGCCGGCCGCTTCCCTGGTCGCCGGCCACCTCATCGGCTGCACCGAGGACAGCCTGCTGCACCTCGACGTGCGCAGCGACAACATCCGCCGCCACCAGGGGCGGGCGGTCGCCCTGCTGGACTGGTCGAACGCCCTGCTCGGGCCCCCGGCCCTGGAGTTCGGCCGACTCGTCGAGTACGCCCGGTACCCGGAGAACGGCCTCGACCCGGCGGCGGTCCGCAGCGGGTACGCGAGGACGGCGACCGCCCCGGCCGACGACGATCCGTGCCTGGTCGTGGGCCGGCTGGACGCCGCGCTGATGCTGGCGCTCGTCTTCCTCTCCGAGGCGCCCGACTCCGGCCGCGGCCCCGCGGCGGCCGACCACGCCCGCGAACTCGCGCTCAGGATGGGCGCCGGCCGCTAGGGCGCCCGGGAGCAGGGCTCTCAGGGCCGGCCGAGGACGCGGTCGACGGCGATCTCGATGACCACCCGGTCCGGGTTCGCCCGGGGTTCGCGGTAGCGCTCGGTGTAGCGCCGCTCGGCGTCGGCGACCTGCTCCGGCTCGTCCCGGACGACGGCCACGCCCTCCAGGGTCGACCAGCGTGCCCGGTCCACCTGGCAGACCGCGACCCGCAGGCCCTGCGGGCCGGCCGCCGCCACGTTGCGCGCCTTGCGGCTGGTGCGGCTGGTGATCACCCGGGCCGTCCCGGTCTCCGGCTGGTACGTCACGCCGACCGGCACCACGTGCGGCGAGCCGTCCGGGCGAGCGGTGGTCAGGGTGGCGATGTGACGCTCGCGCCAGAAGGCGAGGAAGGCGTCGTCGAGGTCGCGGGGATCATGGGCCATGATCGCGATGCTACGGCCCCCGGAGCACGCGGCGTGCTCCGGGGGCTGTTCGCGGTCAGTGCCCGCGGGCGATCCAGTCCGGCAGGGCCGGGGCCTCGGCGCCGATGGTGGTCGGGTCGCCGTGGCCGGTGCGGACCACCGTCTCGGCCGGGAGCGACAGCAGCCGCTCGCGGATCGAGTCGATGATCGTCGGGAAGTGCGAGAACGACCGGCCGGTCGCGCCCGGGCCCCCGTGGAACAGGGTGTCGCCGGTGAAGACGGTGCCGAGCTCCGGCGCGTACAGGCAGACCGCGCCCGGGGCGTGGCCCGGGGTGTGCAGGACGGTCAGCTCGGTGCCGGCCACCTCGATCCGCTGCCCGTCGGCGAGTTCGCCGTCCGGCAGGCGCTCGGGGTGGGTGAGCTTCCACAGCGGCAGGTCGTCCGGGTGCAGCAGGATCGGCGCGCCGGTGCGGGCCGCGAGGGCCGGGGCGGCGTCGATGTGGTCGTTGTGCGCGTGGGTGGAGACGATCGCCAGCAGTCGGCGCCCGCCGAGCGCGGCCTCGATCGCGTCGGCGTCGTGCGCGGCGTCGATCACCACCGCCTGCTCGTCGTCGCCGACGATCCAGACGTTGTTCTCGACCTCCCAGCTGCCGCCGTCGAGTTCGAAGGTCCCGGCGGTGACCAGCCGGTCGACGCGGGGGGTCACAGGACCACGACCGAACGGAGCACGTCGCCCTGGTGCATGCGCTCGAACGCCTGCTCCACCGCGTCGAGTTCGATGGTCTCGGTGACGAACGCGCCGAGGTCCAGGCGGCCCTGGAGGTGGAGGTCGATCAGCATCGGGAAGTCCCGCGAGGGCAGGCAGTCGCCGTACCAGGAGGACTTCAGCGCGCCGCCGCGGCCGAACACGTCGAGCAGCGGCAGCTCCAGCGTCATCTCCGGCGTGGGCACGCCGACCAGGACGACGGTGCCGGCCAGGTCGCGGGCGTAGAAGGCCTGCTTGTACGTCTCCGGGCGGCCGACCGCCTCGACCACCACGTCCGCGCCGTTGCCGCCGGTCAGCTCCCGGATCGCCTCGACCGGGTCGGTGCTGCGGGAGTTGACGGTGTGGGTGGCGCCGAGCTTGCGGGCCGTCTCCAGCTTGCGGTCGTCGATGTCGACGGCGATGATCTTCGACGCGCCCGCCAGCCGCGAGCCCATCACGGCCGCGCCGCCGACGCCGCCGCAGCCGATCACCGCGACCGAGTCGCCGCGGCCGACGCCCCCGGTGTTGATGGCGGCGCCGATGCCCGCCATCACACCGCAGCCCAGCAGGCCGGCGACGGCCGGCGAGACCGCCGGGTCGACCTTGGTGCACTGGCCGGCCGCGACCAGGGTCTTCTCGGCGAACGCGCCGATCCCCAGCGCCGGGGACAGCTCGGTGCCGTCCAGCAGCGTCATCTTCTGCTTGGCGTTGTGGGTGTTGAAGCAGTACTGCGCGCGGCCGCGCCGGCAGGCGCGACACTGGCCGCACACCGCACGCCAGTTGAGGACGACGAAGTCGCCCGGCTCGACCTCGGTGACGCCCTCGCCGACCGACTCGACGACGCCCGCCGCCTCGTGCCCGAGCAGGAACGGGAACTCGTCGTTGATACCACCCTCGCGGTAGTGGAGGTCGGTGTGGCAGACCCCGCAGGCCTGGATTTTGACCACCGCCTCGCCCGGCCCCGGGTCCGGCACCACGATCGTGGTCACCTCCACGGGCGCGCCCTTGGCGCGCGCGATGACTGCCTTGACCTGCTGGGCCATCCGATTCCACCTCCGTCGGCCGATGCGGCTCTGCACCGGCGTGACCTGCGACAAACGACTGCCCACGAAGCGTAGCGCCCGTAGCGACGGGCGCCGACGGGGCGGGCCCGGTGATCCGGCTCACCGCACCGGCCGCAAAGGCGTCATATGCCGTCGAGATATCCGCCGGACCCCCCGGCGTGGCCCGCAGGGCAGGGCGCGCGGGCGCCGCCGAGCGCCCGTCAGCATGCCTCGAAGTGCCCGGAAAGGAGCGCCGTTGGCTGGAAGTGCCGCTGACGCGCGCACCGCCGCCCACGTACGGTCGTAGCAGAAGCGGTCCACGCGACCACGCTCAGCACATCCGCCCCACCCGACGGTGCGCCACCGCGCGCCGTCCGCGCCGAGGCGTACCGACCGTACGCCGTCGCACGATTCGCGCCATCCCCCGTTCCGGTCCGCGTTCGCCTTCGCTTCCGCCTTCGATCCGCCGTTCGTCCCACCTGATCCGCCGTTCGTCCCGGTCCGCCGAACCCGGCCCGGGCCGAGCCGCCCGCCGGCCCGCCCCACCCGTCCCCGCACCATCCCGGTTCCACCCCCCGTCGGGCCGTCACGTACGGCCCCCCGCCCTGGAGTCTGGAGTACGGATGTCCGCCGAGAACAGTGCGACCGGTGCCGGAACCGGCACCGTCCCGCTCATCCCGATGCACTGCCTGCGCCGCCTGGAGCCCGGCCCGCCCCGGCTCGCCGCGCTGCCGACCGGCACGCCCGTCTGGCTGGTCAGCCGCCACGCGGACGTGCGGCAGGTGCTGACCGACCCGCGCCTGGGCCGCGCCCCGCTGTACGCGCCGGACGCGCCGCCGATCACCCTCGTCCCGAACATCCTCGACAGCCCGCAGGGCCTGCTGAACATCGACGGCACCGAGCACCAGCGGCTGCGCCGCACCGTGCAGCGGGCCTTCACGCCGCGCGCCATCGCCCGCTGGCGGCCCTGGGTCGCCTCGGTGGTCGAGGCCCTGATCGACGAGATGATCGACCACGGCTCCCCCGCCGACATCGTGGCCGGCTACAGCCGCAAGCTGCCGGTCCAGGTGATCACCCGGTTGATGGGGCTCGACAACCTGGACGGCAAGAAGCTCTCGCACTGGAGCGACCACGCGCTCTCGGCCACCGCCTACACGGCCGAGGAGATCGCCACCGCCATGGCCGAGTTCGCCGGCTTCGGCGCCGCGGTGATCGCCGAACGCCGCGCCGACCCCGGCGAGGACCTGGTCAGCAGCCTGCTGGCGGCCGCGGCCGAGGACGGCTCGATCACCGAGGAGCAGTTGGTCACGCTGGTCATCGGCCTCGTCGTGGCCGGCCACGAGACCACCATGACCAGCCTCGGCAACGCGCTGGTCTACCTGCTCACCGAGGACCGCGCGGCCTGGCAGCGGCTCGCCTCCGACGAGGCCAGCGCGACCGCCGCGACCGAGCAGATCCTGCGCGCCGTCCCGCTCGGCGACTCCCAGCACCTGCCCGGCCTGCTGCGTCGCACCATCGAGGACGTCGAGATCGGCGGGGTGGTCATCCCGGCGGGCAGCGTCGTCGCCGCCGACACCGTCGCCGCCAACCAGGACCCGACGGTCTTCACCGGGGACCTGCTCACCGAGCTGTTCTCCCCGCTGGCCGCGCCGATGCTGACCTTCGGCGCCGGGCCGCACCACTGCCTGGGCGCCTGGCTGGCCCGGATGGAGCTCGAACTCGCCCTGCACCGCCTGGCCCGCCGGCTGCCCTCGCTGCGCCTGACCGGGCCGGTCGAGGAGATCGACTGGCGGCGGGGCCTGCTCACCCGTAGCCCCGAGACCCTCCAGGTCGCCTGGTGACGGCCACGCCGGGGACGGGCGCCGACGCGGTGGTGGTCCGGGTCGACCGGGACCGCTGCATCGGCTCCGGGATGTGCGCCCTGAGCGCCCCCGGCTCGCTGGCGCTCGGCGCCGACGGGCTGGCCGAGCCGGTGGCCGACTACGCGGCCGACGGCGCCGAGCTGACGGAGGCGCTGGCCGACGCGGTCGACTTCTGCCCGGTCGAGGCGCTGACCCTCTACTCGGCCGCGGGCGGCTACCGGATCGCCCCGGCGGAGTGACCACGCCCCCGGCGCCGCCTGCCGCACCACGGCGGGCGGCGCCGGGGGCGTTCCCGGATCTATGAGCCTGGCTAATCGACGGATGAGCTCATCGATCTTGTTCCGCCCTCGGCGCGGCTGATGGGCTGGCCCCATGACCGACGCCGACACCCTCGCGCCCCCGGCCGCCCCCGGCAGCCCGCCCCGCTGGGCACCGATCACCGCCGTGGCCCTCGCCACCTTCACCGTGGTCTCCGCCGAGATGATGCCCGTGGGGCTGCTGACCCCCGTCTCGAAGACCCTCGGCGTCTCCGACGGCGTCACCGGGCTCTCCCTGACCATCACCGGGCTCCTCGCCGCCGTCCTGTCCCCGTTCGTTCCCACGCTCATCGGGTTCCGGGACCGCAAGCACGTGCTGGTCGCCTTCATGCTGCTGCTGTCGCTGGCCAACGCGCTCACCGCACTGGCCCCCAGCTACCCCGTCCTGGCCGCCGCCCGCGTCCTGCTCGGCCTCGCGATGGGCATCGTGTGGGGCATCACCGCGGGGCTGGGCCCGCGCCTCGCCGACGGGCCGCGGATCGCCCTCGCCACCACGCTGATCTTCTCCGGCGTCTCCATCGCCTCGGTGCTCGGCGTCCCCCTCGGCACCTACCTCGCGGCGCTGCTCGGCTGGCGCTCCGCGTTCTGGGCCCTCGCCCTGCTCGGCGCGGTGTCCGCCGCCGTCCTCGCCCGCACGCTCCCCGCCCTCCCCGTCCACGAGCGCGGCCGGCTCGACCGGATCGCGGACGCGCTGCGCAGCCGGGGCGTCGCCGCCGGACTCGCCGTCACGGCGCTGGTCGTGCTCGGCCACTTCACCGGCTACACGTACGTACGGCCGGTGCTCGAACTCGACGCGGGCCTGAGCAGCGGCGTCATCGCCGCCTGCCTGCTGGTCTACGGACTGGCCGGCGTCGCCGGGAACTTCACCCTCGGCCCGGCGGCCGGCCGGCGCCCCAAGGCGACCGTGGCCACCGCCCTCGCGGGCGTCGCGCTCGCCACCGCCCTGCTGCCGCTGCTCACCGGGAGCGTGGTGGCGGTGCTGCTCGCGCTCGTCGTCTGGGGCGCCTCGTACGGCGGGGTCTCGATCTCCACACAGACCTGGGTCCGGATCGCCGACCCCGCCCGGATCGAGGCCTCGGCGGCGCTGTGGGCGGGCGTGTTCAACGCGAGCATCGCGCTGGGCTCGCTCGCCGGCGGGCTGGTCATCGACCGGGCCGGGACCCACGCCGTGCTCCTCACGGCGGCGCTGATCACGGCGGCCGGACTGCTGCTCGCCGCCGTCACGCGCCCACGGCGGTGAGCGCCCGTACGAAGGCCCCGGCCAGCGGGTGCGGCCGCCGCTCGCCCTGCACCACCAGCAGCGTGGACGGTTCCAGGCCCGGCACCGGCAGATAGCGGATGTCCGGCCGCTGGACGTACGCCGTGCTCGCCTCGCACAGCAGCAGCCCCCGGCGGGTGCTGGCCACCGTCGACAGCCCCTCCTGGAGGGTGGCCGCGCCCGCCGGGTAGGCCAGTTCCCGCCCGTCCGGCGCCTGCCGCGGGGCGTTCGCCCGGCGCCAGTAGTCCGGGGCGGGCCCCCGCGGTTCGATCAGCGCCAGCCCGGCCAGTTCGTCCGTGGAGACGCTCGCCGCCCCGGCCAGGCGGTGCCCGGCGGAGAGGGCGACGTACATCGGCTGCCGCGAGAACTCCAGCAGCACCCGCAGGCCGTCCTCCCGGCACGGGGACAGCACGATGGCCAGGTCGATCTCGCCCCGGCCCAGGTGGGAGAACGGATCACCCCAGGACAGTTCGACGAGCTGGGCCGCGCCCTCCGGAAGGCCCGCGATCGCCCTGGCCACCGGCTCGTACACGGCGCACTGGAACCCCAGGCGCAGCGGCCGGTCCGTCGAGGCGGCCCGGGCGCGGGCCGCCTCGAAGCCCTCCCGGAGCCGGTCGACGGCGGGCACCACCTGCTCGGCCAGCTCGCGCCCCAGCTCGGTCAACTCGACCCGTCGGCTGGTCCGTTCGAACACCGGGGCGCCGACCCGGCCCTCCAGCCGCTTGATCAGCTGGGAGACCCGGCCCTGCGAGACGCCCAGGAGCTGCGCCGTCCGCCCGAAGTGCAACTGGCGCACCAGGGCGGAGAAGCATTCCAGCTCCTGGAGCGGCAGCTCCGGGAGCACGGGGCCTGGCGTCGTCCGATCCACCCCGGCAGTCTAGGGCGCGTCCTCGGTGTTCTGACCCGTGAGGTCGGGAACGCCGCAGGCCAGCGCCGCGCGCAGCTCGGCGGCCGGGTCGCCCGCGTGGTACGGGCGTTCGCTCTCCTCGATGTGGTCCAGGAACTCCTGGTAGCGCAGCGCGTAGGACAAGTGGTAGAGCGGTTCGACCAGCTCCAGCGCGCGCCACGGCCGGGATCCGGGCGCGTGCTCGCTCCAGGCCTTCAGCCAGACCTCGACGAGGTGCTGCCAGCGCTCCGGCGCGAGGTAGGCGCGCGGGCGCAGCCCGTCCAGGGCGGGGTGGCCGAGGTAGGAGTCGGCGTAGTCGACGACCACCGGACGCTCGCCGTCGGAGCGCCAGTTGCCGGGGTGGAAGTCGCCGTGCACCAGGGTCTCCGGGAGGCCACAGTCCGCTAACTCCTCCAGCAGTACGGGCAGTTCGGCGACCAGTCGGCGGACGCCGGCCAGCTCCCCGGGCGTCAGGTCGGTCTCGCCGGGGAGCCGGTCGAGCAGCGCCTGCGCCTGGGCCAGCAGAGTGCGGGGCGTCCGGTCGCGCAGCCCGGCCGTCGCCGCGCGCCCGTCGGCGGCCAGCGCCGCCTGGGCGGCGACCAGCCGGGGCACCACCTCCTCGACGGTGTCGAGGGACGGCACCCAGCAGTCCTCGCCGGGCACGTGGTCCAGCAGCAGCCGCCCGCCCGCCGGGTCGGCGGCCAGCACCGGCGGCACGAGCCCCGGGTCGACGCTGCCGAGCAGCGCGATCACCTCGCCCTCCCGGGCGTTGAAGGCGGGCGTCGTGGTCTTCAGCCAGGCGTCGCGGCCGGTGGCCGTCGGGAGGCGGACGAGGCCCGACAGGTTCCAGGTCCGGATCTGCCGCGCCGGGCCGGCGACCGGCCGGCCGGCCCCGGCCAGCTCCGCCTCCGCCCAGGCCAGCGCCTCCCCCAGCCCGGCCGGCGTGGCCCAGGCCGCGCGGCGCTCGGCGGGGCCGAGCAGCGCGGCCGTCCCGGCGTCCAGCGGCCGGGCCTCGACGGCCGTCGGCCGCTCCAGCGCCTCGGCGTGGTACCACACCTGCCCGCCGTGGCCGCCGCGCCCGCCCTGCTCGCTCCGCCCCTCCACCAGCCGCAGCACCAACACCGGCACCCCGGCGAGTTCGGCCGCCCGCGCTCCCACCCCGTCCACCGACGACCACCACCCGCCCGCCGCCTCGAACGGGCCCACCGGGCCGAAGTACTCGCCCCCGTGGGTGAGATGGACCGTGACGGTGCGTTCGTTCGCTCGCTGCATCCGGGCAGCTTCGCCCACCCGGGCCCCGTATGCGAGCGAATTTCCGGACGCCCACGGCCGGGACCGGGCCGGGACCGGGCCGATCGCGTTCGCGCTACGGGATCGCCACCGCCGCGCCGGACACCCGGATCCGGCTGTCCGCCGTCCGCAGTTCGACGTGGAGCACGCCCGGGCGGCCCAGGTCCTCGCCCTGGTGGAGGGTCAGCACCGTCGGGGCCGCCGCCGCGCCCTGCTCCCGCAGGTAGGCGCCGAAGGCGGCCGCGGCTGCGCCGGTGGCCGGGTCCTCGACGACGCCGCCGACCGGGAAGGGGTTGCGGACGTGGAAGACGTCCCGGGCCTCGCGCCAGACGAGTTGGAGGGTCACCAGGTCGCGGGCCCGGGTGTAGGCGGCGAGGCCGTCGAAGTCGTAGTCGAGGCGGGCCAGGCGGTCGCGGGTGGCGGCGGCGAGGACGAGGTGGCGGGCGCCGGCGTAGGCGATCCGGGGCGGCAGGGCCGGGTCGAGGTCGGTGCGGGCCCAGCCGAGCAGGGCGAGGACCTCGTCGACGTCGGCGCCGGTCACGTCCTCCACCTGCGGCTCGACACTGGTCAGGGTGGCGCGCAGGACGCCCTCCGCGTCCTGGTCGACCTGGACGGGGACTTCGCCCGCGGCCGTCGTGAAGACATACTGCCCGGGGCCGGTGCGGGCGGCGAGCGCGACGGCGGAGGCGACCGTGGCATGGCCGCAGAACGGCACCTCGGTGAGCGGGCTGAAGTACCGGACTCCGTAGGCGCCTTCGGTCGCTCCCGCGGTCAGGAAGGCCGTCTCGGAGTAGCCGAGCTCGGCGGCGATGGCGAGCATCCGCTCGTCGGTCAGGCCTGCGGCGTCGAGTACGACGCCCGCCGGGTTGCCGCCCTCGGGGCGGGTGGTGAAGGCGGCGTAGCGCAGGATGCGGGGTGAGGCGTCGTCGGTCATGCCCGGACGAACGCGTTCCGCTCCCCTGCTGTTCCCGCTCACCTGTTCCCGGTCACCTGTTGCCGGTCACCTGTTGCCGGTCCGCCGGTCCGCCGGTCACCACGACACCGGTCACCGCAGCAACGCCTCCAGGAAGTCCGAACCGAGCCGGGCGCTGCCCGGCAGGTCGAGCTGGTAGAGCATGTACCGCCCGCGCCGCTGGGTGATGAGCAGCCCCGCCTTGCGCAGGACGGCCAGGTGCCGGGACACCTCAGGCGCGCTGAGCTGCCAGGTGGTGGCGAGTTCGCCGGTGGTGTGCGCGCCGCGGGCCATGGTGCGGGCCAGGCGCAGCCGGACGGGGTGGGCGAGGGCTTCCAGCCGCTGCTGGACGAGGGCCAGCGAGACGGGTTCGGGGATGCCCGCCTCGGCGACGGGGTACTGGAGGACGGGACGCCAGCCGGGGGTGTACACCACCACGAGGTGGGGCCGGCCGAAGGCGGTGGGGATGAGGGTGACGCCGCCGCCGTCGGTGCCGCTGGTGGCGTTGTCCTGGAGCTTGTCGACGACGATCCGCCGCCGCCCGTCGGCGCTCTGGTCGAGGGTGACGGAGGGTGAGACCGCGGCCAGCGCCTCGGCGGGGCCGCGCCGGGCCAGCAGGTCGGCCTTGCGCCGGGCGTCGGCGGCCAGGGCGGGCAGGACGCGCTGCCAGGCGTCGGCGAAGAACGCCGACTCGCAGTCCTCCAGCATCCGCCGGACGAGGGCCCGGACGGCGGGCGGGTCGGCGAGCAGCCGGTCCGCGAAGGCGGCCTGCCGGGGGCCCCGGGCGAGCGCGAGTTCGCGGGCCCGCTCGTTGGCCACCGGGTCGGTGAGCGGGGAGGGCGCTCGGCGGGCCGACCGGGAGGAGCCGCAGGTGGTGACGAGGGCGGCGGCGACGTACAGCTCGTCGTCCATCCGGTCGACGGCGTCGAGCTCGGCGGCCAGGGTGGCGCCGGGCAGGCCGGGGACGAGGAAGTCGGCGCGGGAGGAGCGCCAGAGGAAGTCGGCCTCCAGCAGCCGCTCGGACAGCACCGGCGGGATCGTCGCGGCGGTGCTGGACGCCCAGCCGTGCAGCGCGGGGTGGTGCGCGGGCTCGGCAAGGACGTCCAGCATCGCGGTCAACTCGCCCAGCGGGGACGGCGTGAAGAGCAGGCGCTCGTCGGGCAGGCCGGTGATGTCGATGGTCACGCTCATGCGCCCGCCGTGCTCCTCCCGGCAGGGGCGTCCGCCCACCCGCGCCTCTTGATGATCGGTTCACTCACGACGGCGATCCTGCCACCCGCCCGGATCCGCTCCCACGTCGATTGACGGTTAGCGTCAATCGACGTGCCCGGCGGACCGGACAGGGCGGACGGTACCGGCCATGAGCCTGATCCAGGAGAAGTCCGTCCATGACCACGCCGCCGCCCGTGACCACGCCGCCGTCCGCGACGGCCGGCCGCCGGCCCCGCCGATCGGTGCGAGCCGCCGGGGCCCGTTCACGCTGCTGCGGCTGCTGACCGCCGCGGGCGGGCCCCGGTACGCGGCCGCGCTGGTGGTGGACGCGGTGGGCTCCGGCCTGCTGCGGCCGTTCCTGCTGCTGTACGGGATCGGGGTGCTGCACCTGGGCGCGGCGGCGGCGGGGCTCACGATGTCGGCGGGGATGGTGGCGGGCCTGCTGGTGGTGCCGCTGACCGGCCGGTGGATCGACCGCGGCGCCCGGACCCTGCCGGCGGCGGCCACCATGGCGGTGCGGGCGGCGGGCGCGCTGGCGCTGCTGGTCGCGGACGGCCTGCCGGGGTTCGTGGCGGCGTCGGTGCTGATCGGGGTGGGCAGCCAGTCCTGGCCGACCACGCACACGGCGGTGGTCAGCACGCTGACCGAGGGCCGGCTGCGGGACGCCGCGCTGGCGGCCGGGCGGTCGCTGCGCAACGCGGGGCTGGGCGCGGGGGCGCTGCTGGCCACGCTGGTGGTGACCGGCGGGGCGGGCGCGATCCGGGTGCTGGCCGGGGCGACGGGCGCGGCCTGCCTGGCCGCCGCCGCGCTGGTGCTGTCGCTGCGGGTGCGCGCGCCGCACCGGGCCGCCGACCGGGCGGTGGACGTGCGGGAGCAGGGCGAGTCGCTGCGGCGGATCAGCCTGCTGAGCCTCGCCAACCTGCCGTACGCGTTCTGCTTCGACGTACTGGAGGTGGCGCTGCCGGCACTGCTGGTGCTGCACCTGCACGCCTCCCCGGCGTGGTCGTCGGGGGTGTTCGTGGGCAACACGGTGCTGGTGGTCGCGCTGCAGCTGGTGCTGGTGCTGCGGCTCGCGGACCGTTCGCGGCGGGCCGTGCTGGCCGCCTCGGGGGTGACGCTGGCGCTGGCCTACCTGGGGTACTGGGCGGTCGGGTCGCTGGGCGGCACGGCGGGCGCGGCGGGCGTCGCGGCGGTCTCGGTGGTGTTCACGCTGGGCGAGATCCTCTACACCGGTGCGGGGACGGCCCTGGTGACGGCCGCCGCCCCGCCGCACCTGCTGGGGCGAGCGCTGGCGCGCTGGGAGCTGTCGTCGGGCGTGGGCCAGGCGGCGGCGCCGGCGGCGCTGATGGCGCTGCTGGCGGCCGGTCCGGGGGTGCTGTGGCCGGTGCTGGCCGGGGCGACGCTGCTGGGGGCGCTGGCGGTGCTGCGACTGGCCCCGAGGACGTGAGATCCCCGGCGCGGGTCGGATCGGGCCCGCTCCCGCCCCCGCAGCTCCTCCGGATGCGGAGCGCACCCGCAAGGCCGATGCTGGCGGCGAGGCGTGCCCGGCAGGAGGAAGGACAACAGACCCATGAGTGCTCTCGACTTCGAAATCATCGACAGCCCCGACAGCTCGCTCAACAAGACCTCCGTCCTGGTCACCGGCCCGCAGGACGCCCTGCTGGTGGACGCCGGGTTCACCCGCTCCGACGGCCGCCGGCTGGTGGAGCGGATCCGCGCCGCCGGCAAGCGGCTGGCCGCGGTCTTCGTCAGCCACGGGGACCCGGACTTCTACTTCGGCGCCCAGGAGGTCCAGGACGCCTTCCCGGAGGCACGGTTCCTGGCCACCGCCTCCACCGTCGAGCACATCCAGGAGACGTTCGAGGGCAAGCTCAAGGCCTGGGCCCACCTCGGCCCCGAGCTGCCCACCCGGCTGGTCCGCCCCGAGGTGCTGCACGGGGACGAACTCGTCTTCGAGGGGCACCGGTTCGAGCTGCGCGGCGCCGACTTCCACCTGCCCGACCGGCACTACCTCTGGCAGCACCACCACCACGCCGTGCTCGGCGGCGTGCTGCTCTTCGAGGGACTGCACGTATGGACGGCCGACACCCCCGATCCGGCCCAACGCGCCGCCTGGATCGACCTGTTGGACGGGATCGAGGCGCTCGAACCACAGTTCGTCGCGGCCGGCCACCGCACCGCCGGCGCGGCCACCGACCTCACCTCCGTCCGCCACACCCGGGACTACCTGCGCGCCTTCGAGACCGAGATCGGCCGGGCCCCGGACGCGACCGCCGCGAAGGAGGCGCTGGAACGGCGCTTCCCCGACCTGGGGCTGAAGATCGCCGTCGACCTCGGCACCAAGGTCGCCATGGGCGAGATGGCCTGGGGCTGAGCGACGATGATCGAGATCCCGAGGGACACCGCCTCGTTCGCCGAGTCCTCCGCCCCGGCCGACGTGGTCCGCCGCCAGTACCTGGCCTCCGCCCACGGCGACCTGGCCGCGCTGCGCGCCACGCTCGCCGACGACGTGGAGTGGACCGAGATGGCCGGCTTCCCGCTGGCCGGCACCTACCGCACCCCGAAGGGCGTCACCGCCAACGTGATGGAGCGCCTGGCCGCCGCCTGGGAGAACTGGACGGCGCACGACGACACCTACGTGGTCGACGGCGAGAACGTGGTGGTGCTGGCCCGCTACACGGCCGTGCACAAGGCCACCGGAAAGCCGCTCGCGGTGCGGGTCGCCCACCACTTCACGGTGCGCGGCGGCCGGATCGTCCGCTTCGAGCAGTTCGCCGACACCGCGCTGGTCCGGGAGGCGATGACCCCGTAGCGGGCCCGTAGCGGGTTCCTTGACCGCGCCCGCAGCGGTTCGCGCACCGGTTCGCGCTCACCCGTACGGGGGAGCGCGGCGCGGCGCGCCCGGCACGGCCTCGACACGCCACCCGGACGGCGGCAGGCTGGCCCCTGATTCCGGCCGGAGAGCGAGGAGTTCAGCATGGGCACGGGCACGGCGGGAACAGCGGGAACGGCGGAGGACGGCGGGCGCGAGCGGCCGATCGTGATCGTCGGGGCGTCCCTGGGCGGCGCGAAGGCCGCCCAGGCGCTGCGCGAGGCCGGGTACCGGGGCGGCATCGTCCTGATCGGCGACGAACACGAGCGCCCGTACGAGCGGCCGCCGCTGTCGAAGGGGTACCTGCTCGGCAAGACGCCCCGGGAGAAGATCTACGTCCACCCGCCGCAGTGGTACGGGGAGCAGAACGTCACGCTGCGACTGGGCACGGCGGTGGCCGCGATCGACCCGGCCGGACACACCGTGACGCTCACCGACGACGGCCAGGTCGAGTACGCCAAACTGCTGCTCACCACCGGCTCGACCCCACGCCGGCTGCCGGTGCCGGGCGCCGACCAGGACGGCGTGCTCTACCTGCGCCGGGTCGAGGACAGCGACCGGATCAAGGCCGTGCTGCGCCCAGGCGCCCGGATCGCGGTGATCGGCGCGGGCTGGATCGGCCTGGAGGTGGCGGCCGCGGCCCGGGAGGCCGGCACCGAGGTGACGGTACTGGAGGCCGCCGAACTGCCGCTGCTGCGGGTGCTGGGCCGGGAGGTGGCGCAGGTCTTCGCCGATCTGCACCGCGACCACGGCGTCCAGCTGCGGTTCGGCGTCGAGGTCACCGAACTGACCGGCTCCGGCGGCACGGTGAGCGGCGTGCGGCTGGGCGACGGCACCACGGTGCCGGCCGACGCGGTGGTCGTCGGCATCGGCATCACCCCGGCGACCGGCCTGGCCGAGGCCGCCGGGCTGGAGGTCGACAACGGCGTCAAGACCGACCAGCAGCTGCGCACTTCGGACCCGGACGTCTACGCGGCCGGCGACGTCGCCAACGCCTACCACCCGCTGTTCGACACGCACCTGCGGGTCGAACACTGGGCCAACGCCGTCAACCAGCCGCAGACCGCCGCCCGCGCGATGCTCGGGCACCCGGACGCGGTCTACGACCGGATCCCGTACTTCTTCAGCGACCAGTACGACGTCGGTCTGGAGTACGTCGGCTACGTCGAACCGGACGGCTACGACCAGGTGGTGTTCCGCGGCGACCCGGCCACCCGCGAGTTCATCGCCTTCTGGCTGGCCGCCGGCCGGGTCCTGGCAGGCATGAACGTCAACGTCTGGGACGTCACCGACCCGATCCGCGAACTCGTGCGCTCCGGCCGGACGGTGGACCCGAAGGCCCTGGCCGACCCGGACACCCCGCTCGGCAAGATCTGACACAGGGACGAACACCCGTCGTCCGCACCACCACGCGGATCGTCCGCCTCTGACCCCCAACGCAACGATGCCCCTCCCCGTTTCGGGGAGGGGCATCTGAAGTCAGTCCCTCAGCACTGGGGGAGGCCGTTGCTGCCTCGCGCGTGCCACAGGTCATAGTTGTCGACATATGCGCCATACACATAGTCGTGGAAATCCTGCCCGCCAACGGAGGAACCGGAGTGGTAGTACTCGCTGGTGATGTAGTACCACACGTTGCCCTGGTGGGCGATGTCCTCGCCAGTCGTCCAGCAGTAGACGTTTACCTGATCCCCGGGGGCAAGGTCCTGCTTGACGTCGTCCTTGTTGTTCGTCCAGGGCGTCCAGTACAGGCCAGCGTGGTGGCTGGTGTTCAGGGTGACCCAGCGGTCCCCGGGAGCCGCATGGGCGGGTCCGGTCGTCAGCGCGAGCCCGCCGACGGCCAGGGCGCCGGCCACGGCAGTCCGCACCAGACGCTGCCTCAGGTTCCGTTTCATTCTGGTCCCCCCGTGAAGATCGGTGCCGACGCCGCTGATGCCACCAGCCTCGACACTGAGCTTGGCAGCTTGCCCGCCATCCGACAACGGCCAGTTCGCGCCAGCCCCAGACCCGTTACGGCAAACGCACCTTGCTCATGTCACTCCAGGCCAGGTAGACCACCTGACCCTGAAACACGAAGAAGCCCCTCCCCGCGAGGGGAGGGGCTTCTTCGTGTTTCAGGCCGGCTACCAGCCCACCACCGAGAATGGTTCGCCTTTCAGATACCGGCTGATCCCGGCCTCGTTGTAGGGCTGGGTGTTCTCCGGAAGATCGTTGAGTGGGTACCACCCGACACCGGCACACTTGTGGGGTTCGGCGTTGTACGGTTCGCCGTTCCACTCGGAGGCGGCGAGGAACCAGCCGACGCGCGCCTCTCCCTCTGGGTTGCGGTAGTGCATGACATGGACAACCCGAACGGCCTCTCGGTGAACTTCCACGCCCACCTCCTCGCGGGCTTCGCGGATCGCTGCCGAGATCACGTCCTCGTCCACGTCGACCTTCCCACTGGGGAGATTGAGCAGGCCGTCGCTGTAGCCGGTGTTGGCTCGTTCGGCCAGCAGGACGAGGCCGTTCCGTTCGAGGATGATCATGGCGTCGTTGATCGGGCGTTGGGGCTGCAGCAGGTCCTCCGGAGGTATGTCGTAGGAGGACGATAGGCCACCTCAGTGGGCGTTGATGCCCAGGAGGTGGAGGTGCTTGGCGATCCACTCGACGCGGGCCTGGGTGGTGAGGCCCTGCGGGAGGTCGAAGATCGGCACGTTGGTGGCCCGGATCGCCTCGTAGACGGCCGCCTCGGTGGCACTCTGGAGATCAAGCACCTTGCCGCGGAACTGGTCGCCACCGGCCTCCTGGTCGTAGTGGTCGCGGCAATGGACCACGGCGGAGTACGTGATGGGCATCCAGGCCTTACAGAGGGACTCCATCGAGCGAAGGACTGCGCGCACCTGCGGGTCGAGAACCGGTTCAGCGTTGTCTCGGTTGGCAACCAACACGGCCAGGTCGGAACACAGTTGGCGCCCAGTGACGAGGTCGGCGTCCGCGGATGTTCGGGCGATGGTGTCGGCCGCGGAGGCTACGAGTTCCCCAGTCTCGCCAGCGCCCTCGACGTACATGCCGACGCACCCAAAGGGGAGTTGAGCAGCGGATCCACATCGCCGACCGGCTGATGCACGTGGCCCACGAGACCGTCCACCAGGTCCTCTACGTCCAAGGACGGGGCGAACTGCGCCGCGAGCCGTCCGGTGAAGGGAGCGTTTTGGGGCGCGCGCCAGTGTGAACACCGGCTCCCGCCCCCGGGGTCGCCGGGGGCGGGAGTTTCAGGCCCGTCCCAGTTGTCCGCGTGACCATCTAGCGCGGGCCAGAACGGGGGTTCCGGTCAGAGGAGGTCAGGACTCCACCGGCCGGTGATTAACTGCTCGTTTCAGAATGCCGCTGGAACTGAAGGAAGCGTTGACGCTATGGCAAGTTCGACCAGGACTTGGCAGAGGCTGGCACGTCGTTCGTAGCGGGCGCGGAGTCGCCGCTGGTGATTGTGCGGGGGCGGGCCCGGGTTGTGGTCCGGGCCCGCGTGGTGTGGTGGTCAGGCTTTTGTTGCGGCCTTGACGGCTTGGTTGATCTCGCCTCCGGTGACGGTCGGGTTGGTGGCGGCCCCGGCCGGTGTGGCCTTCTTGGTGGCCTGGATGGCGAGTTCGGCCATCTTCTCCAGGTGCTGGGTGGCGGTCTTCATGGCGTCCTGGGCGCGTTCGCCGGCGGCCTTGTCGCCGGCGGCGGCAGCTTCGATGCCCTTGGTGAGGACCTGGCCCATGGTGTTGAGGCCGCTCATGTCGCGGAACAGGTTCGCGGTGGTGATGGCCTGCGCGGCCTGGAGACCGGTTGGGTCGGGCATGGCCACCAGCGGTGTGAAGGACGCCGCGGTGGTGCCCAGGCCGGCCACCGAGAGGTCGAGGTTCTGCGCGCGGGTGCCGGTGGCGACCGGTGCGATGTCGGGGGCGGTGATCTGGATGGGCGAGTCCTTCCAGTTCCAGAACCGTGTGAGGTCGATCTTCTCGGCCGAGTTGGCCCGGCCGAGGACGGCCTCGGCGAACACGCCGTCGGTGGCGATGGCGATGGTGTTGGTCACCGACGCGCCGAGCGAGGTGTCGCTCTGGTGGCGGGCCTTGGCCCACGCCTCGCGTTCCTGTTCGGCGGGGAAGTTCCACCGGAAGCCGAGGTAGTTGCCGGTGGCGGCGACGGGCTTGGGGTCCAGCAGCATGCCGAGCGGGACCGCGGCGGCGGTCGAGCCGGCCGGGGTGTAGGAGTAGTTGGCGAGGATGCGGCTGAGGGTCAGCTCGTCGGCGTTGGCCCACACGGCCTGGCTGTAGTGGCGGCGGTTGTCGTTGAGGTGGTCCAGCACCGCTTGCGGCACGCTCCCGCCGCGCACGTGGAAGCCGAGCGAGGAGAGGTAGGTGCGGGTGCCGGACTTCACCGTCGCACCGAACAGCCCGCACAGGGCCGCTCCGCCAGCGTCCTCGCTCAGGTCGGGTGCCGCGGTGGTGGTCTCGGCGACGCCGAAGTTGGCCACGCCCGAGGTCATCGTCAGACGCAGTCCGGCGAGGCTGCCGCGGGCGCCGGTGCCGGCCCAGGCGTCGTAGGAGAGCAGTTTGTCGGTGGGGCCGAAGGTGTAGGAGGCGCGCTGGAGGACGCCGGAGCTGCCACTGTCGCCGAAGCGGACGGTCTGGCCGGGGAAGACCACCTGAATGCTGCGGATTCCGGCCTCGTCGTACCAGACGTCGATCTTGGAGGCGTAGGAGGAGTCGGCCTTCGGCGGGGCGTCGAAGGCCAGCGGCGCTTCCCGTTGCGCCATCAGGATCCGCAGGAGGGAGCCGTCGGTCTTGAGTACCCAGTGGTCCCCGTTGGTGGACGAGACGATCTCGGCTATGCCGGTGATCGTCGCGAAGGGGGGCTTGGGGGTGGTCCAGGCGATCGCGCCCGGTTCCACCACGAGGGCCTTGCCCTCGGCAGTGATGCCCCACAGCGTGCCGTCCGGACCTGCGGACAGGCGCCGCACGTTCGGCACCGGGGTCCGCTCCAGCCATCCGCCGCCGCTGCGCTCGTAGGTCCGCCCCTGCCGGCAGTACCAGACCTTGTCCCGGCCGACGACGGCGACGTCCTCAGCAGGGGCGTTCAGGTCCTGCCACGCGCCGTTCGGGGTGAGCTGCCAAAGCGTGTTCCCCGTGCCGAGGCCGACGAGGTAGAGCGAGCCGTCCGGACCACCTGCCAGGGACACCCCGCGCCAGCCCTGCGAGTCAGGAGTCCAGGCTGTCCCGTTGAAGTGCATCAGCAGGTTGTCGGTCCGGAGCGCGTAGACCGTGTTCTTGCCGGGTGCGATACGGATCAGGCCGCTGTCCAGGCCGGTGGTGGGCAGCGGATTCCACTGCCGGGCCACCGGGTCGAAGCGGACCGGGCTGCCGTCGGACTTGCGCACCCCGTACACGCCCATGGGAGAGGCGGCGATGTCCGCGAGGTCCACTCCGTCGAAGTGCGCCACCTGGGGTGCCTCCGGCGCCGTGCACGCGTCCAGCTTGCGCTCGGCGGTGTTGAAGGGGTTGGCCTCCCGGATCTTCTTCGCCCACTCGGCGGGCGCCACCGACGCCAGGACCTCCTTGTACCGCTGCAGGGTGGTGTTGGTGAAGGTGAGTTCCTGCAGCGGGATGAACAGGCAGCGTTCGAGCTTGGTCGGCCTGGTCGTCACGCTGTAGACCTGTACGACCTCGTAGTACTGCACCGACATCGCGTGCATGTGGTTGTAGTTGGTGACGACGCGGGTGAGGACCTTCTCCTTCTCCGACTGCGTCGTCTCCCGTACCACGGTCATGTTCCGGCTGCGGGCGGCGGTGGCCAGTTGCTGGGTGCGCGCGCTGATGCGCTGCGCGGCCTCGGCGGCGACCGACTTCACGCCGGTGGAGCGCGAGACCGCGGTCGTGAATCCCGAGTTGGACGAGTTGCTCCAGGACGCGCCGCCGCTGATGATGCCGAGCGAGGTGCCGAAGGTGCCGCCCGAGCTGGCCGACTTGCTTGCCTGGGAGGCCTGGGAGGTGCCGTACTGCTCTTCGCGGGCGATCGCGTTGGCGACCTCGCTGATCGAGCGGTTCTGGTCGGTGATGCTGGAGAGCGAGTCGTTCTCGGCAGTGCTCTCGGTGCCGGTGGCCTTGGTGCCGCGCTGCCAGTCGACGACCGCGACCTTGGTGCTCTCTCCGGGCGCGAGCGCCAGGCTGTGCAGCAGTCGGCCGAGTGTGACGCCCTCGGCTTTCCAGCTCTGCTCCGTGGTGACGATCATGCCCTCGGCCGGGCGGTCGTAGAACGGCAGGTTCTCCTCGCCGAGGTCGATGGCGCCGGTGAGCTTGCGCGCCGGCTTGGCACCGGGTATGTCGGTGAGCACCACCGACCGGTAGCGGACGATCTCCGTGGGGTAGTTGCCGGTCGTCGGGAGCAGGTCCTTGGGTGTCTCGCCGTCCAACCCGGCAGGGGCCGCCGGGGGTGTCGCCGGGGTGGTGGCAGGTGTTCCGGTGCTCGGGGTGGTCATCACGGTTCCCGTCTGCGAAGGAGGTCAGGGAGAGGCAGCCGGGCGTCGGAACGCCCAGCCCATGGGCGAACGACGCCTTCCGGTTCGCTCGAAAGCTATCCAGGACGATCACAACTTCGTTGCATTTCAAAGAACTTGGCCAGATCCGGTGCGTGCCGAAACGACCCTCTTGCAACGTCCGCCCTGGCGAGCCGGCCAGTCGGACCGGCGGCCACGGTGACGCCCCCGCGAACCGATTCGATTCGATCGCGACAGGTCAAGTCCGTGCTTTATCGATCAAGGCTGGACATGCGATGAGCCGTCAAGTGAGCTGTGAATAGCATCGATTGAACTGGAGTGGTGGATTCCGGTCAGTTTCTTCCGAAAGGCGGAACCCATGTCCTCGACCACCGACAGGCACCCCGCGCACGGCGGGCGGCCTCGCCGTCTGCGGCGCGGCACGGGCGTCGATGCTGGCCGCCGCGACGGGATCATCCGCATCGGCTGATCCCGTACCAGGACGCCGCCGGGGGAGAACAGCCGTCCGAGGCCGCACAGCGGCCACTTCCCGCAGCCGACCCGGTGGGGCTGCCGCAGGTGACACCCTGCGGCGGCCCCACCGTCCGTTCAGAGCGAGGGCCGCAGCCGGCGAAGGCATATGAGCCCGCAGGCCAGTTCGAGCAGGCCCTGATGGAGGTCGGCGCGCCGCTCGTAGCGGATGCGGAGCCGCTTGAACTGGTGCAGCCAGGCGAAGGCGCGCTCGACCACCCAGCGCACCTTGCCCAAGCCGGAGCCGTGGGCGACACCGCGCCGGGCGATCAACGGCTTGATACCGCGCTGCCGCAGCAGACGGCGGTACTTGTCGAAGTCGTAGCCCCGGTCGGCGTACAAGTGCCGCGGTCTGCGGCGGGGGCGCCCCCGAAGTCCCCGGATCGGCGGGACCGCATCCAGCAACGGCAACAACTGGGTGACGTCGTGTCGATTCCCGCCGGTGAGCGTGATGGCGAGCGGGGTGCCGTGCCGGTCGACGATCAGATGGTGCTTCGAGCCGGGCCGGGCGCGATCGACGGGCGAAGGGCCGACGTGGCCCCCCCTTTCAGGGCCCGGACATGCGAGCCGTCCACGGCGCAGTCGTCGAGATCCAAGAGGTTGGCCCGGCGCAGCTCGGTCAGCAGAGCGGCGTGCAGACGTGACCAGACTCCGGCCTCAGTCCAGTCCCGCAGTCGGCGCCAGGCCGTCACTCCGGAGCAACCGACTATCTCGGCGGGGACGTCGCGCCAGGCGACGCCAGTCCGCAGCACGTACATCACACCGGCGAGGGCCGCCCGGTCGGGAGCACGCAGCCGACCCGGAAAGCGGTGGCGCCGCTCGGGCACAGGCGGAAGCAGCGGAGCCACCCGCTCCCACAGGTCATCCGGAACAAGATCAGTACGCACCCCGGACACCTTGTCGACCTAGATCGCCCAGCGCAAGACCCACGGCTCGATCATTCTGAAACGAGCAGTAAGGGGACGGCCGCTCCCCGCCAGAAGGGGGTGACTGGCGGGGAGCGGCGTGGCTCGACGAGGGCCCGGCACCAACCCACCCTCGGAGCCGACCGGCAGGGAAGTAGGCCCGCCGGTACTCACCCGTCCGCGGCCGTCTTTCGCGGACGGGCGTTGAACCCCGTCGCCACAGAGGATGAGCACTCACGCTGCGACGACGGGAGCCTGTCAGTCCGGCGGGTCCGGTTCCCACCCGCACCACACGCCGGCCGGAGGGATACACCGAAGGCCGCACTGAGCGGCGGTCATGGCATCAACTCGACGTTCATTCAAGGGGATTCACCTCTTCGCCGAAGAGGTCGAGGGCGCATCGCGGGTCGGAGCGGCGGCGATGCCCGCCAAGGCAGCCGTTGCGGCGGCCAGTTCGACGGTCACGAGAGCGGCCGGCGGCGCGGGTTGCACCCGGCACCGGGCGCGATCTCCCGGGGGTCGCACTGTCGCAACTGGTCCGGCCTGGTCGTCCACTCCTGACCCCCGCCGATCGGCCTCAGGAAGGCCGCCCCGCAGAGGATCTCCATGAAGACCCCCTCCTTCGGCTTGCCGTCGGCGTCACGGTGCTTCAGGTCCCGCACCACCTCGTTGCGAACGAAGTCGGGCAGCGTGGATTTCGGGTCTTCGGACATGGGGATCTCCGTAACGCTTCGCTCTTGGCGGGTCACTTGGTGTAGCCATAGTGGCGCGCCTGCCCCTACGATCGGAAGCGGATCTGAAACTTGAAGCGACTACTCGGCAAGTTGGTGAATCATGGTGAATCGCAAGGAGCTTGATCCAACGTCAGGCCCGTGGGCACCTTTCGGAGTACAACTCCGCAGGTCACGCGAGGCAGCTGGGATCACCCAGGCCAAACTGGCAAAGCTTGTTGGGGTTGATCCCTCTTACGTCTCCTACGCTGAACTTGCCCCGCTGGACCGGACGCCGCCAAGTGAAGCGTTCGCCCGAGACGTCGACCGGGTGCTTGAGACGGGCGGAACCCTGCACCTCATGTGGCTTCAGGCCAAGCATTCAGCCTTGCTGGAAGGCTTCCCCGAGTACGCTGGCCATGAGGCACGCGCAAGCGAGATTCGGATCTTCGAACTTGGCGTAGTCCCTGGGCTGCTTCAGACCGAGGCTTACGCGGGAGCTCTTGCTCTGGCAGATGTTCGCCGGAGAGACATCACCCCCGGCCAGGCCGACGAGCGTGTCTCCTTTCTGCTCGCGCGACAGAAGCTCCTGCTGAGAAAGACTTCTCCGCTCATCCATGCCGTGATGGACGAGGGCTGTCTCCGAAGGGTGATCGGGGGCCCAAAGGTCATGCGGGAGCAGTTCGAGAAGCTTGAGCAGCAGTACGAGCGGGGGAACGTTGTCCTTCAGGTGGCGCCGTTCAGCATGGGCGAGCATCGCCCATTCGTCTCACCTGTGCGGCTGCTCACGCTCCCCGACGGCTCCCTCTTTGGCTACTCCGAGTCGGAGGGTCGAGGGCACGTGGAGCGAGACGACGTCAGGCTACTTGACTGGCGCAGACGATACGATCGCCTACAGGTTGGAGCGCTGGCGGAGTTGGCGACTCTCGAATTGATACGTGCTGCTTGGAAGGACTCTCATGGCTGACACCGATTTGACGACGGCGTCGTGGGTGAAGTCGAGCTACAGCCAACAAGGTGGGGACTGCCTTGAGGTTGCGCCAGGCTTTCTTGACTCCCTGCCCGTCCGTGACTCCAAGGACCCCGAGGGCCCTGCCCTGATCTTCCCGGCCGACGCCTGGCGGTCCTTCGTCTCCGCCGTCCGTACCGGCGAGTTCGGCGACGTCTGACGTACGCACGCTGCCCTGAGACCCCGCCACCCCTTTCCGGAGTGGCGGGGTCTCTTGGCTGACCGTTCCTTCGGCCTCGGGGAACATCGGTACAGCGGTTATCGGTGAGAACGATCTCGGTCAGGGCGTGAGTGCGTTGACGCGGTTCTCGTACTCGCGGCGGGCCTTGCGCTGGGTCGGGACCGCGGGGAGGCCCTGGCCGCCGTCGAGCGGCTGGCAGCGGGCGAGGAGCTGGCGGTGCACGGCGGGGACGGCGCTGACGCGCAGGACGTCGAGCACGTCGAGGATGTGCTGGTTGCCGCGCACGAGGCGGAACATCTCGGAGATGTGCACGGTGTCGCCCGGCCGCGCGTAGGTGAGCAGTTCGCCGAACTTCGGCCGCTGGAGCGGCTGGGGGTGCCCGGGTCCTCCTCGAAGACGACCGGGTCTTCGATCCCGGCCTCGTGAAGGACGAGTTCCTGCCGGGCGGTCGCGAACCCCCTGCAGCGCTGGGCGGCGGCGTACGAATTCCAGCCCTTGGATCAGGCTGGTCGATCGGAGGCGTACCGGGCGAGCGTGGTCTCCACCGCCTGCTCGACGGCGTAGCGGATGTCAGAGGCTGCGGGGTTCCAGTCGGTCAGCAGCATGCGGGGCCACAGGACGTAGTTGGCGATCATCCCGAGGAACTGGTTGGCGGCGCTCTCGGCGTCCGGGACGTCGGCGTTGCCGGCCTCGTGCTCCGACTCCAGGTAGTGCTGGACCGAGGTGAAGTAGGGCAGCTTGCCGAGTTGGAACTGCATCCGTCCCAGTTCGGGGAAGCGGGGCAGCTCGGCGATGACGATGCGGAACAGGGCTGTCATGCCGGGCCGGCCGATCAGGTCGGCGTAGCGGTGGCCGATGGAGGTCAGGCCGGAACGCAGGTCTCCGGCCTGAGGTCGCGCGACGGCGCCTGCGGCGTCACGCTGCCAGGACTCGGTGACGATGGCCTCGAAGAGGGCTGCCTTGGTGGGGAACTGCTTGAACAGGGTGGACTTCGAGACGGCCGCCCCTTCGGCAATGCGGGCGAGGGAAGTGCCGTCGTAACCGCGGTTCAGGAAGAGGTCCGTGGCTGCGGAGATGATCGCCTCACGCTTCTGCTGGGCGAGACGGCGGTGGTGTGCGGAGAGCTCTGCTGCCATGCGTGCAGTATGCCCCAGATCCGAGGCGAGTCACTTGACTCGCCTCTTTTGCTGCGCCTACGCTGCAATGGAAAGGCGAGTCAACCGACTCGCATCTGATGGCGGTGCCCGATGTCTCTCTGGTGCCGTGCGATGAGGGAGCAGCTGATGACAGCCGACAGGATCGCTTTGGTGACCGGTGCGAACCGTGGCCTGGGCCGGAGTACGGCTCTCGCGCTGGCGGCGCGCGGGGTGCGGGTCGTGGTCACTCATCGCGGTGATGCAGCCGGGGCCGAGGAAGCGGCGCGGCAAGTGCACGCCGCGGGTGGGACTGCCGCTGTCATGCGTCTCGATATCAGCGACATCTCCTCTTTCGGAGCCTTCACTTCCGAGCTGAGCGCACTGCTTGAGCGCTGGGGGGCCTCGCGGCTCGACATCGTGGTCAACAACGCAGGGGTTGGCGTTTTCGGTCCGCTGGAAGCTGTCACGGCCGACGACTTCGACACGGTGTTCGGCACGAACGTGCGGGGCACGTTCTTCCTCATCCAGTCGCTTGTGCCGCTGCTGGCGCAGGGCGCCCGGGTCATCAACGTCTCGTCGTCGTTGACTCGCCACACCAGTCCCGCGACGTCGGTCTACTCCGCTTCGAAGGCCGCCGTCGAGGCTCTGAGCCGTACTCTGGCCGCAGAGCTCGGCCCCCGAGGTATCCGGGTCAACTCCATTGCCCCGGGGCCGACCGCCACCGACTTCAACGGCGGTGCCATGCGGGATGACGTCGGTATGCGCCAGGGTCTGGCCGGGCAGACCGCGCTCGGCCGTGTCGGGGAACCCGAGGAGATCGGCGACGCCATCGCCACGTTGGCGTCGGAGGGCCTGCGCTGGATGACGGCCCAGCGCATCGAGGTCTCCGGCGGCGTCCTCCTCTGAGCGACCGGGCGAGCCTGTCCCGGGCCGCGCCGGATTCATTCCGCGCCGGTCTCGTCCTCGTCCAGCTCTGGGGCGTCCGGGTCGCGCAGCGGGCGCAGGGCGCCGGCGGTCGGGGTCGAGGCGGTGAAGCTCTATCGGCCGAGCAGGTCCAGGTTGCGGTGCTTGAGCGGGGTGGGGCGAGTCGGGCAGCCAGAGCAAGACTTCAAGGGGCTTCCAGGGATCCGGCCAATGGCTTCGGGTCAGGTCCGCTTGCGGCTCGCGATCTCGTCAGCGAGCTGCTGCACGTGGGCGGGGTCCGCGTCCCGGGCAAGGGCGACATAGTGGTCCATGACGGCCGGCCGGTAGCGCACGGGGAACGTCTGTCCCGGGGCGAGTCGGGTGAGCTCGGTGATCGTGAGGTTCTCGTCCGCGATACCGCGGAACGAGATGCCGCTGGCGGTCTCCACGTCGAGCATCAGGACCACGCGTGGATTGCTGTTGACCTCCCGCCAGTCGACGAGAACGCCGAGCGCAAGCGCCCCCGTACGCAGTTCCGCATTGCGCTTGCGTGCATCACTGCTCAGGAACGGGTTCGGGGCGACGCCCGGGAAGTCGGGCCCGACACCGAGCGATTCCCGACTCAGGTCGGGCCTGAGCTGCGCCATCATGTCGTTGAGCTTCTTCCGCGAACCGAACATCCTGGCCCCTCCCTCACACCGGTGCCGGAATCTCGGCCTGGCGCTTCGTAATTCACTGCGATTGTACGTCGCGGCCATTCCCGGCCTCCGGCGCATCGCCCCGTCCCGGTGTTGTCCCCGTCCGCGATTCCAAGGACCCCGAGGGCCCGGCCCTCGCCTTCTCCCCCGATGGCTTCGCGGCCTTCGTTGTCGCCGTCCGCACCGGCGAGTTCGGCGACGTCTGACGTACGCGCGCTGCCCTGAGGGCCCCGTCACCCCTTTTCCGGAGTGGCGGGGCTCCGCCGTGAACTGGGCGGGTTCCGGGCGTCAGGAGTGCCTGCGGTCGGCAATACTGGGGTGTCCGGGGGCGATTCGGACAGGGAGGCGCGGTGGGCGGGACGGCCGGATTCGCCGTGGTGGTGTTCGGCGGCCTGGGCGGCGTGGTCGCCTACCTCGCCGGGGTCGTCGGCCTGCGTGACCTCCGGCGGCTGCGCCGGGTCGGCGTCCCGGCCCAGGCCCTGGTGCGCGCCCGCGTCCCCGCCCCGGAGGACCGCGCGCTGCCACCGCGCCCGCTGCTGCAGTTCGAGACCGAGGACGGCCGGGTGGTGGAGGTCTTCTCGCCCGTCCCGTCCACCCCGCGTCACCCGCTGCCGGACGGCGGCCACGTACAGGTCCGCTACGACCCGGCCGACCCCCGGCAGGTCCTGGTGGAAGGCCGCGAACGCAGGCCCCTGGAGTACGGCTTCGTGGCGCTCGGGCTGCTGATGGTGCTGGCCGCGATCACGCTGGCGGTCGCCGTCCTGTGAGGCTGCACGACGGTTGCGACGTTCATCAGAACCCGAGTCGTGGGGCGGGCCCGGCGCCGGTGCCGGCTCAGGTGATGACGGTGGTGGCGGCCGTGGTGGCGATGGTGACGGCCGCGATGGCGGCCACGGCGGCCTGCATGTTCCGGATCGCCTGGCCGACGGACTCGCCCGCCCAGTCGCCCTCGGCGATCTCCGCGAAGCGCGGCTCGACCTGCTTGCGGGGCTGTTCCGGGAAGGCCACCTTGTACAGGCGGGCGGTATGCAGGAGGGCAATCAACGTGGCGGTGCGGACGTCCGGTTCGGCGCCGTCCAGGACCACGGCGGCCAGGCGTGCGCGCAGGGCGCGCTCGACGGAGCCGTCCGCCTCCGGGTAGCGGCGGACCGGGAAGAGGCCGAGGGCGCGGTGGCGCTCCTCGACGACCAAACCGCGCTCGCACAGCCGCTGGACGGTGTCCCGGATCGCCGTCGGCTGGTCCTTGGCCAGCCAGTCGGCCGGCTTGGCCTTTCCGGCGCCCTTGCGCCCCACCCACTCGGCGAGCCGGTCGAGACGCCCGTCGAGCAGGGGCTCGCCGGTCGGCGTGCGGTCGGTGACGGTCAGCTGGCCGTCGTCCACCACGACCCTCCCGGCCAGCGCGAGGTCCGCGAGGAACCCGCCCGCCACCGCCCAGCCGGCGGTCGTACCCGCCTTCGCAGCACCGGACTTGTCGTCCAGCGACAACAGCATCAGCTCCTCGGCGAGGGTGACGTGCATGCTCCATTCCTTTCGCGGATCAGAGGCGATCACCGGCAACCGGCAACTACCAGCGGTACCCATCGGGCTCCCCCGCTTCCCCTGCCGTCCGGCGCGGCGGCTCGGCGGCGCGCCTTCGTGCCGCGCGCGGCGTGGTCGAGCCGATTCCGCGGCACCGCCGAAACACCGGCGCTCCGGCGGTTCGACCACGGTATTCCGGCGCTCCGTCGCCGGCCGGAACAGCCGGGGCGAATATGACGCCCAGTCATCGGAAAGTCACGCATTTCCATGGTCGGCGTACACCCGCGATATTCGCGGCCCGATTCCCACGGACGGATCCCCGTAGTCGGTTCGTCACGCCCCGCATTCGCTCCGCCCGGAATTCCACGCGCGAAACGCGGCCCGCGCGGGCCTTCCGGGCGGGCCTTCGGGCGGACCTTCGGGCAGGGCTTCCGGGCGGGCCTTCCGGACGGGACGCGGACACCCGGGCCGCCGGCCCGGCCTCGGCTAGACGTCGAGAGCGGCCTCGATGCGCTTGAGACCGTGCCGGGCGAGCGCAAGGTTGCCGCGCGAGCGGTCCAGCGCCAGGTAGAGGAAGAGAGAGCCGTGACTGCGGGTCAGCGGGCGGATCAGGTGGTACTGGGTGCCGAGGGTGATCAGGATGTCCTCGATGACATCGTCGATCGACAGCGCGGCCAAGGCGCGTATCTTCGCACGAACGACCTCGGTGTTGGCGGCGGCCGCAATCTCCAGGTCGAGCTGCTGCCCCCCGCCGAGGAACCCGAGTGACATACCGCTCTCGTAGTCGGCCACGGCCACTCCGATGGCCCCCTCGATGGCCATCGCGTCCTTGAGTGCGTCGTCAATGTTCATGCGCTGTTCGTCCTTTGCGTGACTTCCGGGCAGAACTCCCGTGTGCAGGAACAAAATAGCAAGAAGTCGCCGGTTGTGGTCGCCTCGTGAAAATGATGGAATAAAGTACGCTACCGGGGTTCAGAACGTGAAGGGGTACTGGTGCGCGCACTCGAAGCTTCTCTCTCCGATGTGCTCGGCTCCCCCGGAGTGGTCGGTGCCGCGCTCGTCGACGCCGTCACAGGTCTCAGCTACCAGTCCGCCGGGGACCACCGGCTGCTCGGGACCGGGGCCGAACTCGCCGAGCTGACCAACCTGATCGGCGAGCGGCTGTACGAGGCAGGGGCGGAGAGCGAGTTGGAGAGCCTGGTGGTCACCAGCACCCGCCATCACCAGGTCGTCCAGGTGGTGTCCCGGATGGGCGATCCCCTGCTGCTGGCCACCGTGCTGGACCGGGAACGGACCAACCTGGCGCTGGCCGTCCGCCAGACCGCCGACCGCGCGCAGGACTTGCTGGCATGACCGACCCGTCCCACGACACGGCGCCGCCCGCCATGCCCGCAGCTCCCACGACGCCGGCTCCGCCCACCGCGCGCAACGTGCCCGCGCTGCTGCTCGCGCTGCGCCGGACGGAGTTCACCGGCTCGGTCACCGTCTCCAGCGCACCGGGCGGCACGATCCACCTGGAGCAGGGTCTGGTCGCCGCGATCGAGACCCCCGGGGCCCCGACCGCCGCGACCCTGCTGCTGAAGTCCCGGCGCGTCGGCGAGGAGGAGTGGGCGTCCGCCGAGACGGCCGCGTCCGTCGGCCGGCCGGCCGACGCTCCCCCGACCTGGGGCGGCGACCTCGGCGCGGCCCTGGTGGCTCAGGGGTCGATCGGCGCCGCCGAGCTCGAAGCCGTCTGCACCGCCGCCGCCTTCGACGGGGCCTTCGCCCTGGTGCTGAGCCCGCCCGGCAGTTGGGAGACGGCCGAGGCGGCGCCGCCTGCCAGGATCGCGCTGCGCCCGGGCATCGAGCCGGAGCAGCTCTTCGAGGAGACCGCCCGGCGGACGGCCCTGCTGACCCGCCTCTGGGGACCGCCCGGCGAACTGGCCCGCATCCGGATCCGTCCTGCCGCCCGGGCCGAATCCGGCGCGCTGCGGATCCCGGTCCGCTACCGGGAGATCCTGGCCGCCGCCACCGGCCGCCGCACCGCGCGCGACCTCGGCTTCGCCCTGGGACGCGGTGTGTTCGCGGTGCTCGTCGACGTCGTACGGATGGACGCCCGGCACCTGCTCCACCGGGAACCGGCGCACCCGGCTCCCCTGGCACCGAGCGTGGCCCCGCGCATGCCGACGAGCGAACCGCCGCCGGCCGACACCAGGCCGCTGCCGCGCCGCGTCCGCAGCGGACGCGGCGCGGGTGGTCCGGGCGGCCCCGGCGGCCTGCCCGCCCGATCCGAGGGAGCGGCGGCCGCTTCCGACGGTCCACCGAACGCACACCGCGCCGAGCACACCGCGCGTACCAAGACGACCGAGCAGAGTGAGAAGAGCGCACCATGAGCAGCCAGACACCGACCGCCGTGCTGGTCGACGAGTTGAAGTCCCTCCGCGACCGGGTCATGGGCATCTCGGAGAGTGTCATCTCCACCACCGACGGCCTGTTGGTGGCCGCCGACACGGCCGCCGTCCACCCCGAGTCGGCCGCCGCCCTGTCGGCCGCCATGCTCGGCCTCGGCCGGCGCACCGCGGCCGAGGTCGGCGTGGGCAGCCTGCGCGACGTGGTCACCCGCTGCAACAGCGGCTACGTCGTGGTGCTGGCGATCGGGGAGCAGGCGCTGCTGATGATCCTGGGAGACGAGGGCCTCGACGTCGCCGGCCTGCACCGCGAGTCACCCGCCACGGTCCGCCGCCTGAGCGAGTTGCTCGGGATGGTCCCCGCGGTCTAGGGGCTCTCTTTCGGATCACGCCGGGCGCGCGACGCCGGAGCACGCACCTCGCCGCGTTGTCGTCGGTCGCCGATACTCCGCATGGACTCCCT